>JBBRMP010000015.1:0-47765 GCA_038230755.1 Cytophagales bacterium | reverse complement strand
TTTCTGGTTGATGGCGCTGTGCGGTCCTTGGCGTTTAAGGATGTAATGTTTGTAGCCCCCTCGCCCCGGTGGGGGGACGTGCTGCCGCCCGCTTTGCTTCGCTCGCCACACGGTTGGGGGCTAAGCTAAGCTGGCGGCAGCACTTCCCCCCTCGGGGGCTAGGGGGCTACAAACATTACTTCCTTAAACGCAAAGTACCGCACTGCGCCATCAACCAGAATGCCCAGGCGGCCGGTGGGGTCAATATTGACGATGATGCCGACGAAGCGGTGGCCGTCGGTTTCGTAGGTGTGTTCCTGCTGGTAGCGGTAAAGCTGTTGCAGGTAAGAGGCCCGCAGGGTGTCGCGTTGCCCGTTGCGGAGCTGGAGATACCGTTTTTCAAGTTGCTGGCAGAGGGTGGTCAGCAGCGCGGGGAGGTGGTAGCCTTCCTCAAAAGGGGCTTCAAGTAGCAGGGAGGTGGCCGTGGGGTAGCCAAACTGCGTCTGGTTGATATTCAACCCAATGCCTACCACCGAATGGGCCAAACTGTAGCCCTGAAGCGCATTTTCGATTAAAATACCCCCCATCTTCCGGTCATTTACGTAGATGTCGTTAGGCCACTTCACCCGTAATCCTGCCGGAATAAACGGCGAAAGCGAATCGTAGACGGCCAGTGAAATAACTATGTTGAGCCAGAACTGCTCAGACGCCAGCAGAAACGTGGGCTGCAACACCAGCGAAAACGTCAGGTTCTGACCAGACTGGGCAATCCACTGGTTGCCGCGTTGGCCCCGACCCTGCGTTTGCAGGTCGGTGACAACCAGATCACCCTCACAGGCGGTGCCATCGGCCAGAAACTGTAGTGCCTCGTCGTTGGTAGACTGACAGGTTGGCAGAAAAACGATATTTTGGCCAACGAAGAGCGTTTTGGGATAGATTTTGTACAAAGATTGTTACGTTTAATAGAAAGCAGTCCGTGTATGGTGCGGTTGGGTATTCGTTAACCCGATCTGGCAACGCACCCGCTACCCGCCCGCTACCACAAGTTTACAAGCAAAGCATGAGTCAACACCCCGTTTCAGCCAAACAAACCCGATTATCTACCGAACAACTCCGTGATCTGGTAGTGAAAGGAATGCAGGAGAAAAAAGCGCAGGATATCGTTGTGATGGACCTCCGCAACGTGAAAAATGCCATTACCGATTATTTCATCATCTGTTCGGGTAGTTCCGACACGCAGATCGACGCCATTTCGGGGTCAGTGGAAGAAGAAATTCTGAAAGTGAGCCGCACGTTTCCCGTGAGCCGTGAAGGCAAGATGAACCGCGAATGGATTCTGCTCGACTACATCGATGTGGTGGTTCATGTGTTCAAAAAAGACCGTCGCGCGTTCTATGATCTTGAGCAGCTTTGGGGCGATGCCGAGATCCATGAAATAGCCGATGAACCGTACGTTTTTTCATCAGGAACCACCGCTTAATTATCCCCAAAACCGCCCGTCATTTGCCATCCGGGGCCCCTATTGACGGCGAAACATTCATTTCCCGTCTGGTGTTACCCTTACAAATCTACTTTTGTACAACCTGTCGAAATGTCTGAAAACAACAATAAAAATCCCCTGAGTCGAGTGCCGCGTAAGCCGAACTTTCAGGGGTGGATTGTGGTGTTGCTCATTGCCGCCATACTAGGTATTACACTGCTCAGCAAAACCTCGTCCGTTCGCCCTACCACGCCCAAGCAGTTTGAGCGGATGGTGAAAAACAACGACGTTAAGTCGGTGATCATTGTTAACGACAAGATTGCCGAAATTACCCTCAAGCCAGAAGCGCTCAACAAACCTGATTATCGGGCTGTTTCGGGTCAAAAGCAACTTTTCAGCAGCAACAGCGGCGGTCCCCATTATTCGTTTGAGGTGCCCTCTGCCGAGTCGTTCAAGAGTGATCTGCAACGGCTGGAAAAAGATATTCCCGATGCGCAACAGATTGATGACCGCTACGAAACCCGCCCCGACTGGGCTAGCTCCTTAGCTACCTACGGTGTAGTGATCGTAATGATCTTGGCTATGTACTTCATCCTGGGCCGCATGTCGGGTACGGGTGGTCCGGGTGGTCAGATCTTCAACATTGGCAAATCGCGCGCGGCCCTGTTCGATCCCGAAAACCGGGTGAAGATCACGTTCAACGATGTGGCCGGGCTGGACGAAGCTAAAGAAGAAATCAAAGAGATTGTCGATTACCTCAAGAACCCGGCGAAATTCACCAAACTGGGGGCCAAAATTCCCAAAGGTGCCTTGCTGATTGGTCCTCCGGGTACGGGTAAAACGCTGCTGGCTAAGGCCGTAGCGGGTGAGGCGGGTGTTCCGTTCTTCTCGCTGTCGGGTTCCGATTTCGTCGAAATGTTTGTGGGTGTGGGTGCCGCGCGGGTACGTGACCTCTTCAAGCAGGCTAAAGAAAAAGCACCCTGTATCATCTTTATCGATGAGATCGACGCGGTGGGCCGCACCCGTGGTCGGGGTTCAATGCCCGGTGCCAACGACGAACGCGAGAATACACTGAACTCGCTGCTGGTGGAAATGGACGGTTTTGCCACCGATTCGGGTATCATCATCCTGGCCGCAACCAACCGCCCCGACGTGCTCGACTCCGCCCTGCAACGTCCCGGTCGTTTCGACCGTCAGATCAGCATCGACAAGCCGGACATCATTGGTCGGGAAGCGATCTTCAAAGTTCACCTGAAGCCCATCAAACTGGCCCCTGACGTTGACCCACGCGAGTTGGCTGCTCAGACCCCCGGTTTTGCTGGTGCTGAAATTGCTAACGTCTGCAACGAAGCCGCCCTGATTGCTGCCCGGCACGACAAAGAGTCGGTGGAAATGATCGACTTTCAGGATGCCATGGACCGGGTAATTGGTGGTTTGGAGAAGAAGAACAAGCTCATTTCGCCCGAAGAAAAAGAGATCGTGGCCTACCACGAAGCTGGTCACGCGGTGGCAGGCTGGTATCTGGAACACGCCGATCCCCTCGTGAAGGTGTCTATCGTGCCGCGTGGGGTGGCTGCGCTGGGTTACGCTCAATACCTGCCCCGCGAGCAGTACCTCTACCGCACTGAGCAGCTTATGGACGAGATGTGCATGGCGCTGGGTGGTCGTGTCGCCGAAGACATTGTGTTCGACAAGGTCTCGACCGGTGCGCTCAGCGACCTGGAACGGATCACGAAGCTGGCTTACAGCATGGTGACCGTGTATGGCATGAACGATAAGATCGGCAACGTATCGTTCTTCGATTCGAAGCAGTCAGACTATAATTTCAACAAACCTTACTCGGAAGAGACTGCCCGGCAGATTGACGAGGAGGTACGCAAGATTGTGGACATCGCCTATCAGCGCACAAAAAATATGCTGACGGAACACCGGGCTGGTCTGGAGATCATTGCGCAGGAGTTGCTGGAAAAAGAGATCCTGTTCCAGAAAGACCTGGTGCGGCTGCTGGGTCGCCGCCCGTTTGAGCGCGACACGGCTTATGCGGCCAACAAAAAACGCGGCGTTGCCGAAGAAATAAAGGAGGAAATCGGCAAGGAAGCCAAACCCGTTGAAACACAGCCACAGGAGTCGATCTAGGCTTACTACAATGAGTTTATTACTGAAAAGCCCGGCTAATTGGTCGGGCTTTTTTTGTTTATTAACGGTGGATACTCAACAAGGCTCAATGAATATTGATTAAAAAAAGAGCTAGCGGTGGTTCCACCGAAATAGGCTGCCCATAAAAAATCCCGGTTGCTCAGATGAGCGACCGGGATTTCGGTAGTGTAGTGGGGTGGATCAGTTAGTCGACTTTGGCAGCCTTCTTCTTTTCAGCTTTGGCACCAGCTTTCATCATATCGGCCCGGGCTTTCAGCTCTTTTTTCTCGGCCTTTTCTTCTTTGCGGTTGGCGTCTTTCATGCGCGTTTTGGGGTCAGACACACCAGCAATTTCGATGCCTTTGTGCGTTTTGGCTTCCATCCGCTTCTCGTGGGCTTTAGCCATTTTCTTCTCGGCTTTCATTTCCTTTTTCGCCGCTTTTCCTTCCTGAACAGCTTGCGCGAACGAGGCCTGTGAGACGGCTAGCAGCAGCCCAAAGGCTATCATGATTGCATTTTTCATCAACGTAGAGTGATTAGTGATTGTGTGCCTGCCTACATGGCAGACGATCTTTCTTTTGAACGAATGACACACCCAAAGGTTTAATTGGTTGCTTATGATTGTTTTAAATCTATAAAATAGATAGAGATTATATTATTTATGTAATACGCTGATAATCATCACATTAAATGAACTTACGGTTTTTTGTGTTGCATTTTTAGCTTCAAATTTTCGTCAATAAAAATGCCGCTCCAACTATGAAGCGGCATTCGTTTATAGGCTGATGCCGTGTGTCCAGCGTCTAAAATCCAGCGTCTATACCCTACTTTTTTCCCATCGCGGCTTTGATGGCTATTACCTCGGCAGGGTCGTAGGGGGTGCCGTCGCCTTTCAGGATTTCGTGGAACCAGACCTTGGGTTCATTGCCGTTTACGTACGGCTTCTGCCAGCTATCCCAGGGCAGAAACGTCTGCGATCTACCCGCCACAAAACCCCAGCAGATCATGCCTACTTTTTCGCGCTTAGCAATGGGCAGGTGCGTCTGGAATTTGCTATTCACGCCACGCGCCATAAACTCGGTGCAGATCACGGGCCGCCCCATGCTTTTCATATACGGAATGGCCTGCTCCAGCGCCCCAGCGTCGGAATACTGGTGAAACGTGATCACGTCCGAGTTGTCGAGCATCATCTGGTCGAAGGCCGAAAAGGGTGTTTTGCCGCTCCAGTCGCTGTGCCAGACGCCCGCCGTCAGGGGCTGGGTGGGCGAAACGGCCCGCGCCCAGCCAAATACCTGGGGTAACAGCGCCTGAATAATGGCAATCTTGCGGGCTTTGGGCAGTTCGGTTTTGATGGTGTGGTTGTCGCCGTAGCTGTTGTCGTTGGTATTGTCGGGTTCGTTCCAGACGTCCCACATCAATATGCGTTTGTCGGTTGCGAACGCACCCACAATGCCTTTCACATAAGCCTCCAGGCGCGGATACTGTGACACATCGGTGAGCGCCTCGGCCCCCGGCGACTGCACCCAGCCCGAATTATGAATGCCCGGTTGTGGGTCGCGCTGTTTACCCAGCTTGGGAATAGGGTCCCAGCACGAGTCGAAGAGGACCAGTACGGGGCGGATTTTGTGTTTCTGGCAAATGGTCAAAAATTGGTCGATCCGCTTGATGAAGCCTTTTGAATCCTGTTTGTAAGGCAGATCGTGCAGAAAAACACGCAGGGTATTGATGCCCATGTTTTCGGCCCAGCCCAGTTCTTTATCAATCGTGGCGGGGTCGAACGTCTCGGCCTGCCAGAACTCCAGTTCGTTAATGGCGTTGGCGGGATTATAGTTAGCCCCAAACAAAAACGGCTCTCTGGCATACCAGGCGTTGGCCTTAGCCGCCGTCCACCGGCCCGGTGCCGAGGGGAGTTGAGTGGGTTGCGCCCATGAGCCGAACGTTGACAGGAGCAATAAGCTCAGTAGGACAATTGATTTACGCATGTAAGTAAAGGGCTATATATGGTCAGAAATAGGGCAAGGTGATGCGGGTTATGACGCCTGCCTTTACCCAAAGAGTATTGAGCGCGGTTTTTGGGTGTTGGGATTGGAAAAAGATTTTGGTCATTGATGTGAGGGGTGTTTAGCGGAGTGGTACCGGGCGGCGTCCAAAGTAGACAGTATATACACCGCGGAGCGGGACGCCGCCCGTAAACACCCTCTACACCGGCAATTGCACCGTAACCGTCGTGCCCTGGCCAACCACCGAGTCGATTTTGAGTTGGCCGTTGTGAAGTTTCACGATTCGGTTGGTCAGGGCCAGTCCAATACCGTGGCCGGGAGCCACGCTGGTGGTGTGCGATGACCGGTAGAATGGCTCAAATAAATGGGGCAGGTCTTCGGGCGGGATACCATAGCCATTGTCGACGAAGGCGAGTTGAATGGCATTCGGAATAAACGAAATCCGCACCGTGACACTGTGGTTGACGGAGTATTTGCAGCCGTTTTCCATCAGGTTCTGTAGCGCCGTGCGCAATAGTGCTTCTTCGGCGGGTAGCGTGAGGCTATCGTCTTCTCCAGCTACCGCTTCGTCGTCGAAATCAAACAGAATATCGATGGAATAATCCAGATTTTTCGACAAAATGCTGCTACGAGCCTGCCAGAGCACTTCGTCGATGCGTGTGGGCCGGAACGAGAGGTTGGCAGCGTCGGTGTTTGCGCGGGCCAGATCGAGCAATCCATTGGCCAGATCAATCATGCGCTGCACCTGATAGAGCACCTCGTCGATCGTTTGTCGGTAATACAGCGTGTCGCGGGGCTGCATCAGGGCCACGTCGATGTTGCCCCGCATAATGGCCAGTGGCGTGCGCAATTCGTGGGAGGCGTGAGAAACGAAACTGCGCTGTGTCACAAACGCTTCTTCGAGCCGGTTGAGCATGGCGTTGAAGGTGTGGGCCAGTTCGGCAAGCTCGTCGCGTTGCCGACTTACCTGTAGCCGCCGGTGAATATTGGTGCCCGAAATGGTGTTGACCTGCTCGATGATTTCCGAAACGGGCCGCAGGGCATCGGAGGCAAAGAGCCAGCCCGCCACACCCACTGCCAGCAAACTGGCCAGCCAACCGAAGATCAGGATCTGTCGTAGCCGTACGAGATTATTGAAGCCATAGCGGTCATAAGCCGTGGCCACCACCACCAGCGTTGGCCCCGACTTGCTGTGGTAATTCAAGGCCAGCGTTTCGTGATTAGTCTGGCGGAATTTGAACTCACGCCCAGCCCTGATTTTTGCCAGTTGATCGGCTCGAATACGAACAAGTGGTCCTGGTCCAACTGTGAAGGCTATCTGATTATCAGGTGTATAGATCGAAATCCGCTCGTCGACCATCACGGGTAAATCGGTGCGGGCCACGTCGCCGGCGTCTTCGCGCACCCGGACGGTGGCAATGGCCTGTTCGTGGAGGCGTTCGTAGAAATCGACCTCGCGGAATTGATTGTAAAGCAGGTAGATGCCCAGCGAAAATAACAGCAGGATAGACCCCACCAGTAGCAAAAACAACAGGGTCAGTCGGGTACGGATGTTCACTCGTCCCTCATGATGTAGCCCATGCCAATGACCGTGTGGATGAGCTTCTGCGGAAACTCTTTATCCACTTTCTTGCGCAGGAAATTCACGTATACATCGATCACGTTGGTACCGGTGTCGAAGTGAATATCCCAGACTTTTTCGGCAATATCCACGCGTGATACCACCCGGCCCCGGTTGCGCATAAGGTATTCCAGCAGACCGAACTCCTTGGCTGTCAGTTCGATACGCTTGCCGCCCCGGCGGGCAATTTTTTCGTTGAGGTCCAGTTCCAGGTCGGCCACCCGGAGTACGCTCACGGCGTTGCCTCCGTCGGCACTACGTTTATGCAGGGCACGAATACGGGCCATCAATTCCCGAAACTCGAATGGTTTCACGAGGTAGTCGTCGGCCCCGGCTTCAAACCCCAACAGTTTGTCTTCCACCGAACCCATGGCCGTCAGCATCAGAATGGGCGTACGTACCTGCTCATGCCGAATGGTTTGGGCCAGGTCGAAGCCGTTGATTTTGGGCAGGTTCACGTCCAGCACAATAATGTCGTAGCTGTTGCTGAGCGCCATGGTGCGGCCAATCTGACCGTCATAGGCCAGGTCGACCTCGCATTTCTGCTCTTCAAGGCCTTTTTTTACGAATGAGGCCAGCTTTGGCTCATCTTCGACTACCAGTACTTTCATATCTGCAACATACATAGTATTCCGACGATTTTAATGGGCTAACCCGTGCAACTTATCCTATGAACCATCACCTAATCAGTATTGCCCGGCTTGCTGTGCCTGACCAATCGAGTGCTTGTGCCCTGTAAACGTGGCGACGCGGCATTAAAACATCGCCAAATGGACGTTAAAAGTGGGTTAAGCTGTGCGAGTAGCCCACTGAGGCCTATTTTTAACCTTTCGTGTCGTTACCGAGTTTGTCTGTTAATGCCAACAGATGCTCAATAACGGTATGACCACTCAGGAATCGCGCCCCTCCGCTCAGGAAATAAAGGGCCAGAAATTGCCTTACCCCGCCCGTCAGTCAGACATGCACCAGCAGCCCGACTCGGACTTATCCAATTACAAACCCGCTGGTAAATTAACGGGCAAAGTAGCCCTCATTACGGGGGCCGACTCGGGCATTGGCCGGGCGGTTGCCATTGCCTATGCGATGGAGGGTGCCGAGGTGGCCATTCTCTACAACGAAAACACCGGCGATGCCAACGAAACCAAGCGGCTCGTTGAAGCAAAAGGCGGGAAATGCCTCGTCATTCAGGCCGATGTGCGCCAGTCTTCGGCGTGTAAAGAAGCCGTTCAACAGACTATAAATGAGTACGGTAAGCTGAATATACTGATCAATAACGCGGCGTATCAAATGGCGCAGGAGCGGTTTGAAGACATCACGGAAGAACAACTTCGCCGCACGTTCGAGACCAATATTTTCGGCTATTTTTTCATGGCGCAGGCCGCTCTGCCGCACCTGCAAAAAGGCGACGCCATTGTGAATACGGGCAGCATTGTCGGCATTGTGGGCAACCCACTCCTGGTCGACTACACCGCCACGAAAGGAGCTATTCACGCTTTCACTAAATCACTGGCCATCCAACTCGGTGAACGTGGTATTCGCGTCAACGCCGTAGTGCCCGGCCCCGTCTGGACACCCAACATTCCGGCCACGATGCCTATGGATGAAGTCGAGCATTTTGGCCACGAGGTAGCCCTCGCCCGCCCCGGCCAACCCGAAGAACTTGCCCCCGCCTATGTCCTGCTTGGTTCGTCAGACGGTAGTTTCATGACCGGCGCACTGGTAGAAGTGACCGGCGGAAAATTGGGATAAACTGATTTACCATGTACGATTTACGATGTATGATTTATAATCGTGCGCCGGCCTAAATCGTACATCGTAATTCGTAATTCGTAAATCAAAATGCCCTACCCCTCCGGTACCGTTCGAGCTTTACTCGACACCGACCATGTGACCCCTGCTACGCGGGAAGCGCTGCAAGTGCGGCTGGCTGAACAGCCCGAACCGCCTCAGTTTTTTACAGCTGATGAAGCCGAACTACTCCGCCAAATCGTGGCCCGGTTACTGCCACAACCCACTGACCGGGCGCAAATTGATGTGGTTGGCCCGGTTGATCAACGGCTGGCGCACAACGAGAGCGACGGCTGGCGATACGATGCCCTCCCCGCCGATCCTTATGCCTGGCGTATGGGCATGAATGCCTTTCAGGAGGCTGCACAGGCACAATTTGGCCATCCGTTTGCCCAGCTAGACGGGGCGGAGCAAGACGAGCTGATCGGGCAGGTTCAGCAGGGAACGGCCGTTGGGGTATCCCTAAACCCGCTTCAGTCGAAGCGTTTTTTTGACGACATGCTGTCCGAACTGACGGGAATTTATTTCAGTCACCCACTGGCGCAGGAAGACATTGGTTACGTCGGCATGGCCGATAAACCCCGCTGGGATCGCGTAGGATTGAATGAACTGGAAGAGCGGGAGCCGAAAGCACTATGAAAACATACTCAACAAACGAAACCGTCGATGCCGTCGTGATCGGCACGGGGGCGGGCGGCGCACCATTGCTGGCGCGGCTGGCTATGGCAGGCCTGCGTGTGGTGGCGCTGGAGGCGGGGGCTGAAAAAGACCCGAAACGCGATTACGCTACCGACGAACGGGCGCAGGAGTTCCTGTTCTGGAACGACGAACGACTCAGCGCGGGCGAAAACCCCCTCGCGTTTGGCTCCAATAATTCGGGTACGGGCGTGGGTGGGTCAACCCTGCACTACACCGCATACACCCCGCGCGCCCAGCCCGACGATATGCTCATGCGCACTGAATTTGGCGTTGCCGCCGACTGGCCCGTGGATTATCACCAGGACATTGAGCCTTATTACGACGAGCTGGAGTACTTTTTGGGCATTTCCGGCCCGAATGATTACCCGTGGGGGCCGAAGCGAAAACGCAACTACCCGCTACCACCGCTACCCCTGAACGGGGCCGCCCAACTCATGCAATGGGGCTGTGCTGAACTGGGGATCAAAACTTCGCCCGCTGCCAACGCGGCCCTGTCGGGGCGGTACTATCAGGAGGGCGTTGGCTGGCGCGAAGCCTGCACCAACCGGGGGTTTTGCCAGGCGGGGTGCAGCGTGGGGGCAAAGGCAAGCATGGACGTGACGTTTATTCCACTGGCCCGCGCCCACGGTGCCGAGGTGAGGCCCGACGCCTTCGTCACCACGTTCGACCGTGATTCGCAGGGGCGTATAACAGCAGTGGTGTACGTACAAAACGGGCAAACACACCGGCAGAAATGCAACACCGTTTTCCTCTGCGCCGGGGCCGTTGAAACACCCAGATTACTGTTAATCAATGAGTTGGCTAATAGTAGCGGACAGGTGGGGCGTAATATAATGGCGCACCCCGGCCTGCAAATCTGGGGCGAATTCGACGAGGACGTGCGGCCTTACAAGGGCATTCCCGGCGGGCTTATTTCGGAAGACACCCATCGGCCCTTCGCGGGAAAACCAGCCGATTTTGCGGGTGGCTATTTGCTGCAATCCATCGGCGTGATGCCCGTGACCTACGCCAAACAGGTGGCCCGTGGGCGCGGCCTTTGGGGTCAATCCCTCATCGACGCCATGAGCCGGTACAACCACGTAGCGGGCATCAACATCCTGGGCGACGGCCTGCCCTACGACCATAATTACCTCGAACTGTCGGACGAACTGGATGCCCGTGGCCTGCCCAAACCGCGCGTTTTTCACACCGACGGCGAGAACGAGAAAAAGATGAACGCTCATGCTGACAAAATCATGCGCGACGTCTGGGCGGCGGCGGGTGCCAAAAATGTCTGGGCGTTTCCCCGTGCGGCGCACACCATCGGCACCTGCCGCATGGGTGATTCGCCGGAAGAAAACGTGGTGAATGCCAACGGCCAAAGCTTCGATATTCCTAACCTCTACATCTCCGATAATTCCACCTTCCCGTCGTCGCTCAGCGTCAACCCCGCCCTGACTATCATGGCGTTGGCCTTGCGGACGGCCGATAAATTTCTCTCATGAACTTCCTATCACACATCAAAAAACGATTCGGCGACGGTAATTACGCGGGCGACGAATTTGGCGGCGGGGCCGGCCATAACGGTAACGGTTTGCCCGACGGGTCGCCGTCTAACTTTATGTTCGCCACGGGCATCGAATGTTCGTACCCGACCATCCAAAACGGTAAGGTACGTCGCGATCAGCTTCGTGAATGCGGGCATTATGACCGCTACAAAGAGGATATCGGTCTGGTTAAAGAGATGGGCCTGAAGGTGTTGCGTTACGGATTGCCGTACTACAGTATCCATCAGGGGCCGGGAAAATACGATTGGGAGTTTGCTGATCTGGCAATGGCCGAAATCAAAAAGCAGGGCATCACGCCGATTCTCGACCTGATGCATTTTGGCGTACCCGACTGGATTGGTAATTTCCAGAACCCCGAACTGCCCGTGCATTTTGCCGATTACTGCGCCGCCGTGGCCGAACGTTATCCGTGGGTGCGGTATTACACACCCGTCAACGAGATTTACGTAACTGCCCGCCACAGTGCCAAAGATGGCCTCTGGAATGAGCAATTGAAAGACGACAAAGCCTTCGTCACGGCCATGAAACACACCGTGGCGGCCAGCATCATGGGTACGCAGCAGCTAGCCAAACGCCGTAATGACCTTATCGTGATTCAGAGCGAAAGTGCCGAATATATTCATGAAGTATGTGCGGTACCGACTGCCGAAATCAACCTGCAAAACGAACTTCGCTTTCTTTCGCTCGACCTGCTGTATTCCCACGCGCCCGTGGCCGACGTTGCCTTGTATTTGTTGGACAACGGCATGACCCGCGACGAATACAAATGGTTTATGGCCGGTCAGCCGCCGGGTTATCAGGTGATGGGTAATGATTACTATGGTAGAAATGAGCAGGTTAAACTGCCTGATGGTCAGATGTTTAACTCAATGGATGTGTTGGGTTGGTACGAGATCACGAAGGAATATTACAACCGCTACCACAAGCCGGTGATGCACACTGAAACCAACGTGTTTGAGGCCGACGACGCACCGATGTGGCTCTGGAAGCAGTGGATCAACCTCATGCGGATGCGCCGCGACGGCACGCCCGTGATGGGCTTCACGTGGTATAGCCTCATCGACCAGATCGACTGGGATTCGGGTCTGGCTGAGCAAAACAATCGGGTCAACGCCTGCGGATTGTATGACCTCGACCGCAAGCCCCGCCCCGTAGCCGCCGCTTACAAAATGTTGCTGGAAGAGTTCGGCCAGATCACGATTGTGCCCTATGCATCCATCCTGGAAGTGACCGACCAACCGGCCAAGCTGAAAGTAGCCATCTAAGCCGCACGATGCTCAATACCCTCACGCGCCAACCCGCCGCGCCATCGCTGCCGACGTTGGTTTTCCTGCACTATTACGGCGGGTCAATTCAGTCGTGGAATGCTGTGGTTGATGAACTGGCAACCGATTTTCGCTGCCTCGTTATCGACCTGCCCGGCTTCGGTGAATCGTCGCCACTGTCTGACCACCAGGACGTTGACGGCGTGGCGGCGGTTGTGGCCGAAGCGATTTCGGAACAACTTGGTAATGATCCGTTTGTGCTGGTGGGGCATTCGATGGGTGGTAAAATCGCGTTGGTCATCGCGGCGGGTTTGCCCGGGAAACCCCAGCCTGCGGGCCTCCGGGGTATGGTTTTGTTGTCAACGTCGCCGCCTGGCCCCGAACCCATCCCCGACGATTCACGGCAGGAGATGCTGGATAAGCCTAGCCTGTCGCCCGAAAAGCAGCGCGGAGCCGCCGAAAAGACGCTGGCAACGATTACCAAAAAACCGCTTTCTGACGCCACAAGTAGACAAATCATAGCCGACAATCTCCGCGCCAGCCCCGAAGGCTGGATTGCCTGGCCCGCTGTGGGTAGCCGCACCGATATCACCGACCGGATGGCCCGCATCACCGTGCTCATCGCGCTCATGGTCGGCGATGCTGACGAAGCCATTCCGATGCAGGTGCAAGTAGAAAATGTACAGCCGCATCTGCCCCAGGCTACCCTCCGGATCATCCCCGGCGCAGGTCATCTGCTCCCGCTGGAAGTGCCGGAAGAAGTGATAAAGTTGATTCGGGCGGCTGTGGGGGAGGGGTTGGAATAGAAAACCTGGGCTCACCCGGAGCTTATCCGAGATGCGTAGTTGAAGGCGCCAACCCGCACGAATTTTCCCTCTCTGAATCAACCGTTTAATAAATCTGCTCATGACTTTTCCAGAGGCAGTTGTAATTCCATGCCATAAAATTCTATATTTGTAGAAACGACGCTACAAACGTAGAATGAAACTCTCGACCGCCGAAGAAATACTGATGCATCACTTGTGGGACCAACAACGGGCCTACATGAAAGACCTGCTCGATACGTATGATGACCCCCGGCCCGCCGCCACCACCGTGGCAACGTTGCTGAAACGTATGGCCGACAAGGGATTTGTGGCCTATACCGAACGCGGTAACTCGCGTGAATATTACCCGTTAGTAAGTCGGGAATCTTACTCGGCCACGCGGCTGAATGGCTTTATTAAAAATTTCTTCAACGATTCAGCCGTGCAATTCGCATCTTTTTTTACCACCGAAATCGATTTATCGGCTGATGAATTAACCGAACTCCGCCGGATTATCGATGAACAAATAGACCGTAAAAAGCTATGATTACGTACCTGATTTTGTCGAGTTTAAGCCTGCTGATTTTAACTGGTTTTTATACGTTGGTGCTTGAGAATCAGCCCGTACACCGCATCAAACGAGTCTACTTGCTGTGCACCCTGCTAGTCTCTTTTTTGGGGCCTATGATTACGATTGATGTAATCTCTGATGTGATACCAATCAGTGACGTGCAGCAGCAACTGTCTTATTACCAGATTGACAATGTGACAAGCTTGGTAAATCCACTGGAAGAGCCAGCGGATAATCCGGTAAATTATTGGCTATGGCTATATGGTGCTGTAACCGTAATTATGTTATTCCGCTTCGCCCGAAATCTGTATCAATTAGCTGTACGTATTACCCGAACTAAAACGCAATTGATCTACAGTGCGACATTGGTTTTGTTACCTGAAAACGTCATTCCGCACACGTTCCTTCACTACCTATTTGTGTCAAAAACAGCCTATGAGTGCGGCGAAATCGAAGGCGAACTCTTCACTCATGAACTGACGCATATTCGGCAACGGCATTCGCTCGATATCCTGTTGATGGAGCTGCTTTTGTGCGTGGGTTGGTTCAGCCCGGTGCTATTTTGGCTCAAGAAAGCCATCCAGCTCAACCACGAATTTCTGGCCGATGAAGCCGTGAATAATTCTTTTCAAAACGTGCCGAATTATCAGTATTTGTTGCTCTCCAGCCTCACGCGGGCCATTCCGTTGCCTGCATTGGTGAGTACGCTTACATTCCAAACCATAAAAAAACGCTTGCTCATGATGACTAAACACGCATCGCCCGTCCGCACATGGCTGACCGGAATCGGCACGGCCCTTCTTTTCGGCGCAACAGCCGCGCTACTCGCCACCAAATCCCCCGCACAGGTAGCCCCTGCGCCCACAAAAGCCAATCAGACTCAACCCGCCACAGCCGTAAAAAATGCGAAAATGGACGTAACTGAAATGGAACGTCGGTTTGGCGATAAGAAGGTCCACGTAATACTTCGGCGAGGTGAAAAAATCGTCAAACATACTGAGATAACGTTTTCAGAATTGACGGCTGAACAAAAAGCACAAGTTGAAATCTATTCGCCAAATCCACCCAAACTTATTAGCGTGGCGCAGTTTGAGTCGTATAAAAATCCAAAAAAATACGGTGTTTGGGTTGACGAAAAACGTACCCGCAGTTTCCCCAATACGACCCTTAAAGCCAGCGACATTGTTTATTATTCGTACAGCTACGTATATGAAAATGCTCGGCAGCCGGAGGGGTATTTGTATCAGGTCGAATTAAAAACAAAAGCTGGATACGAAAAATACTTGCGCCATGCTGACGAAAATCCAACTCTAGTATTAGACAGTCGCCCACGAAGAAAATTATAGTTAGTTGAACAGCGTAATTAAGCGCAAACAGCCCCCGGTTTTGGCCAGGGGCTGTTTGCGCTTAATTATTTTTTTGTCATCCCGAAGCACGAGCGGTCTGCCGTTGCGGGATCTACTTTCCTGCAAACATATTGAAGCTGTTTAGACTTTCTGGGTTTTGGCAATTCTCCGCAGAAACAGCACGACAAATGCCAACAGATAAAAAGATACCCAATTTATGACCAGCGTTTCAAAGCGAACCAGGAGCGTTTTGAAACGCTGTCAAGCCAGGCATTTGACCCGGTCCGCCGGTGCGGCTCAATGACAACCCGACGTTTATAAAGTTCTTCATCAAAGTACTCCTACGCTGCCGATTTCATTTTCTTCGACCGGGGATTTAACTTGATATTGGCTTCGACTTGTTGCTGCTCACAGGCTTGACGCAAAGCCGCAGCATCAAAGCCTGCATCGGCATGACCTAACAGCAGTCAACTAGAGCGTCACGCTAATACCCTCGGCCCCACGTTGTTGATGCCCGATACGAATACGTCGCTGGTGATGCCGACGGAGAGGAATGCCTGTTGCATGGCCTGGCCCACGTTTTGGGCCGTGTCGGCGTCGCGGCTGAGGGCGAACATAGACGGGCCGGAACCGGAAATACTGCACCCCAACGCTCCACTGGCCATTGCCGACCGCTTTACCTCGTCGAATTCGGGGATGAGAATGGACCGGACGGGTTCGATAATCACATCCACCATCGACCGGCCAATGAGGTCATAGTCGGGTTTCATCAGGCCCGCAATCAGGCCCGCCACGTTGCCCATCTGGGTAATGGTATTCTTGAGCGAGACTTCATTTTTCAGGATATAGCGGGCGTCTTTGGTGTTTACCTCCACATCGGGATGCACGATAGTGGCAAACAAACTGGCGGGCGTATCAATCTTGATCACGTCGAGAGGGCTATAGCTACGCACCACCACAAACCCGCCCAGCAGCGACGGCCCCACGTTGTCGGCGTGGGCCGAGCCGCAGGCTACGCGTTCACCTTCCATGGCAAAAGGTAGCAGTTCGATCGTCGTTAACGGTCTGCCTAACAGTTCATTAGCGGCAAATACCCCCGCCACGGCACTCGCCGCACTCGAACCCAGCCCACTGCCGAGGGGCATGTGTTTGGTCAGCACCATATCGAAACCAACGTCGGTGCGGCCTAGCTTTTTCAGGAAAACCTGGATAGCAATACCGGCGGTATTTCGGGCGGCTTCGCGGGGCAACCGGCCACCGTCGCCGATGATGTCGAGGATGCGGACGCCGGGTTGATCGGTTTGGCGGAGCATTACTTCGTCGCCGGGCTGGTCGACGGCAAAGCCAAAAATATCGAAGCCACAGGCCACATTGGCCACCGTAGCCGGGGCAAACACGCGTATTTCGTTCACGGAGGAAAGTTGTTCAGGAGGGCAAAGCCAAAATTACCAAAACCGCACGTAGATCGCCGACACGAGGGCCAGGATAATGGCGATCATGGCAATGTGCGTAGGCGACAGTTTGAACATGGTCGCGTCGATCTCGAACGCTTTGGGGTTCACCTTGGGGCCGGCCATACTAACGATCACCATCAGCAGCACCGTTAGGACAAACGACAGACCCATTGACACCAGAAAGGGGATTTCATACACGCCATCTTTGTTCGGAAACGCCGTGTACAGCAGCGTATCGTTACCAAACAGGGCAGGCGCAAACTGATTGAACAAAACAACCAGCCCGAAACCGGCCAGAATGCCGACGATAGCCGCCGTACCCGTGGTCCGTTTCCAGAAAAAGCCGAGAATGAAAATGGCGAAGATACCGGGGCTAATGTAACCCGTGTATTTCTGGATGTAGGTGAAGCCACCCGCCCCGCCAATGCCCAGTGCGTCGCCCCAGGCAAAGCCGATGGCTACCAGCACCGCCGCCAGAATAGCCAGCCGCCCCACCCAGACAAGCTGCGTTTCGGTGGCCGTCTTGTTGACGTATTTGTGGTAAATATCGAGCGTGAAAATCGTCGAAATCGAGTTTGCTTTCCCGGCCAGTGAGGCCACGATTGCCGCCGTCAAGGCTGCCACCGACAGCCCTTTGAGGCCGCTTGGCAAAAACGTCAGCACGGCTGAATACGCATTATCGCCCGACACGGCTCCGTCGCGGAGCATCTCGGCCTGCAAGCCGCCGTGGGCATGAATGACGTAGGCCGCAATGCCCGGCACCATCACGATGACGGGCATAAAGATTTTCAACAGGGCCGCGAAAAGAATGCCGGTACGGGCGGTTTTGAGGTCGGCCCCCAACGCCCGCTGCGTGATGTACTGATTGCAGCCCCAGTAGTTAAGGTTCACCACCCACTGCCCCGCCATGTACATCATGATGCCCGGCAAGGTGAGGTATTTGTTAATATCGGCCTGCGACGAGTTGGGTCCGGGCTTGGCAAAAATCATGTGAAAGTGATCTTCCGCGTTGGCAATCATGGTGTTGAAACCCGTAACCGCGCTGCTACCCAGGCCGAAGGTTTCGCTCACTTTGGTCAGCGCCAGATACGTCGTCACCAACCCGCCGATGATGAGTACCAGCACCTGAATCACGTCGGTGTAGCCGATCACTTTCATGCCGCCGAGGGTGATGATGATGGCGAAAATGCTCAGCCCGATGATGATGGCGTGGAAGCTGTCGCCCCCGACGAGGCTACTGATGGCCGACGCGCCGAGAAACAGAATCGAGGTCAGGTTAACGAAAATGTAGAGAAACAGCCAGAAAATGGCCATAATCAGGCTCACGGTCTCGTTGTAGCGGGTACTCAGAAACTGCGGCATCGTGAAGATTTTGTTCTTCAGATAGATCGGAATAAACCAGACTGCCACAATGATGAGACTGATTGCTGCCAGCCACTCGTACACACCAATGGCAATACCCAGCCGGAACCCGTCGCCCGACATACCGATAAACTGTTCGGCAGAGATGTTGGAGGCGATGAGCGAGGCCCCAATGGCCCACCACGTCAGCGACCCTTCGGCCAGGAAAAAGTCTTTGGTGTCTTGCTTGCCAGTTTGCTTTTGGTTGTAGATCCAGTATCCGTAGGCCGACACGCCAATGAAATAGAGCAGAAAGACAATGTAATCGGTCGTAATAAGTTGATTCATGAAAACTATCGAGGGGGTTAAGAGAGGGAGTGATTTAGGTTGAACGGGGATAAAATTAGACGATTCGGGCATAATCCCACCCCTTACATACCGAAACAGTCTTCGTCAGGGCTGATTCGGCAGATGTCCGTCAGGTAAAGACAAGCCGCCCCCGTTTCAACCCTTAGCCAGATGGGAAATTTGTGGGTGGCAGGCAGCGATGGCATACAACGTGGAGCTAACTCACTTACCCAGTTTCGTGGCTAACCGCTTGGCCAAATCAATAATATCGTTGCGGCGGGCAAGCGCCGAAAGCCAGTCGGCGGGGATGGTGTTGGCACCGTAGTAGATGCCTGCCAGACCACCCGTTACGCAGCCCGTGGTGTCGGTATCGCTGCCCAGATTGACGGCTTTCAGGGTGGCCTCGGCGTAGGATTCGGTGGTTAAAAAACACCATAGGCTGGCTTCCAGCGTATGCAAGACGTAGCCTGATGACTGAATATCTGGGTCATCACATAACACAAGTGGTTTGGAGGCAGCTAGAATAGCCGGGTTTTCCAACACACGATGGAAACGGCTCAATTCGTCATAGCCGCCAATTGAATATTCTGTAATAAACTCATTGACAGTCTGTTGAATTGCCCGGAAGGCCTCCCATTTGTCCTGCCCAGTTAACAGCAAGCGGGCATATTCGCAGTAGATAAAGCAGGCTAGAATAGACCGGATATGCCCGTGCGTCAGCGCTGACACTTCGGCCACCAGTCGAAAGCGTTCGGCAATGGGTTTGTGTTCACTGTAAAAGACCAGTGGCAAAATCCGCATCAGCGAACCGTTGCCATTATCCAGTTCGCCCACACCACCCGCCAGCATTGGGGCCGTGCCATTCATCAGTCGGGTAATGGCGGCGCTCGTGGCAATGCCAATGTCAAAAACCCGTCCGTGGGCCGTCCAGTAGCCGTGTTCGCGCCAGTTGATGAATCGGTTGGCCAGATCGGTCAGGTTGTAGCCCAGGCATAAACTTTCGGCCAGACAAAACGCCAGCGAACTATCATCTGAAAACGTACCGGGTGGCTGACTGTGCGTTCCGTACCCCTGCATGGTCATAACAGGCTGATGTTTCAGGGCAGCCCGGCCAATAAATTCAACGGGCACACCCAACGCATCACCCACGGCGAGGCCAAGCAGCGCATCAGTAATTTTTGTGGAAAGGGGCATGAGTTTTCGATTGTCTACCTTATGGCCGCAACACCGTCTTTTGCTCGGTCACTTTTTCGATGTTCTTGCGGGAGAAGAAGGCGGGGAAATAGCCGTTTTCAGCCCAGAGGGGGAATAAATCGCGGTAGTGCGGGCTGTCAGGATTGGCCGACTGGCCGGGGGTGTTGATGCCCATCGTGCGGTCCCAGTCTTCGGTATCCATCACGATCCGGAACGACGCACCATGTTCCTGATTCAGGCCGCTGCCCGTCACGTTGACGGTTTCGCCGTAGCCGCCCCGCGCCACCGGGCCGAGGTTGATGCGCTTCTTCTGGTCGTCGCCAACAAGATCGCTGAGGGCGTGGGTGAGGGTAATGTGCTTATTGGTGCGCTGCCCGTAAATCCAGGTGTCCATGTCGGGGCCGAGGCGTTTGGTGAGGTCAGCCACCGACTGCGTTACGCAGGCCAGCAACAAACTATCCCGGTTAATTGACTGACGAAGAATAAGTTGCGGCGACACAGCCCAGTCCAGCAGGCGTTTGGTGGGAATGCTTTTCAGGTACGGTTTGGCATCGGCGGGGATGACCATATCGGCGAAGGCACGGCGGAGGTTGGTCTCAAACCCCACGTAAATCGACGCCGCCACCGAGTTTATATCCAGCGAATAATTCCACTTGCGGAGGTACGCCAGCGCCTGTTCCGTGGGTTGATCGTCGGACGACAGTGGCTCCAGCAGCGGTACCAGTGTGCGGGCGGGCAGGGCTACGTAGTCGGCTTGCAGGCGCATGAAATCGCTGAGGGTTTTGCGTTTACCGTCGCCCAATACTTCTTCAATCCGTTGCGCCCGCGACGGTCCGGCCCACACCCAGCCAATGGCGTCGCGGTGGGGGAAATCAATGGGCGTGAGGTTATTATTGGCCGTGACGATGATGCCTGACCTGGGATTTTCGGCGTGGGGCAACTGGTCGATGGGCAGAAAACCCGCCCATTCGTACCGACCGTCGCCGGGCACCGGCACGAGACCCGTCCAATTTTTTCGGATGGGTGCCAACCCCACCGCCTGCCAGCCGATGGTGCCTTTGGGATCCGACCACACCATGTTTTCGCCCGGCACCCGACTGGCCAGACACGCCTGCCTGAACTCGGTCCATGACCGCGCCTGATTCATGCGGAGACTGGTCAGATAGGGCGAACAACCCGGTTCGAGCCCGCCCGCCCGCACGGCGTAGGCCTTATGTGCTTTGCCGTCGTCAAACACCACCGGCCCGTGGCGGGTGTACTTAAGCGTCACGGTCTGAGGCTGTTGCCCTTTCACGGTAATGGTTTCGCGGCGAATGCGCATGGTTTCCCAGCGGCCTTTGTAGCGGTACTGATTGGGGTTGGCCGGGTTGATGTCGTAGACGTACAAATCTTCATTGTCGGTGTCGAAAATGGTCAATCCCCACGCGCCGTAGTCGTTGTGGCCAATGGAAATACCCGGCAACGTGGGTTCACCCGCGCCGATCACGTTCCACCCTGGCGCGTTCAGGTGCGCCCAATACCGCAGCGAAGGCGTAGACTGCGCCCGGTGGGGGTCATTGGCCAGCATAGGATACCCACTCGCCGATTTTTCGCCCGAAATGGCCCAGTTGTTCGACCCCACAAACTGCTTTTCTTCGTCAAACCAGGCATCGTTTTTGTCGCGCCGCTTCATCCGCAGGGCGTCATCTTCCATGGTCACGCCCATCGTTTTATCGGCTTTGCTAAACCGGAGGGGCAGCCGGAAGGCTTCGTAGAGTTCCAGAATAGGCTGCATCAGTCCGGCCCCATCGACGTGCAGGGTTAAATCGGGCGATCCGGCGTTCCGGTCACCGACTTTTACATCCGAAACGTCGGACAGCGGGTGAAACCATTGCAGCGCCCGCAGGCTATCGGCCCCGATCAGGTGGACCAACCGACCGTAATTCAGTTCGTCGCGGATGTTGCTGAGCAGGCCCTGATGGCGGCTAATAACCACTTCGGGTGTCCAGAGACCGGGCTGGGTCTTCAGCGTTTTAAACTCGAACGGCAGCTTTTCTGGTGTCTGGTTTATCTGGGTCACGTAGGCGTTGATACCCGCCACAAATGCCCGCACAATCTGGCTGCCGTGGGGGTGATACCGGTTCAGTTCGGCGTCCAGGTTTTGGGGGCGAAACATGAACAGCCGCGTACCAATATCGCGCTTAAGTTCTTGGGGACCAAGTAGTTCAGCCACGGTTCCAGTGGCCTGCCGCCGCCACATATCCAGTTGAAACAGCCGGTCCTGCGCCGCCAGATACCCCTGCGCAAAGAACAGGTCGTGCTCATTTTTGGCATAAATGTGGTTCACACCCCATTGGTCGCGTAGCACCTCCACGGGTTGCTGTAGTCCTTTGGTTTGTAGTGTTTGGCCGCAGGCGGCGGTAGAGAAAAGAAGGCAAAGGAGAAGGACAATGCGCATGATGAACTGTGACAGCAATCCGTTATTTGTCAATAAAAATAGTCAGTTTTGGCTGGCTACGGCCATAAAGTTGGTCATTCATCCCCGGTCTTGCTTTGCAGCTTATCACGTCGGCGGTAAATCAAGCTGTCAATTGACAAAAAGCGGCTTATTGATGCAGCTATTTCGACTCGGCAGACTCCTTCGCCATGATTCGCGGTGGGCACATCGACGTCGCCATTGTGGGCGGACTGGAAGTAGATGAGTACGCTGACCTCGCCGTATTCGGCTACCCTAACAACTAACTCACCCTCCTCGAACTCATGCCCGGTGCCACGCTTGACGAGGTAAAGGCGAAGACAATAGCCACATTTAACGTATGACTAACGCCTACATCATCGATGCCATCCGAACGCCGATTGGCTCGTTTGGCGGCTGTTTGTCACCCGTCCGGGCCGACGATCTGGCCGCTTTGCCCATCCGCGAATTGCTGAAGCGCAACGTCGCGCTCGACCCCGCCGCCACCGACGATGTGATTTTGGGGTGCCATAATCAGGCGGGGGAAGACAACCGCAACGTGGCCCGGATGGCCCTGCTGCTGGCGGCGGTGAATTAGTTGGTCCGTACCCAAACGCTATGCCCTGGCCAGCATGTGTATTGGCGTGGGCATGGGCTACGCCGTGATTGTGGAGCGAGTAGACTAATTTCTGGGAGCTGGTTATGGGCTTCCCCGCTCAAATTACGGATCACCTACCAGAGCCAGGGATTTAACCAGGCAGATGAACGGATGCATCAGGCGCGTTGGGGAGGTGTTGGCACTTAGAATTCCACCTACCAGTTTGTGCGGCGGAGTTTGTCAGGCTGTACCACGCGGATGCCGGTGGGCAACACCTCGATCAGGCCGTCCTGCCTGAACTCGGTCAGGGTGCGGATCAACGATTCGGTGGCGGTGCCGATCATCGCGGCCAGGTCATCGCGCGAGAGCTGGATCAGGGTATCGGGGTGCGGGTCGGTCAGGCGCAGGAGCGTATCGGCCACGCGGCGGCGCAGGGAGCTATAGGCCATGCCCAGCAACTGGGTTTCGCGCTCACTCACCCGCCCCGCCAGTAGCTTGATAAACTGCTGACTAACAACAGGATTAGCCAGTATTAACTGACTAAAATCAACCTTCGGAATATACACCAGTTCGGCATCGTCCAGCGTAATGGCCGAATCGGTGTAGTCGCTGTTGTCGAGCAGGGCCATGTAGCCCACGAAGTCGCCGGCGTTGTAGAGACCCGTGATCAATTCTTTACCGTCGGGGTTGGTGCGTACGGTTTTTACCTTGCCCGATTTCAGAAAGTAGAGCCGCGTGGGTTCGTCACCCTCCGAATAAACATACTGCTTTTTATGCACGGTATGCACCCGGCGGTCGGCCACGAGGCCCTGCAACGTACCCGCCCGCTGCGCATCGTCGAGAAACTGATTCAGGCCGTCGTGCTGCAAATCGTAGTCGGGCCGGAGGTGGGTAAACCGGTTTAGACGACCTTCGATGGCACTGAGCAGTTCCGACTCGTCGAAGGGCTTGGTGAGGTAGTCGTCGGCACCGAGTTCCATGCCTTTCCGGAAGTCGTTCCGCTCGGTTTTGGCGGTCAGAAAAATGAACGGTATTCCCGCCAGCAGGGGGTTTTTGTTGAAGATGTGCAGCACCCCGTAGCCGTCCAGAACAGGCATCATAATGTCGCAGATGACCAGATCGGGTTTTTCGGAAATGGCCTTTTCCACGCCAATTTTGCCGTTTTCGGCGGTATGCACCGTGTAGCCGGTCAACTCCAGAATCTCGGCGGTGTTCTCGCGGATGGCGTCGTTGTCTTCAATCAACAGGATAGTTTTCATAGGGAAGGGTAATGGTCACGGTTGTGCCGCTGTTGAGTTCACTTTGCAAATCGACGTGGCCGCCCAGTAGCTCCACATAGCGGGCTACAATGTGCAGGCCGAGGCCCGTTCCGGGTACGTTGGTGACGTTTTTGGCCCGGAAAAACCGCTCGAACAAGTGTTCCTTGTCATCGGGCGAAATACCCACGCCCCGATCCTGAATGGACAGGACCAACTGCCCCCCATTGCAGGCTCCGCGCACCGTCACCACTGATCCCGGCCCGGAGTATTTGATGGCGTTGGAGAGCAGGTTGACCAGCATTTTCCGCAACAGCGACGGGTCGAGCCAGATGTAATCATGGCCCACCAGTTCGGTGTCAATGGTCTGGCCAATCTTGAGCATGCTCCGCACATCGGCTACGGTTTCGGCCACCAATGCGGCCAGATCAACCTCGGCGGGGTGCGCCTCGACCTTACCTTCTTCGAGCTTGCCCACCGACAAAAACTCCTCCAGGATGTCGTTGAGGTGGTTTACCGACGACCGGATGCGGGCGATGTGCTTCTGGCGTTTGTCCTGCTGATCGCCGTCAGGGTATTTTTCAATCAACGTCGCTGAGGTTAGCACTGCCGTGAGCGGGGTCCGGAATTCGTGCGACGCCATGCTCACAAAGCGTGATTTCAGTTCGCCCAGTTCGCGTTCGGCGGCCAGTGCCCGCGAGAGTTCGTCTTTCGACTGCTCCAGTTGGTCCAGGGTGTTCATGAGCGCGTGGGTGCGGTCGGCCACCTTCTGTTCCAGGTCGGCGTTGAGTTGTTCGATGTGGTCGCGGTGGTCGAGTAGTTGCCGTTCGGCCTCTTTTTTAAAGGTAATATCGATGATATACGCCACCACGTACAAGGCAGCTTCGAGCCGGAAATAGCTCAGGCTGATCTCGACGGGAAACACCGAACCGTCCAGGCGTTGCGCGTGCAGGTCGCGGTTGTGGCCCATGGCCCGCACCTGCGGTTTGTCGTTGAACGAATGCCGGAGTTTCTGGTGGTAATGGCTCACGGCGGTGGGCACCAGTTGCTCAATGGTTAAGCGCAGCAACTGGCCGGTGTTGTAGCCAAACTGCTGGTCGGCGCGTTGGTTGGCCGATATAATCTGCCCCTGCTGATCGCAGACGATGATGCCGATGGTGGCGTTGGTGAAGATGGCTTCGTAGCGTTGCAGGCTGTGTTCCAGTTTCCGTTCGGCCTGATACAGTGGTTCCTGATTGGTAAGCCGGATAAGGCCATAAAACCGGTCGTTGGCGGCGAAAACACTGGTAATCAGCCGTCCCCAAAACGTCTTTCCACTCAGATGACCTACTTCAATTTCTTCCTCGTGGTGACCCATTGCCAAAATGCGACCAATTAAGCCGGTCTGGTCTTCGTCGCTCAACGGCTGAAGACGCACGGAGCGCGACCGTACAGGGTCGTTGAGCAGTGCCTGTTCGGACGGGTAGCCCAACATGCGAACGCCAGCCTGATTCACGCGCGAAAATCGCTGGTTGGTCAGGTCATAGATGGCAATGAAATCGTCGCTTTTTTCGAATAGTAAATCCGTCAAGGCACTTGAGAACAGTTCGGTCAGCATGCCGTTTTGGCTGGAAGGGTCAATACATCAAAGTACGGCCTTTTTCCCGATACATGGCGGCAACAAGAATCAGTTAGACAGTTGACGTGCATCAGGATACGGGCTGGCTACTTTACTCAGTTTTACAGCTTAGTAAATGGGCGTTCCGTTACACAACTACCCGTAGGGCTTCCGTAAGCCCTTTCTTATGAAAACAGATGATGCAATACCCGTACCCGTGCTGATTCCGACGAAATCGACCGTCCTGCTGGTCTTCATGCCGCCCAACTGGCAGCAGCGGGCGGCACTAAACAGCCTCGTCAACGCGCTGCCCGGCGTTCTCAATGGGTCATTGCGTATCCTTCAACTCGACGAAAGCATCCATCCGGAAGTGGTACAGAGTTTCACCGTTGGCCGCCTGCCCGCCTTCATCCTGGTTCGGCAGGGCATTGAAATCTGGCGACATGAAGGCCCGCCCAACGAAGCCATCCTGTCGACCCTGTCACAACGACTACTAACAAGCTAAGTGGTTGGCCCCAACCATTTTGTGTCAGGCAATACCAATGCCGGCGCCTGCCAACCGAGCGGCGTAATTCATAATAAATAAAGCGTTTCAGGTGAAACGATGTTCTCTACCAAACCCAACGTCATGGCGAACGAAGAAAAAAACAAAAGTGGAAAGAAGGTGGCGACAAAATCACCTAAGGTACATGGGGTACACAAAGTTCCAAAATACGAACAAGTCGGAACGGCCATTGCCCCGCCCGATTTAAATCCAAAGCCCAAAAAAGGTGGAAAGTAATTGTTGGGATTTCATCAATAAAATCGCCCAACTAGTTAGTAGCTAGTTGGGCGATTTTATTGATGAAATTTTCGTAACTGTTTAGGTAGTCCACTGAACTGATAATCAAGCACTTGCAAAGTTAAAAATCGCAAAAGTATTTAATGTCTAAAATTCAAGTAGTTGATTATCAGCACATTAATATTTTTGCTTAGTTTAACTCATAAATTAGAAAAATTAGTAACTTGCTGATTGTCAGATAATTGGCTTGAATTTACCTACCTAAACAGTTACCTGGAAACAATGCAACGCACAAGCCGTGTTTTTATAGCTGTCGTGAACATTACCGATTTTAAGTAGTCGAGCTAAAATAAGAGACACAAGTATATTTTTAATACACTGACAGTCAGATAGTTAATCAGCAATAAAGCGTCGTTCTTTTTCGCTCACCTACTTAGTACCTTTGGTATCAAAGATATCGCAGGTATTGTCGGGCTTATCCTTTATGTTAAATGGCAATGCGCCGTTGGCGTTGTAAGAGGTTTTGCCTCCTTTACCCATGTGCCCCATTTTCTTGCTAGTTTTGGCATCGACTAAATTACCTTGTCTGTCATTGAACGCTATTTTTTTACCAGTCGCGTCGTTGATAAGCTGATCTTTACTGATCAACCCAATAGTGGTGCCCTTACTGTCATTGATTTGCCCTTTTGCATCAATCGTCATGGATTGTTTGTTTAACCGATTGAGCGAAAGTTGCCGTAGAAAGTAAAAATAAGGCTAAAGCGAACACTATTTTTTGCAGTTGCATCATGGTCGTAGTTGTTAAAGAAGCGAGCTGATTTATAAAATCATTGACCCTAAAAATGGCGTACGGTCAGGTTACCATGACAAATCGGAATGGCAGCCTGTCCGGGTTTGGCAAGCGCGGATACTGGACCGCCAATGCCGCGAAGAATGAGCAGCCCCGCCACCAGCAGCGTAGTCCAGGGCAGGCTTCGGCTCAGGCGTTGCCGCCACACCATCGTCAGTCGGTTAGCCAGCCCCATCAGCCCGATCATGGCGGGCAACGTACCCAGCCCAAACACCAGCATATAGGCCGCCCCGGCCAGTGGCGAAGGCGTTGCCAACGCCCCCGCGAGGGCCACGTAGACCGACCCGCAGGGTAATAAGCCGTTGAGAAAACCCAGCCCCGCCATGTGCGGCAAGGTGGGTTGACGGAGCAGTTTTGCGAGCGGGGCCGTGAGTCGGCGGGTGAGTGCTGACGTGTGAAAAGTAGCCGGCAACGCCTTCGCCCAGATAACCCAAAGCAGCAGCCAGATGCCCGCGCCAATAGCCACGGGGCGTTGCAAACCTGTCAGTAATAAGCCCTGTCCCAACGTGCCGACTACCGCACCTAACATACTGTAGGCCAGCACTCTACCTGCGTGATACAGCCCACGCGCCAGCCCCCGCTGCCCCACGGGCAACCGGCCCACCGGTAGGGCCATCGCCAGCGGGCCGCACATGCCGATGCAGTGCAGGCTGCCGGCCAGGCCGGTCAGCAGGGCGGTGGCGTACCAATAGTTCATGGCAGGGTCAGTTCACGGTCGGTGTAGTAGTCGCGCTGCCCGTCGGACCAGGTGAGTTGCGCCCGCCAAAGTCCACCGGGTTTGCCCTGCATGGAAATGACGCTGATTGCTGGCGTGGCGGTGGTCAAGGCCAACCGCACATCCTGTCGACCGTCGGCGGGGCGGTAGAGGAGGAAAGTGCCGCGCTGCAATGAATCGGGCAGGGTAAGCCGGATTTCGTGGCTGGTGGGTACGTACTGAATAACCGACGTGGCATCAATCTGGCGGGCATTAGCCACGCGGTCGATCTGCCGTTGGTAGGCGATTTCGTCCTGGTAATAATCGTCGCGCACCAGGTCGATCCGTTCCTGGTGCATCAGGTACACCATCGTGCCGATGAAGCCCGCGAAGAGGATGAAAACCAGGATAATAGCTTTGCCCCAGGACATAATTTGATGAGTCTATTCGTTGAAAAAGCGCGTCTCCAACCGTTCCACGACTTTTCCGTTTTCGATCAAATCGATGGGAATGGTCAGGCTACTGCCGGACAGTTTGTTGGGCGGAATGGCGATGAAAAACGTGGCCGTGGCCGATGCGCCACCCGCTAGCCGGGTCAGTGGCTGCACGTAGCGGATGGTGGCCCCGGCGTAGGTTGGGCGCAATGAAACCGTGATCGGGTGGCTCGTTTTGTTGAGCACTTCGAGGGTGTACAGGTTCGTGGTTTGTCCGTCGGCGGCGCGTTGAAAAAGCTGGCCGGGGGCGCGTAAGAGCGTGAGGCTGAGGTCGGCGCGGGTGGTGAGCAGCACAACCAGGACACCCACCAAAAGCCCCAGTACAGCCGTGTAGGCCCACATGCGGGTGGTCATGTGCCACGATTTCCCCGTCTCGATACCCTCCAGCGAATCGTACCGAATCAGTCCGCGGGGCCGCTCGATTTTGTCCATCACCGTGTCGCAGGCGTCCATGCACTGGGTGCAGTTGATGCATTCCATCTGCAACCCATTCCTGATGTCGATGCCCGTGGGGCACACCTGCACGCAGATGTGGCAGTCGATGCAATCGCCAGCCCCCCGCCCCCCGAAGGGGGAGTCTCGGTTGACCTCCCCCTTCGGGGGGCGGGGGGCTTTCCCCCTCGGTTCGCCGCGTCGGTCGTCGTAGGCCACGATGATGGATTGCTTGTCGAGCAGCGCACTTTGCAGACGACCATACGGGCAGATGACGATGCAGACGATCTCGCGGAGGTAGGCAAATACGGCGTAGAACACCCCCGTAAACACCACCATCGCCCCCAGCCCGACGAGGTGTTCGGCGGGGCTATCGGTGATGATAGCCAGCAGGGCGTCGGTGCCGATGATGTAGGCCAGAAACGTGTTGGCAATGGCAAACGAGACGAGTACAAACAGGCTGTGCTTGAGGGTTTTACGCCAGACTTTATTGGCCGTCCACGGGGCCGCGTCGAGGCGTTTTTTGGCGTTATGGTCGCCTTCGATCCAGTTTTCGATGGGCCGGAAAACCATCTCCATGAAGATCGTTTGCGGACAGGCCCACCCGCACCACACCCGCCCGTAGACCACCGTGAAGAGGGCGATGAAGATGATGAACACCAGCATCCCGATGGCGACAAGGTAGAAATCCTGCGGCCAGAACGGCACACCAAAGAACACAAACCGCCGTTCGAGCACGTTGAACAGAAACAACGGTTCGCCCGCAATACGCACCCACGGCCCCGCAAACAGGCCCACGAGCAGCACCACCGCCAGCCCCACCCGACCCCGGAAATACCGGCCCATATCGAGACGGGGGTACAGCCATTTCCGGCTCCCGCTGTCGGTTTGGTTCGGTGGTATTTCACGGAAGGTGTTGTTGGTGGTGTTCATGGAGTACTATTTCATCGCCACCTTCTCCCCCTGCGGGGCTTTGGCGTTGGGTGGGTTGGTGCCGTTGATGGAGAGGATAAAACTGGCGACCTGCTGGATCTGAAGCGGGTTGAGTTGTTTCTTCCACGAGATCATTCCTTTTTCGGGAACGCCCTCGGTGAGGGTGTGGAAAATAGCTTTCACCGTGCCGCCGTGGAGCCAGAAATTATCGGTCAGGTTGGGGCCAACAATGCCTTCGCCTTTCTGGCCGTGGCAGGCCGTGCAGTAGGTTGTATAGAGGGCATGGCCCGAACTAATAGCTTTACCGTCAGCGAGTTGCACTACCGTACTTTCGTTGATTTTGCCCGCTACCAGTTTGATATACGCGTCGCGTTGCTTATCGGCGATGGCTATTTCCTGGGTGTATTCCCGCGCCATAATATCGCCGGAGCCGAAGACATGATACACCGCCAGGTACACGACGCTAAACGCGATGGTGCTGTAGAACAGGGCCATAAACCACGGCGGTGGCGGATTGTCCAGCTCCACAATGTTATCGTAGGTGTGCTCCATCACGAGCGTGTGTTCCTGCTCCAGTGAGTGCAGCCCGATGAACCGTTTCCACAACGATTCTTTCGGCACAATGGGCTGGACAACCAGTTGTGGTTCAAGCAGTTGCCTCAGCGTTACCAGCAGGTAAACGCTGATGGCGAGGGTCAACAACACCGCCGCTGCGATCAACAACGTGATAAACAGCCACAGCAGGTCGGTGCCCGACGTGGGGTTCCAGAGGGTGGAAGGGTTGGTTTGTAGGAGTATCATGGCGTGTGACTTATTCGTCTTCCAACGGCAACTGACTCAGGTGTTGTAAATGCTTCTTATCGGCGAAAATCAGGTAGAGGCTCACCAGCGCGAAGAACGCGGCGAAGATCACGAATGAGGTCGCCATGTAGGTGTCGGCACCCGGAATTTTGGAGATGAATTGCTTGAACATAAGGGAGTTATGGGGCTATTTTTTTGATATCAGTTCCCAGCCGTTGGAGGTAGGCGATGAGGGCTACGATTTCACGGTCGGGTTGCACCTTGATGCCGTTGGCGGCGAGGTCGGCGCTGATCGTTTTGGCCTGCGTCTGCATGTCAGCAGAGGCGTTGGCGATGGTTTCGTCCTCGTAAGGGACACCCACCGAGCGCAGGGCCAGCAGCTTTTTGGTGGTCAACTCCACGTCGAGTTTTTGGGTCAGCAGCCACGGGTAAGGCGGCATAATCGATCCGGGCGACATCGACACGGGTTCGTGCATGTGGTGGAAGTGCCAGGCGTTGGGGTACTTGCCACCCACCCGGTGCAGGTCGGGACCGGTGCGTTTGCTGCCCCACAAAAACGGGTGGTCATAGACGAATTCGCCCGCCTTCGAGTACTCACCGTAGCGCTCGGTTTCCGACCGGAACGGCCGCACCATCTGACTATGGCAGTTCACGCAGCCCTCGCGGATGTACAGGTCGCGGCCTTCCACTTCCAGGGCCGTATAGGGCTTCACTGAGGCAATGGTGGGTACGTTGGATTTGACCATAAAGGTCGGAATCAGTTCCACCATCGTCCCAATCAGGATCACCACCAGCGACCCCACCAGCAACGGCATCGGCTTCCGCTCGATCCAACGGTGCCAGTAGGTATCCTGTCCTGTGGGCACAAAAACGGCGGCCAGGGCGGGGGCTTCGGCGGGTTCGTTGGCCACGAGCGTACCGGCGGCCATCGTTTTAAAGAGGTTGTAGGCCATCATGATTGCCCCCGTCAGGTAGAGCACCCCCCCAAACGCCCGCATCATGTGCAGGGGCAGCAGTTGCAGGGTTGTTTCCAGGAAATTGGGGTACTTCAGCAGGCCTTCGGGCGTGAACTGTTTCCACATCATGCCTTGTAAAAAGCCCGATATGTACATTGGAATGGCGTAGAACAGGATGCCCAGCGTACCGATCCAGAAGTGGGCGTTGAGCAGCTTTTTCGAGTACAGAGGCGTTTTGTACATCCTGGGAATGAGCCAGTACAGGATGGCAAACGTCAGAAAACCGTTCCAGCCCAGCGCCCCCACGTGGACGTGCGCCACGATCCAGTCGGTGAAGTGGGCAATGGCGTTCACGTTTTTCAGCGCCAGCATCGGCCCCTCGAAGGTCGCCATGCCGTAGGCGGTGAGGCCCACCACCATGAATTTCAGGATGGCGTCTTCGCGCACTTTGTCCCAGGCCCCGCGCAGGGTGAGCAGCCCGTTGATCATGCCACCCCACGACGGCGCGATGAGCATGATGGAAAACACCACGCCCAGCGACTGCGCCCAGTCGGGTACGCTGTTGTAGAGCAAATGGTGCGGCCCGGCCCAGATATAAATAAAAATCAAGGCCCAGAAGTGCAGAATCGACAGCTTGTAGGAATAGATGGGCCGTCCCGCCATTTTGGGCAAAAAGTAGTACATCATGCCCAAATAGGGCGTGGTCAGGAAGAAAGCCACGGCGTTGTGGCCGTACCACCATTGCACCAGCGCGTCCTGCACCCCGGCGTAGACGTAGTAGCTTTTGAACAGACTCACCGGCATCTCGAACGAGTTGACGATGTGCAGCACGGCCACCGTCACGAACGTGGCGATGTAGAACCAGATGGCGACGTACAGATGCCGTTCACGCCGTTTGATAATCGTGCCAAACATGTTTATCCCGAAAATGACCCAGATCACCGTGATGGCAATGTCGATGGGCCACTCCAGTTCAGCGTACTCGTGGGAGGTGGTCATGCCCAGCGGCAGGGTTGCCACGGCGGCCACAATGATGAGTTGCCAGCCCCAGAAATGGACTTTACTGAGCAAATCTGAGAACATCCGCGCTTTGCAAAGCCGTTGCAGGGAGTAATAGACGCCCATGAAAATGGCGTTGCCCACGAAGGCGAAAATGACCGCGTTGGTATGCAGGGGTCGTATCCGCCCGAAGGTGGTGTATTGACTGCCCAGGTTGGCCACTGGAGCGAATAACTGACTGGCAATCAGCACACCCACCACCATGCCGATGATACCCCAGATGATGGTGGCGATACCGAAATCGCGGACAATACGGTTGTCATAGGCGAAGTGTTCGGGCAGACCAGCCCCGTCCGTGGGTGGGACAGACAGCGGCTGACCGAGTTTGGCCCGGTCGGGCGTGATGGTTGTAGCTGGTCGTTCAGAGGAGACGTTCATAGGGTAGTGTCGTTGGTGGTTGGAGGGGTAGGCTGGGATATGGCGGGGGCATCATCGTCGAGCAGGATTCGGAGCGCGGGGGTGTAGAGGTCGTCGTGCTGCCCCGTTTTCATGGACCAGATAAGGGCAACCAGAAACCCCAGCGCGATGGTGAAGCTGACGCCGATCATGAAAAAGATAATGGCCATGGGCAGGTACGTGATTGATTGGATCAAAGGTGCCGCCACCCTGCCTGCCTGAACATGAGGACCGTTAGCTCGAAACCTGATTGATGTCAGGTGTGCGTGTGTGTGGATAGCTGGCGCATATGGGCTGACTTTGGGGGATGGCTGCCGCAGGTGTATTGCTGACGCGAGCGGCTGACGCGAAGCCCTTCGACTCCGCTCAGGGTGACAACGACGTTGAGTCAACTCAAGAACTTATTATAGTAGCTTGTCACCCTGAGCGGAGTCGAAGGGCCATGCGTCAGCAACTACGCCTGCGAAAGCAGTACACAGAATAACTACCTTAGCGTCAATCTATTGAACAATGAAAAAATACTATGTCTACATCCTGCACTGTGCCGACGGCTCCTACTATACGGGTATGACAAACGACCCGGAGCGTCGGCTTCAGGAGCATGAAGCGGGAACAGGCAGCGCGGCACACACGCACACCCGTCGTCCGGTTAAACTCGTCTGGTACGACGCGTTTCAATCACCAATGGCCGCTATTGAGGTAGAGAAGCAGCTCAAACGATGGAGCCGACGTAAGAAGGAAGCCTTAATTGCGGGCCAATTTGACCTGCTGAACGACTTAGCTGCCTGCGTCAATGCCTCTCATTTTTCCCTGCGCGAAAAGCCCTGAATAGGTGGGTGACGATTTCCGTTTGCTGGTGTGGGTGGGCTAATGTTAGAGTAGCTTCGCTCTTGGCCCGGGCGGCCCTACCTCAGCTACGCACGCTTAGTCAAACCCCAACCACTCATTAGCCAACGGCAACCCGAACGGGGCATTATCCCCGTAGCTTCGGCATGGCATAGAACCAAACGTGCCCAAGATCCCATGCAACGCAGAACATTCATGCTCAATACACTAGCCGCAGCCCCGCTAGTGGTCGGCAACCCGGATTTTAGCCCCGCCGACCGGGAGAAAAAAGGCTTTAAAGTAGCTGTCGGCGAAGGGCGCTACCACGGCCAAATCCACCTACAGGGTGTCAATGCCAACATTATGGCCGTGAAAGTGTCGGGCAAAGACACGAACGGCGATCTGGCCATTTTCGAGCAAACCAGCCTCTCGCCCGGTCGGGGAACGCCCATGCACGTACATCCCAACCAGGACGAAGTCTTTACCGTGATCGACGGGGAGTACGCGTTTCAGATTGGCGACGACAAGCACCGGCTGAAGACCGGCGAGACCATTTTTCTGCCCCGGCAGGTGCCGCATTCTTGGATTCAGCTCAGCGAACGGGGCAAAATGATGGTGACGATGCAACCCGCCGGGAAGCTTGAAGACTTCTTCGTGGCCGTTGCCGCCCTGAAAACACCCCCGACACCTGCCGAAATGGCCGCCCTTTTCGCCCAAAACGACATGAAAGTGGTTGGCCCACCCATGACCGTAGACTGACGGAACTACCCTTGTTCTGACAAAAATCAGCCGATAAACTGATCCGTATCAGGTATTGACCATGCCGTAGGCCGGACGTTTGTGGCTACAGTTTTCCTCTTGCAAACCATGACCATGAACAACAGTCCACTGCCCGTTTTTCCCCTAAATCAGGCCCAGAATCGGGTGCTCAGTTGCCGGGCGCAACACCAGACCTGGGCGGCCACGCTCACCCAAAGCGAAGATGGTATCGACCAGCTTCTTGCCCTCCTCGCCGACTTGCCCGGCGATTCGTACCGGACGCTGAACGAGTTCAAACAGACTTACGCCTCGGCCCTGAACCGCCTGAAGACGGGTATTCAGCAGCTACGTACGTCCGTTGTCTGCGACGGGTCAGGCTGTGCCGCACCCGTCCCGCCTGCCATGTGTATCGATGCGCGGTTTAGCTCGCCCGTTAGCCGTAACGTACTTATTGATAACGTATTACTGAGTTATGAGCAGGTGAAATCTCGTTGCAATACATACCTCGCCGAACTGGTTGGCCTGAACTTGATTTAACCCACCATGCTCATTATCATTGCTTTCCTGCTGGCGCACTGGTACCTCTCCGTGCTGATGCAAACGGTATTTCTGCACCGCTATGCGGCCCACCAAATGTTCACCATGAGCAAACGCTGGGAAAAGGTTTTTTACGTTCTTACGTTCATTGGGCAGGGGTCGTCGTTTCTCAGCCCCCGCGCCTACGGTATCATGCATCGGCTGCACCACGCCCATGCCGACACCGAGGCCGACCCCCATTCGCCGAGTTTCGCCAACAATCCGCTGCACATGATGTGGAAAACGCGGGCGTTCTACAACGACATCATCCACCACCGCGACTACATTGCGGCCCGGTTCAAAAAAGGTGTCCCCAACTGGGAATGGATGGAACGCCTCGGCGACCGCTGGACCGTGCGGCTGGCCTGGGGCGTGGCCTACACCTTATTTTACCTCGTTTTTGCGCCCTCGCTCTGGTGGCTGCTGCTGCTGCCGATCCACTTTCTGATGGGACCGATCCACGGCATGATCATCAACTGGTATGCTCACCGTTACGGCTACACCAACTTCGCCGTCAACGACACCGCCCGCAACCTGCTCCCGTTCGACTTCCTGATGATGGGCGAAGCCTACCACAATAACCACCACCGCTACGGCGGACGGCCCAATTTCGGTGGCTTCCGCTGGCACGAATTCGACCCCGCCTACCCACTCCTCCGCCTCCTCAACAAGCTCCACATCATCCACCTCCGCCACAACCGCGACGAAGCGTATATGTAGTTTTAAGCCAACTGACATGCCCACCCCAACCCGCGACATAGAGACCGAAGCCGACATCACCCATTTTTTGTCGGAGTTCTACGCCCGCGTCCGGCAAGACCCCGCCCTCGGCCCCATCTTCGACGACGTGGCGCAGGTGGATTGGCCGCATCACCTGCCGCGCATCGCCGCGTTTTGGTCCACTATCCTGCTCGGCACCGACAGCTATCGGGATAATGTCATTGCGCCGCACCTCGCCCTGGCGCAGAAAGCACCCATCACCCCCGCCCACTTCGACCGCTGGCTCACCCTCTTCACCCAAACCCTCGCCGAACACTTCACCGGCCCCCACACCGAACAAGCCAACATCCGCGCCCAATCCATCGCCGTTGTGCTACAAAGCAAATTGTATTCGCTGGGGTTGTTGGGGGTGGAGGGGTGAGGTATGAGTGCTAATGATAAGGCTATATTTTTCTTTTATTTTCAATTGGCTTTTTTGATTTATTTATCTGTTTACTGATACTTTTTATTCTTGTCGCTCCGCTTCTTCGTTTTTATCGATTTAAAAAATTCTATACGCTTATGAAGAGTATAGATTATACTAATCCAACAACCGAATGTCGTATAGACATCTATTTAACTAATTGAAAATCAGTATGTTAAACAAACAAATACGACACCTCGTTCCTGAATTGGTATTAGGACTTACGCGAACTGTATCGTTGGGCGACTGAGTTGGGAACGGAGATATCCGCTCAATAAGCCATGCTTCAATTGATAAACCGTCGTTTGACAGCCGTAAGCCACCTCCCGTAACCGTAACCACACTAAACTGGCCGCTGCCATATGATTGCGCTGACTACGATTCAATCGGCACTGGTACTTGGCTATACCCGTCAACTGCTTTTCTTCCCGGTGAAGTTGCCGCACGGGCGGCCCCGTCAATCTGCCACCGGTAGCTACTCTCCTGTTGAGCAGCTACCGTAGAATTCTGAGCCAAGTCGTTGGTTATCAACCAGTCCATGCGATCAGTAGTGACCACTACCCGGAACAACTTCACCGCTCCGGCGGCCCGGCTTTACGTCAAGCGGAAACTTGTGAATCTTAATCAATTTACCTTCGGCCAGGTCGGTGGTAGACCAGTCCAGATTACTCACCGCCCGGTAGGGCCGTTGGGCCTGACTGTCATCTACTTTACGATTGGCCTTCAGGGGGCAGTAAAACACTTTGTGCTTGCTGATAAGCAACTTAATCAACGCTGCGTCGCATACCAACTGTCCATCAGCACGTAGCCGAACAATAAGCCTCGGTGAATGGCACTTACCAACATATCCCGCACATGGTCGAGTTTGGTTTTACCATCCCGGTCAGGATCAAAAACCCGAAAGTCAATCACCCAAAACTGATTGGCGACCGGATCAAAATAGACACAGTTAACCACGCCGATTCCTTTGACGATGCCATGCTGATTACCTGAATATTGCCGCATAACTCCTTGAATATTAGCTGAATGAGTCTTTTCTAAAACCACATCGTCAAAGATGATATAGCCTTCGGATTGGCTGGCAAAAAGCGAACTAACTTTCTCCTAAAGCATTCGGGGGGTGAGTTTTTCTTCTTTCAGGAAGCGCGATACGTCGTCGTGCGAGAAGTCAGCAAAATGGTCGGCCAAGTTAGTACAGGTGTAATTGATCTGGCTGGAGAGCAAGTATTGACAGTACAAATGGCTCGTTGTTTTCATACTCCAAATTACCCATTTTTACCCTTTTGCGTAAGTCCTATTTATTTATTTTTTTTAATACATCACCATCAACGTACCCCGCTCTTCGGCCAGAGACGGGGCGGGGCGCACCATGTAATGATACACGCCCGACGGAACAACCTGCCCGTTGAGTCGCCCGTCCCAGGGGTGCTGGTAATCGTCGCTGGCGTAGATGACTTCGCCCCAGCGGTTGAAAACGCGCACCGCACAGCCCGGAAAGTATTCGATACCCCTGAACGCCCAGCTATCGTTCATGCCGTCGCCGTTGGGACTGAAGGCCGTGGGCACAAACAGGCCCGGCAGCACCGTCAGCAGTACCTCGTCGCTCAGGGGGCAGACCCCGGCGCGGCTCACTGTCAGGCGGTAGGGCGTTGTTTGGGCGGGTTGGGCTACGGTGCTGATAGCCGTGCCACTGGTCAACCCCGAAACCGGCGACCAGGCGTAGGATAATCCCGAACCGGGCGGACCGCTGAGGGGAACCCGGCTACCGACGATAATGGTCAAATCAGCCCCCAGGTCAGGCTGGGGTACGTCGACGACGGTAAACGTGCGGGTGGTGTCGGCGCGGCACCCGACGGTGTTAGTGACGGAATACGTAACCGTGTGGCGACCGGCACCTACCACGGCGGGGTTTAGCTGCCCGTTGCTGATGCCCGTACCCGAAAACACCCCGCCCGTCGGACTGGCCCGAAGGGTCAGCGCGGTGGCTTTCGACCCGCAAATGGGCGAAATCGAGTCGATCAGGGGCACGGGGCGGTCATTGACCTGCGCCACTGCCGAGCTAACGGCACAGACAGAATCACGCACCGTGACGCCATACAGGCCGGGCTGGTCGGCGCGGGTGGTGATGGCGGTGCTGGATAGGGGCGCACCGTTTAGTTGCCAGCTATAGCTAAGTCCCGTCAGCGATTGGGGCAGCCGCACCGTCAACTGCCCACCCGCGCAAAGCGGCCCCGCCAGCGCGGCCACCACGCTGGCACTCGTGAGGGGTGTTCGAACCAGGTTGATAGAGTCGGCACTGAGGCAGCCGTTGGCGGTGTTCCGAATTTCGAGCCGGTATTTGCCCCCGCGCGGCGTCTGAAGCCGTTCCGTCGTTTCGCCGGGCAGGGCCTTGCCGTTCTGATACCACTGAAAATGGAAATCGGGGCTGGTATTGGCCAGCAACGTGGCCGGACGATCTACGCAAATGATGGTGTCGGCGGCGGTGATGCGGGCGGGGTCGTTGGGTTTGTAGGTGATCCGAAACGGTTCCGACACCGAGTCGCGGGTGCAGACGGTAGCGAAGCTTTTGATCACGGTATAATCGCCCGCCAGCCCGGTACGAATGGTGGGTTTGTTTTCGCCGGGCAGGTTATAGCCGTCGCGCCGCCACTGGTAGTTGAAATCGGTGGCATTCTCTGACGTCAGCGTAATCTCGCTGCCCACGCAGATGGCAATGGGTGAATCGCCCGTTGGCGACTGGGCCGCAATGACGGGTTTTGGCGGCACCTGGGGCGAACAATCGACCACCAGAATCTGGTGGTCGCGGCGTACTTCGCCAATCTTCTGCCCATTGCGATACTCCTCGCACAGCACCGCAAACGCGTACAGGCCCAGGCGGTCGGGCTTCACGCGCAGCACCCCATCGCCACTGATGCTCAGGGCTGGTTTGCCCGTAATGGCCTGCTGCGCCGAGTAGCCGGATTCCCACCTAAGTAGCGGGAAATCAGGGTCTTTGTACGAGTTTTTAAAGCCGAAGGGGGTGTAAATATTGTCGCGGTAGGGTGTCACGAGCGAGTAACGCAGTTCGTCGCCGTCGGCATCGGTAGCCTGAAACGGCAGCGTGAAGGCCTTGTTGAGACAGATATATTCGGGGTTGGGCGTCAGAAATACTGGCGACGAATTGCGGAACGCCGCGCCACCCCGTTGCAGAGCCGGAAAGGCCAGGTAATAGATCATGCCCGACTGTTCGGGCCGGTCGATGTTGGTGACGTTTTTGTTGCGGCAACACTTCTCCCAGACGATGTAGTAGCCCGCCGGGTCGGTATATTGGGCGGGGTCGAGTTGAATAATCCCCTGGTACTTCACCTCCGACGTTTCCAGTCCCCGCGACCGGGCGCAGGCGGGATTGGCGTAGACCAGAATCGTTTTTTTGAGAAATTTGAGCGGAAAATCGCCCGTCAACTTATTGTTACTCTGTCGGAAAATGGACAGGAATATCTGCTGGTCGATGGTGGCTTCGGGGCCTTTGCTGGCCTCGTCGATGTAGAGGTTCAGGCTCAGTCGATATTGCCCTGGTTTGCCTGTTGCTACCAATTCCACGTTCCCTCCGGCAATGTGCGACGCCCAGACGGGTTTGCTGACGAGTCCGATCAGAAGGAGGAAAAGTATCGTTAGTTTCATGCGTTGATGTAGAAATTAACCAATGTAAGATACGCGTTTACCCAGATACTGTAGCTGACCCGCATTGACAGTAGAGCGTTTAAATAGTCTTAAAATTAGCCCATGCCCCCCAACCGCAACGCCCTTATCCTCCTGCTCTACCGGGCCGTGACGCAGCGGTAAATGGTCTGGATTACGTACCAGTCATTCACCACCCGACAGCCGCAGGAATTGCCGTTTCATGTCTGGTGGCTGAAAGAATTCCGCAACCGCTGGTTTGCCATGGGCGTGGCGGGCAACCGCGACACCATCATGCACCTGGCCCTCGACCGGATGCAGGCCCTGCGCCCCGACCCCGAAACACCCTACCGCCCCAACCCGGACCTGAACCCCGATGAGTATTACCAGCACACCATCGGCGTGTCGGTAATCAGCCACCGTCCCCGGACGGTGCGGGTGTGGGTCAATGCCCGACATGCGCCCTACGTGGAAACCAAGCCCCTGCACCCCTAGCAGGTGGTTGCCGAACGCCACGACGATGGTAAGTAGTCGAGCTAAAATAAGAGACACAAGTATATTTTTAATACACTGACAGTCAGATAGTTAATCAGCAATAAAGCGTCGTTCTTTTTCGCTCACCTACTTAGTATGGTGATTGAATTGACCGTCCAGCACAATTTTGAGCTGGCGCGTGATCTGCTGGCCTTCGGCGAAGGAATGGAAGTGCTATCACCGCCAAATCTGCGCCGGAACATCGAAAAGCGGCTGTTGATAGCGGCAAAGCAGTATTCGGCCAGGACGGAGACATTGGAACGGGCGGGGTAAAACCAATAGACGGGTCGTAACCACTGGTCTGCCTGACTGGTTTATGGGTTAACTACCTACTCGATGCCATGCCTGCCAACGACCAACCTGCCCCTGAAAAAACAAATCGAGCCTTCAACTACGACCTCGATTACCGCCATCTGAACCTGCGCGAACAACCCGAGCTGTACCGCGTCGGCAAGGGCGAAATGGGCGTTTTGTTGGTTAGGCCGTATAAAGACGAAATACTGCCGCATTGGCGGTTCAAGACGCCGGACATCGCCCGTGAATCGTCAGAGAAAATCTACGCGATGTTCCTCGATTACAAAGCCGCCAACGACTTCATCGGCATGGATATGGCCAGGAAGTTTTTGCAAATGGGCTATACAAGAGCCAGGCGATACAGTAACCACAAGGGCGGTAAAAAATACGACGGCCCCGTTCCCGACGAGAAAAAAGGGCAGTCGGGTGCCCACGGGCGTGAGCAGTTGCCCCGCACCGAAGACCCCGTCAAAGCCGAAGCCGCCCGAATTTTCTACGCCAAATACCTGCAAGCCCGCGAAGACGGGGACTATAAGAAATTGAGAAAGGCATGGCAGGAGAAGTGGGGGTGAATCACTTCACCACTTGCCAGCCAACGGCATAGGTTATCGTGTCTTCAATGACGGCCAACAGGGGGTCGGGAATGTTTTCGTCGTGGTTGAGGAAACGCCGGAGGTGAAAGAACGTGAACGTGCCCGCCAGGGCACCAGCCGCCCCCAAAAAGGCCCCCATAGCCGGTGAATGACCTTGCGACTTGCTCAGTAGGGCCGCGCTTGTTGCCCCCGCCGCCACCCGGAAAGCCAATGAGGCCGGTTCGGTGCGGTCTGCTGCATTGGGCAGTTTGTCGCCCAATACCTCACCCGCCGCCAATAATTTCATTACAGAAGCAGTTTTGGGCGAAGCAAGGAATGATAAAGGGCCATCGGCGAAAGCCGTAACTTTTTCGGAAGAAAACTTTTGGCTGACCAGCGTAAGACCGGCAAACGCACGCATACCAGAGGCAACGCCAACCAGAAAAGCGTTGAGGGGTGATGATTCCATGATAATCTAGTCGTTGAGTATAGTGAATCAACCACGGGCCATCTACTTTGTTTTGGGCCGTCGGACATAGAAGCTGGCGATGCAACTTTGCCCGGTGGTCCTAGTCTTTGCCCGTTTCTTTGCGACCTTTGGGCATCTACATAACTAGCCGCCTTTCGCCCGATTATGATTCTTTTAGACGGAAAACTCCTCTCTGCTCAGATTAAACAGGAAATCGCGGCTGATGTGGCCGCGATCAGGGCCAACGGCGGCAAGATTCCGCACCTTGTGGCTATCCTGGTCGGCACGGCGGGGCGGTCGGAAACGTACGTGGCCAGCAAGATGAAAAGCTGTGAGGAAGTAGGTATGCACTCCACCCTCATCCGCTTCGACGATGATGTAACCGAGGCCGAGCTGCTCGCCGCCGTGGCCGCCGTGAACAACAACCCCGACATGGACGGGCTGATCGTGCAACTGCCTCTGCCCAAGCACATTAACCCCGACAGCGTGATGGACATGATTGCCCCCGAAAAAGACGTCGACGGCTTTCACCCCATCAATATCGGACGTATGGCCAAGGGGTTACCCGCCTACATATCGGCCACGCCGCAGGGGATTCTGGAGATGCTGAAACGGTACGACATTCCCACGTCGGGCAAGCACTGCGTGGTGGTGGGCCGCAGTCAGATTGTGGGGTTGCCTATGAGCATTCTCATGCAGCGCAACGGCTACCCCGGCAACTGCACCGTGACGTTGACCCACTCGAAAACCACGAACCTCGCCGAAATCTGCCGCTCTGCCGACATTCTGATTGCCGCGCTGGGCCGCCCCGAATTCATCGCCGCCGACATGGTGAAAGTCGGTGCCGTGGTGATCGACGTGGGGCTGGAACGCGTGGCTGATGCCACCAAAAAAAGCGGTTTTGCCCTCAAAGGTGACGTAAAATTCGACGAGGTAGCGCCCAAAACGACCTATATCACGCCCGTTCCCGGCGGCGTGGGCCTGATGACGATCTGCTCACTGATGCAAAACACCGTCAAAGCTGCCCGGAAAGAGGTGTATAAATGAAGTCGTAAGTCGATAGTCGTAAGTCTTGAAAGCCGTAAAAAAATGAAGCACCACCTATGGGAAGCGAATGTCAAGGTCAGGAAATGACTGATTGGGGGGCCGAAAAGTTGGTAGACACGTTCGTTCGTTGTTATCCGGCGAGAGGGGTACAGGTAAGTAGCATAGAGCGCGAACTTGTTCAGTGGGAATGATTACTTTAGTGCTACAAGCATCTCTCCTAAACCCTCCGTTGCCATGAACAAGCGTACCTTCCTCAAACTCTCGTCTACCGCGCTGGTCACCCCGATGCTCTCGCCTTCGTTCAACTGGCTTGCCCCCGGCACTATGACCAACTGGGCGGGCAACTACCAGTACAGTACCGACCGGCTGGAACAGGCAAAATCGGTGCAGCAGGTGCAGGAGTTGATTCGCAAACACCCCAAACTAAAGGTGTTAGGTACGCGCCACTGCTTCAACGGCATCGCCGACAGCACCCAGCAGTTTATCAATCTGGGCGACATGAATCAGGTGGTGTCGCTGGATGAAAAAAACCAAACCGTCACCGTCGATGCGACGATGAAATATGGTGATCTGGCCATTTACCTGGACCAGAAAGGCTTTGCGCTGCATAACCTGGCTTCATTGCCCCATATTTCGGTGGCGGGGGCCTGCGCCACGGCTACCCACGGGTCAGGGGTGAACAACGGAAATCTGGCCACGGCAGTAGTGGGCATAGATTTCGTGACGGCGGCAGGCGAGAAACGTACCTTGACCGAAGCCGCCAATGGTGAAGCCTTCCGGGCGGCAGTGGTGCATCTGGGCGGGTTGGGCGCGGTGACGCATGTTACGCTCAAGATACAGCCCACGTTTCAGGTGCGGCAGGAGGTGTATGAAAACCTGCCCATGAGCCAGCTCAAAGACCATTTTGCCGCTATCATGTCGGCGGGGTACAGCGTGAGTTTGTTCACCGACTGGCAAAAGGGCACCGTGAGTGAAGTGTGGGTGAAAACGCGGGTTGAACCGGGACAGGACCATGCTGCTGCGCCCGATTTTTACGGGGCTACACCCGCCACCCGCAACCTGCACCCTATCGCCGCGCTGGATGCCGTGAATTGCACCGCACAGATGGGCGTATCTGGCCCCTGGTATGAGCGGTTGCCGCACTTCCGGATGGGGTTCACGCCCAGCAGCGGTAACGAATTACAATCGGAATATTTTGTACCCGCCAGCAATGCCGTCGAGGCCATCCTGGCCGTGGAACGCCTGCGCGACCAAGTCAGTCCGCACCTGATGATCTCCGAAATTCGTACCATCGCGGCTGACAATCTGTGGATGAGTACGGCCTACAAACGGCCTTCGGTAGCCATCCATTTTACGTGGAAACCCGACTGGGCTTCGGTGAAAAAAGTGCTGCCCGTGATCGAAAAAGAGCTTGCCCCGTTTGGCGTTCGGCCACACTGGGGCAAGCTCTTCACTATTCCTCCCGTTCAGCTACAGGCCCGCTACGAGAAGCACGCCGAATTCAGGCATATGCTGACGCAGATTGACCCCAAAGGCAAGTTTCGCAACGCGTTTCTGGATACGAACATTTTCGGGAGTTGAGCTAATCTCCTCTAGGCTACCTCGATCTGCTTCACTTCGGGTTGTTTTTCGGCAACCTTGGGCAATTCGATGGCGAGGATACCGGCTTCGTAAGTGGCTTTGATCGCGTTGGTATCGACGTTTTTAGGCAGGCGAAAACTGCGCTCAAAGGCCTGAAAACCAAACTCTTTGCGTACATAACCAGTGGTGGTTTCTTCCGTTGGCTGCTCATTGTTGAGCGCCAGCGTCAGCACGTTATTGGTTACGTTGAGGTTAAACTGATCTTTCTGGGCACCGGGAGCGGCTACGTCAATCAGGTAGTTCGTCTCGGTTTCTTTTACGTTCACAGCCGGACCAGCCGGGGCGGGTTTGCGGTAGTTGACCACGTAGGGGCGGTTGGCCAGCGAGGGGCCAAAAAATGTGTCGAATAGGGTAGGCATGGTATTGACTCGTGCTAAGGTGCTCATCGTTCGTTGTTGTTTAGCTGCTCAGAAGCAGGTTGTACTGGTCTATGTGCAAATCTATTGCCAGACCAAAAAACATGACATTTTGGCTAAAAATTAACAATATGATCATGGTTTGATGACAATATGGCCGATTTGGACTGGTGTTGTCTCATTTTTTTGTCAGTACTAATCTAATTAATGTAGATAAACGAATCTATAGTTGTTCGGGCTAATCCCGCTTAGTAATTTTATGGTCCACCCGCCTCGACATCCCTTGTATTTAATCCCTCTTGTAACCATGTTACGACTTTACACTTTTCTATTGGTGCTTGCTGCTGCCAGTCTCCACTCCCTTCAGACGCGAGCCCAACAAACGGCAGTCGACTATTTTGAGAGCGGCGTAACCAAAAGCCGATCCGGCGATTTTACCGGTGCGTTACAGGCCTTCAGCATGGCCATTACCATGAACCCCGACAACGGTCCGAGCTACTACAACCGGGGCCTGGCTAAAGCCAATTTAAAAGACCACCGTGGTGCCATTCTGGATTATGATCGGGCCATTGAACTGAACCCCAAAGACGCGCTGGCGTACCTGAGCCGGGGGGTAAGCAAAAGCAAACAGGACGACCACCGGTCGGCCCTGCTCGACTACGGACGGGCCATTGAACTGAGCCCCGACGAAGCCCAGGCCTACTATAATCGGGGAGCCAGCCGGAGCCGCCTTGATCAGTATCGGGGTGCCCTACAGGATTTCACCCGCACACTGGAACTGGAGCCTAACAATCAGGCGGCCTTGTATGCACGGGGCATTACGAAACAGAAACTGGAAGAGTTTTCGAGCAGTCTGGCCGACTTTACCAAACTCCTTGAATTGAACCCCAAGCGGGGGCAGGCCTATGCCGCAAGGGGTGCCTCGCGGGTGGAACTGAATGACTTCACGGGGGCTATTGCCGACCTGAACAAAGCCATTGAACTGAATGCCGACGATTCGGAGTCGTACCTGAACCGGGGCTTTGCCAAAGGGAAGACGGACGATTTTAAAGGGGCCAATATCGACTTTGACCGGGCTATTAGTCTGGATAAAAACAGCCACCGGGGGTATTACGGTCGTGGTTTTTGCCGGAGCAAACTGGGCGATCAGAAAGGTGCCGTGCAGGATTTCAACCAGGCAATTGAGCTAAACAATGCCAACACCGACACCAAAGTGTTTTTCAACGGTCGGCTAAACCGGGGGGCGCTGGATAACCTCCGGGCGGTGGTGCAGGAGCGCAACAAAATCAATGAACTGTCGAGCGAGCGGTCAGAGGCATTTTTTAGCCTGGCCGTGAGCCGCAACAAGCAGGGCGACGCCAAACTGGCCATTGCCGATTTGAACAAGGCCATCGAGTTGAACCCGACCTATGCTGAAGCTTACTTTACGCGGGGCATGATCAAATCGTCGCAGAATGACCAGAGGGGTGCCTTGCTGGATTGCAGCAGTGCCATCAAACTCAATCCGCGTTACGCCGAAGCCTACTATATTCGGGGCATCATCCGGCATAGCCTCGGTGACGAAAACGGCGGTTGCCTCGACCTCTCAAAGTCAGGCGAACTGGGCTACACCCCCGCCTACAAAGTCATCAGCGACTACTGCAATTAATCCTTCTGGTTATGATTCACATTCTTGTTGTCGACGATGAGCCGGACGTGCGGCCGCTTTTTGAGCAGCGATTTCGCCGCGAAATTCGGGGCGGCACCATTCACCTCACGTTTGCTTCGTCGGGCGAGGAGGCGCTGACTATTTTCACCGAACGACCACACGAAGCCGTGCTGATTTTGTCGGACATTAATATGCCGGGCATGAGCGGGCTGGAACTGTTGCGGCACATCAGGAATGTAACCCCTAAGCGCCCGCCGGTGGTGATGATGATTACGGCCTACGGCGATGAGGACAGCCACAAACAGGCCATGGACCTGGGTGCCGACGATTTCCTGACCAAGCCACTGGATTTTGCCGACCTGAAAGACAAGCTGGCCAATTTGCCAGTATAAAGTACGTACCCAGTCTTGTTCTGGGTCGATTATGGGTTCAACAAAAAGGCCATCCTGATAACCAGGATGGCCTTTTTGTTGAACCCATAATCGACCCGTATTATTGACGTGCCGGTTGCCGGAGACGCCGGAGCTGGATTAAGTCGGCTGAAATTGTGGTTTGCTCTAGTTTGCTCAATAGCCACCTGGCTGCATATAATTTCATTTTTTGGCCGTCAGCACTACTATTTCCAGTACCTGCTAACTGAGCCAGCCGACGCTTTGCTTCGCCAATGTGGGCCACTTCTTTTGCCTCCCGTTTTTCAGCGTCACCAATGGCGGCGTCTACCCATTGATCGAATTGATCAGTCGGGATGTCCGATTTTAAGAGCGAGAGCGATTTGGCCAGTGTGGCGAAATCGTTGGAACGGGCCTCCAGCATATGCTCGGTGAAGTAACGGATCCGGGTGTGGTCGTTGCTGGCAAGAATGCCGTAATTGTTCAGCAAAATGCTCGGATACAGTTGTTTAAACACGATCAGCACGGGTTCGCCAGTGTGGTCGGATACGTATTTTTCATAGTGGCTAACTGCCTCTTGGGCCGAAATCAGCGGCGGTACGTTGGGTTGGGGAATCGAGATTGGGTATTCCTTCACTACCTGACGCTGTAGTTGAATGACCTGTTTCAAACACAGGGCAGACGTGTCATCCGGGCAAAGAGGTGCCGTGTTCAACCCAACGTCAACAAGTGCCCTGTGGTGAAAGTCCGGTAGCTGTGATTCATCAATAAACTGATTCGTTGCCAGGTCATATAGCTCAGGAGCTTTCTTTTTCCTCTCCAAATCCTGGTAGATGTATGTACCTGTCTGATAAGCCAGAACGGTGAGGATTACTGCTGGGATTACTAATTGACGTTTCATATGGTGGTTGGCCCGTAGTAGGCAATTGATAAGAGCGTAAGCCAGTTCAGCTAATATA
>JBBRMP010000014.1:0-48366 GCA_038230755.1 Cytophagales bacterium | reverse complement strand
CGGCGGACCGTTCCGCTGTTACTAAATGACATAACGGAACGGTCCGCCGCTGCGGTACCACTCCGCTAAACAATCACAACTCATATGCTCAAACTACTCTCGCTTTTCGCCATTACCGGCCTGTTAATCAGCGCTACACCGACCAAAAAAATTACCCTCTTCAACGGTAAAGACCTCACCGGCTGGAAGATCTATGGCACCGAAAAATGGTACGTCGATGGGGGCGAACTAGTCTGCGAAAGCGGCCCCGACAAGCAGTACGGCTACCTCGGCACGGAGACACAATATAAAAATTTCGACCTGTCGCTGCAATTCAAGCAGGAAGCCAACGGCAACAGCGGCGTGTTTTTTCGGTCCAGCATCGAAGGCACCAAAATCAGCGGCTGGCAGGTGGAAGTGGCCCCCAAAGACCACGACACGGGCGGCATCTATGAATCGTATGGCCGGGGCTGGCTGGAGCAGATTCCGCCCGAAAAAGAGACCTTCCTCAAGGTGGGTGAGTGGAACACGCTGCGCATCCGGGTGGAAGGCGATCACGTACAGACGTTCCTTAATAAACACCCAATGGTCGACATGCACGACGCCAAAATCGGTGCCGCCAACGGTTCTATCGCCCTCCAGATTCACGACGGTGGTGGCATTAAAGTTCGCTGGCGTAAGCTGGTGCTGAAGGCGATTTAAGGGAATGTACAATGCATGATGAACAATGAGTTCGCACACAGCCTGTTACGGTATAGCGCGAAGCCATTGTTCATTATGCACTGTACATTCATTTTACTTCAAATCAATACACGACATCGTATGCACGTCGTCAGCTTTGGTGTTGACGAAGTGTTTTTCGGGTTTATCGAAATTAGCAATGTAGAGGCGTTTGCCTTTTAGCAGTACCTCGGCGGGTTGGTCAAGGCTACCATCACCACCGTCAGTATCCCCGTTTTGGGCCAGTGTGGCCACGTTTCCGTTGGCGAGGTTGACCGTCATGATCGCATTTTCGCGCGAATTGCAGAGGTACATCGTGTTGGTAGCCTGGTCAATAATGAGGCCGTCGACGCAGGAAATGGGTTTGCTTACGGCTAGTTTCTCTTTCTTTTCCAACGACCCGTCGGGTTTTAGCGTCAGCTTATAGAGCGTACCATCGCCGAACGAACCGGTGTAGAAATTTCCTTTCTCATCATAGTCCAGCCCGTCGGCCCCGTTGTCTACGCCTGTTTCGTTGACGGTAGTGGTGAACGTGGCCAGCACGTGCGGGTCAGTGGTGTTGGGTTTCAGCTTGATTTCGCCTTTGTTCAGTTCAGCCATCGTGAAATGAAATACCGCGCTGCCTTTGTCGTCGTCGGGATTACTTTTCCATTTGCTGTCGGTGACGTAGATCGTGTTGCCGCGCCACGCCACCGCGTTCGATAGGCCAAAGCCCGTAACCACTGGCGTTACGGCACCCACTTTACCATTTTTCATCTCAATCCGCATCAGCCGGGACTTAAAATCTTTGCTGTTTTCGTACTGATTATCAGCATAATACAGATTACCGTCGGGGCCAAAGGCCAGGTCCATCGGGCAGGCGTGTTTGGTGTCGGGGTGGGCGGGCAGGCTGCTCACAAACTGTACCGAATCGCCCACGATTTTGAGCAACACGCCGGGGTAGGTATTGTTGGCCAGGTTGGGCATCGACAAATAAACGGTGCCGTCGGGAGCCAGCGCCAGCCCGTCGGGGGTATTGTATTTGGGCGGTAACGTCGTCATCAACACCGGCGAACCCATCGTGGGCACGTTCACGTCTGTTGCAGAGGCCACCGAGTCGGTGGTAGTTGGAGTAGTAGCAATGGTGCCGGTCTCCGTTTTTTTCGATTGCTGGCAGCCAATCATTAAGCTTGCCAAAAAGCCGAGCGAGAGCAGTATACGATTCATGAATGCGCCGAGTTTTGTTTACAGTATCGTAACCCGCCCCATTACTTCTTTGTTGAAAAGGCCTGCATTTCTGGCGGGCTATTCAGAAGGGGGCCATGCCACGCTGGCTGCGCAAAAACTGCTTGAAGAAAGCTACTCCGACAAGATCAAACTAGCAGGGTCGAGTTGTGGGGCACGAGTTACGATGCAACTCGCACATCGTCAATCAGATCATCCCGAAATAACCGTACCCAGCAGCCGGGCAATTTCTACATCTACTCGCTTGAAATGCATGTAATCGGCCATGAGTTGGTCCGATTCGGCGGGGTCGGTGGTGGTACGGATTTGCTGGAGCAGGTCGTGCATTTTCGCTTCGGCGAGGAGTTTTTTCAGGCGCAGGATGTTGCCATACGCCGCTTCGGCCAACACGCCCGTATCTTCTTCCGAGGGCACAAAAATCTTGTATTTATCTTCCCACTGATCACTGATTTCGTACCGTTGCGTGGTGAGGCTAATGGCCTGGTATTGCAGCGAATTGGCTTGTTCGGTAGGCAGGTCTACGCGCAGGTGCATGAAATCATCGGCCATCAAAATCCGCCCCTGACTGAACGTATCGCGGTAGAGCGTCAGAATCTGGCCGTATGGTTCGTGCTGAAAATCAATGTCGTCCAGTTCGCTCAATATATAGTGGCACAGCGACACACCCGGCTCCAGTTCGCGGGCACCATAATTCATCAGCAGCCGAATACATTCTTCTTCCTGGTAAGACAGCGGAGGCCGAACGGCGCTGACCTGGGGTTTGGGGCCTGGCACTTGCCCATCGGGGGCGGGGGCAATACCTGCTTCGTCAAGAAAGTCGTTAAAAAAGCCATCTGGATGGTCCGACATTCCGGGGCCATCGGAGAAATCGGAGGGTCCGAAGTTTGGGGGCGACTGGGGCGTTGATGGGCCTGATGACTGACCGGGTTGGGGGGCAGGACGGTTGCGGGCGTCGCGCTCCTGCTGGCGGTCGCTCTCCTTTACCTGCTGGTCATGTTGCTTGCGGATGAGGCGGTTGCTTTCCGAAATCAGCGTTTGCTCGTCTACCTTCAGTTGGCGGGCCGTGGTCTGGAAAAACACCTGCCGTTTGATGGGGTCCGGGATACGCGAGATGCTGCCCACGATTTCGCTGATGACCTCTGCGCGTTTAAACGGATTATCGCCCGCGTCTTTGAGGAGGTTATCGGTTTTGAAAGTGATAAAGTCGTGGGCATGTTGCTTGATAAACGCTTTAAAGGCCTCAGCACCCACTTTCCGTACAAAACTATCGGGGTCGTCGCCGTCGGGAAACATCACCACGCTCACGTTCAGGCCCTCTTCCAGCACCATGTCGAGCCCGCGCAGGGCCGCTTTTATGCCCGCCGCGTCGCCATCGTAGAGAATCGTGACGTTGGGTGTGAACCGGCTGATGAGTCGAATCTGCTCAATCGTGAGCGACGTACCCGACGAGGCCACCACGTTTTTGATGCCCGCCTGATGCAGCGAAATCACGTCGGTGTAACCCTCCGTTAAATAACAAACGTCTTCCTGCCGGATGGTTTGTTTGGCCTGGAAGATGCCGTACAGCACCTGGCTTTTGTGGTAGGCGTCCGTTTCCGGCGAGTTAAGGTACTTCGGCGCTTTGGGGTCGGGCTTCAGAATCCGGGCACCAAAGGCAATCACCCGCCCCGATACGTTATGAATCGGGAACATGACCCGCCCCCGAAACCGATCGAATGTTTTTGCTACCCGATTATCGGCGCTTTCTTCACGAACGATGGTCAGTCCCGCTTTGGATAGCACCGTGGGGTTGTAGCCTTTTTTGGTGGCGTCGGTGAGCAGGGCGTCCCATTGGTCGGGGCTGTAGCCAAGGTCGAAGGCGGCGAGGGTGGGGTCTGAGAAGCCCCGTTCGCGGAAATAGCTCAGGCCAATACCACGGCCTTCGTCGGTTTGGAGCAGGTTTTCCTGGAAGAAACTTTTGGCGTAGTTGAGCGCGATATAGAGGCTCTCGCGCTCGGTTTGGCGGTTTTGCTCTTCGGGCGTAACTTCCTGTTCGGCGATTTCGATGTTGTATTTTTTGGCCAGATACCGCAGCGCCTCGCCATAGCCGAGGTTCTCCACGTCCATCACAAACCGGATGGGATCACCGGCTTTGCCGCAGCCGAAGCACTTATAAATCTGCCGGGCGGGGTTGACGTTGAACGACGGCGTTTTCTCGTTGTGAAACGGGCAACAGGCAATGTAATTAGACCCCCGCCGCTTCAACGACACAAAATCACCCACCACCTCCAAAATATCGGCGGCCTGCCGGATTCGCTCAATCGTGTCCTCAGGAATACGCATAAACAAAGGTAAGTCGATAGTCGTAAGTCAGAGAGTCGTAAGTGGCTGACGCGAGCGTACTCCGAGGCGAAACCGCTTATGACCGCAACGGCGGACCACTCACGACTTCCACACTTACGACTCTTATCATTATCTTCCGGCTTTGTATTTGGCCATACCTTCCTGTCACCTATGCTTATACCCTACCCCCGTCACCACATTGCTCTGCTGCTGGTTCTGCTACTTTTTTCCATGCCCGCACTGGCCCAAACCGATAACACCCCATTTTGGGAAAATCCGAAAATCAGCAGCCAGAACACCGAACCAGCCCACGCTACCATTTGGCCCTATGCCACTGAGGGACAGGCCATTGCCGCCGACCGATCTACGTCGACGATGATGAAATCGCTCAATGGCACCTGGAAATTCAAGTGGGTGAAAACGCCAAAACTAGTCGTTGCCAGCTTCTCCGATCCCGGCCTGAACGACGCCGACTGGGACAATCTGCCCGTGCCGTCGAACTGGCAGGTGGTGGGTGCCCGCGAAGGTCGGCCTTATGACCGGCCTATTTTCACCAACATCAAACACCCGTTTCCGGCTAATCCTCCCCTGATTCAGGCCGATACCAATGCCGTTGGTCTGTACCGAACCAAGTTTACGGTGCCCGCTAACTGGTCTGACCGTGAGACGTTTATTCAGTTTGCCGGGGTGCAGTCTACCTGCCGCGTATTTCTAAACGGCAAATACATTGGCTACCACGAAGACAGCATGACCCCCGCCGAGTTTCGCCTCACGGAAGCCCTTCGCCCCGGCGAAAACGTACTCGCCGTAGAGGTCATCAACTGGTCAGACGGGAGCTATCTGGAAGACCAGGACTTCTGGCGCATTTCGGGCATTTTCCGCGACGTGACGCTGTTCAACAAGCCCCGCATACATCTGCGCGATGTGCAGGTGGCCACCGACATGGAAAACCCCACCTATCGCAACGCCACGCTGAAACTGACCACCTACGTACGCAACCTGACGGGTTCAACCATTCCCGCGTACCTCGTGAAAGCTACGTTATACGACCCTAAGAAGCAGGTGGTTTACACAGCCAACCTGTCGTCGGCCAGTGCCGTAGGGTCCGATCAGGAGACCCTCATTCGAGTGAATCAGTATTTGACCAACGTGCAATTGTGGTCGGCAGAAGCACCGAATCTGTATACGCTGACGCTGCAACTGATGGGTATCGACGGTGTAGTGCAGGAGGCTGTTAGCCAGAAAGTTGGTTTCCGCGAAATGGAAATGCGCGGCGGCCAATTGCTCGTCAATGGGCAACCCGTGACGTTTAAGGGCGTGAACCGGCACGAGTTCGACCCCAACACGGGCCGCGTGATCACCCGCGAAAGCATGGTGAAAGACATTAAGCTGATGAAGCAGTATAATATCAACTCGGTGCGCACCAGCCATTATCCCAACGTGACAGACTGGTATGACCTCTGCGACGAATATGGCCTCTACGTGATCGACGAAGCCAATATCGAGAGCCACGAGCTGTGGTACAAAGGCTATGACCTGGCCGAACGCCCTGAATGGCGCGACGCGTTTGTGGCGCGGGGCCGGGCCATGGTGGAGCGCGACAAGAACCATCCGTCCATCATTATCTGGTCGTTGGGTAACGAAACGAGCATGGGCAAAAACTTTACCGACATGGCCAGCATCATGAAGCAGGTAGACCCCACGCGCCCCATTCACTACGAAGGCCGCAAGCCCTACACGCAAAGCACGCTGTCTAGCTTCGACATTATTTCGACCATGTACCCGTCGGTCGATGATATGATCCGGCTGATGGAAAAAGACCCCACCCGGCCCGTGATCGTCTGCGAATATGCCCACGCGATGGGCAACAGCGTGGGCAACCTGAAAGACTACTGGAATGCCATCGACAAATACCCCCGCCTCCAGGGTGCGTTCATCTGGGACTGGGTGGATCAGGGCCTGATTTTGCGCGATAAAAAAGGGAAGTATTACACCGACCACATCAACTACATCGACGGGGCCAACGCCTGCGACGGCCTGGTGAACCCCGACCGCACCCCTCAGCCCGAACTCAACGAAGTAAAACGGGCCTACAGCTACGTGAAGTTTGCCCTGCCCGCGCCGCTATCGGCCACCCAAACAAAGGTCAATATCCGTAATACCTATGATTTTCAGGGCCTCGACAACCTGAAACTGGTGTGCAAACTCATGCGCAACGGTGAGATGGTGCAGCAGGGCACCGTGCCTACCATCGTGGCCAAACCCGGTCAGGCCGTGCAGGTAACTGTACCCTACACCATTCCGGCAGCGCGGGAAGCGGGCAGCGAATACTTCCTAGTGCTGAGCCTGCAACTGAAGCAGGAAACGCCCTGGGCACCCGCCGGGCACGAAGTAGCGTCGGAACAGTTTCCCATCCAGACCGACACGCCCATGCCCCCGGTGGTGAGCGTGGGGCGCATTCCACAACTGAAATACGTACCCACGCCCAACGGCGTAGCCCTGCGCGGGGCTGATTTCGGTATCGTATTCAGCAAAGCAGCGGGGGGTATTACGCAGTGGCTATACAAAGAAAAAAACCTGATTAGCAGTCAGGCAGCCGGGGGTATTTTACAACCTAGTTTCTGGCGCGTACCGACCGACAATGACGAAGGCGGGGGCGACAAATCATACGCCTACCGCTGGCGTAAAGCCGGGCTTGACCATCCTATGGTGTCACCTGTTAATATGCAGATTGAGAAGCTTATGCCAACAGGTTCGCAGTTAGGGCCGCAACGAGTGCGGGTCACCTGCGTCAACGAAATCATTATGAAAGGCGGCACCATCCGTCAGCGCACCGAATACATGGTCTACGGCACGGGCGACGTAATTGTGTCGACCACCTGCACCGCACCCGCCAGCGCGACCCTGCCGCCCGTGGCCCGCGTAGGCATGCAACTGACCCTGCCCGCCAGCATGAGCAACCTAAGCTGGTATGGTCGTGGACCGTTCGAGAGTTATCAGGACCGGAAAGACGCGGCGTTTGTGAGCCAATACAGTGGCAAAGTGGCCGACCAGTATTTTCCGTACACCATGGCGCAGGAAAACGGCAACAAAACCGACGTGCGCTGGGCTTACCTGTCGGAGGCGGGCAACGCCACGGGCCTGCTGGTCATTGCCGAACCATTTAGCGGCTCGGTGCTGATGAACATCAATGCCCGCGACTACACCGACGCGGCCCTGATAGCGGCGAAAAACCCACACGCCCAGACGGTAGAGCATGGTAACACTACGCTGGTCAACATTGATTACCAGCAAATGGGACTAGGCGGCGACGATAGCTGGACACCCCGCACCCACGCCGAATACCTACTACCCATCAATCGCTCCTACACCTACTCATTCCGCCTTCGCCCCACCGACGCCCGCACCGACCGCAAGGAAGTGGTGAGTATGGTGTTACCCAGATAATATGACCTACCCCGAATACCGCCAACACGACGCGCTGGCACTGGCTGAGCTGGTGCGGAAAGGCGACGCCACCCCCGCCGAACTACTCGACGCCGCCATTGCCCGCGCCGAAGCCGTGAACCCCGAACTGAACGCCATCGTGACGCCCCTCTACGATCAGGGGCGGCGGATGCTGGATCAACTGCCCGCCAGTGCGCCCTTTCGCGGCGTACCATTTTTGCTGAAAGACCTGGAACTGGAATGGGCCGGCACACCCATGAAATCGGGAAACCGGGGCTATGCGGGGCACATTTCGGCTACCGACAGCTATGCCGTCACGCGCTACAAGCAGGCCGGGCTGGTGTTTTTCGGCAAAACGAATACGCCCGAATTTGGCCTTACGCCCTACACCGAATCTGAACTGTACGGCCCGGCGCGCAACCCCTGGAATCCTGCCTATTCGCCGGGGGGCAGCAGTGGGGGGTCGGCGGCGGCGGTAGCGGCGGGGATTGTGCCGGCGGCAACGGCAACTGACGGAGGTGGCAGCATTCGTATTCCGGCGTCGTGTTGCGGCTTGTTTGGGCTGATGCCCTCACGGGGAAGGACTTCGCTAGGGCCATCTTTTGGCGAAATGTGGCAGGGTGCGGTGCGGAGCCACGTCGTCTCGCGCACCGTGCGTGACAGCGCCGCCCTACTCGATGTCTCGGCGGGTATGGCCCCCGGCGACCCCTATGCGATGGGGCCGAACGCTGAAACATTTCTAAGTCAGGTGGGCATTGAACCCGGTAAACTGCGCGTTGCCATGACCACTCAACACCCGTTTCCGGGTCAGCAAACCCACGCGGAATGTGTGCTGGCGGTGCAAAAAACGGCCAAACTGCTCGAAGGCCTGGGCCATACCGTCGAAGAGATTGCCCTGCCGTTTGACCAGACCGCCCTCAGCGAGGTGTTCCTGACAATGGTGCTGAGCGAAACAGGAGCCACCATCCGCGAACTGTCGGACTACCTCAAACGCCCCGCCCGCCGCGGTGATATGGAACTGAACACCTGGGCATTATCGCGCATTTCGGAGGCGTATTCTGCCGTGGATAATTCGTACCAAAAACGTCGCTGGAACACCCTTTCGCGCCAGATGGGCCAACTCCATGAACGGTTCGATTTGCTGCTCACTCCTACGATGTCGCGCCCACCCATCCGCATTGGCGAGTTGCAAAACTCGGCTGCCGAAACCCGGACGATGAAGCTGGTGGACGCCTTGGGTGGCCTGCGTTTCCTGAAAGGCAGCAAGCAGATTGACCAACTGGCCGAAAAATCATTCGGCTACATTCCCTACACGCCCATTGCCAACATGACCGGCCAGCCGTCCATGTCCGTACCGCTCCACGTCTCCGCCGATGGCCTGCCCGTAGGTTCCATGTTCACCGCCGCGCTGGGCAACGAAAACGGGCTGTTTCAATTGGCAGCGCAATTGGAGGAAGCACAGCCGTGGATAGACAAACTACCTGGTTGATTATAATGGATAAAAAGCGCGTTACGGCAACGCCATAATACGTTCGGCTAGCTTCTTAAACTGACTGTATACTTCCTTAACCGCTTGAAAATGTGCGCCAATTGCTCCATCAGACGGTTTAAGCAAGAAAATAGGTTTGCGTGCCTCCATGGCCATAGGGACCAGACTGCGGTAGTGTTTCAGAATAGCCAGGCAATCAGGGTCAGTATCCAGTGTGGGCGGTGGCGTATTCTGTAATAGAACAGATTCGTGGTAGGTCAAGGGAATCCTGTTAGCCCAGGTACTGTACGCTTTTACAGGGCGATTATCTCGTACAGCATGTTGCAAGACAATGTAGCCTGAAGGGCGCATAATGGCCTCAGGCAAGTTCAGTTCAGGGTCAGGGTTCCGTCCCCGTCGGTCTTGCCACTCATTTCGCCAAACCGTCAGCGTCTTCCCTACATTTTTTAATCCTTGGATAGAAAACAAGTCAGCAGCCAGCGGAACAATAATGTTATCAGCAGCAATAAGCGTTGCCCTATTGATAGCCCCAAAATTCGGCCCTACATCAACCAGACAATAGTCTGCCTGGACACGGGTAGTTGCTTCGCTAATAATTCGATAAAAAGCCGATGTCCTACGAAAAGCTAACTCGTCTCCATCTGAACATCTCGTCCAGCTATCACTTAATTTATCCTCAAAATTAGATAAGTCCAGATCACCTGGAATCAGGTTCAGGTTATCAGCAATTTGTTCAAAATGTGCCGGAACAATATCGCCCATACCTCTGATGACCGGGCGAATACTATTCATAATCGTAGATTGATTTTGAGTGCTGTCGTATAGAGTCAATAGCCGTTGGTCAGCCAGAGCCATCGTGGTCAGATTCATTTGTGGGTCGAGGTCTACCAACACAACCCGTTTACCCAACTCAGCCAACATGAAACCAACGTGATAAACAAGCGTTGTTTTTCCAACACCACCTTTGTTGTTGAAAAATATCAGCGTTTTCATGCTTGGCTATATTTAAAAAGAATGACGCCAAAATAGGTGAGCTGCTCTTTTTCGAAGACCGGAGCAGGGCTGTTATTTTCGGCTAAAGCGGTCTGGATTCGACTAATTCCCCGGCTAAACCGATTCACATAGCCGAGCACTTTCATCACTTCGGCTAAGGCAGGATTACGGTAATCGTTAACCCTCGGAAAATTTTCGGGACGGGCAGCGCCAAATAGGCCGCCTGGATTATGAATTTCGATCCGGTCATTGAATTGATAGAAGCGAATAGGCGCGTTACTCTGATAATCGCGATGCAAGACAGCATTCATCAACGCCTCACGGATGGCTAGATAAGGATAGTCGACAACCATTTTGTCGAGAAGGGCACTAACCGGTTCGGGCCGTTGATGAATGAGCTGGTTCTTCACAAAAGCGTCTAGTTCATTCAAAAGTGTTATTAACGAACCGGAGAATGAGGTCTCATTAATAACGTCGCTACTCAATGAATCGCCCGCAAACTGCACGTATTGAATGTACGCTCCGGGAAGGTAATAAAGCGGATTAATCCCGAACACCAATATGCCCGCATGGGTTGGGCAGTCTGCCGTAAGATCGTAGAATTTGAGCGATGCCATCTGTTCGATAAGCACCCTTCCATTGGCAACTAACTCCTCATCAGTTATCGCCATGGGTAGATAGGTGGTGCGGAAAAATGCCTGGCTCAAATCAGCCAGTTTACTTCCCCGGCTTGGGAGTGTGTCAAAGCTTCGGGCAAAGTGAGAACGTTTTTCATTGAGAATACGCTCTTCTGCTTCACCGGCAACAGCACGACGTGGTCCATTGCGAATCCAAATCCGCTGTTTGTATCGTACGGGAGGCAGATGATGTGGATGTACTTCAACCACCGCTAAATCTCCTTCAGCAAAGCTGAATTTTTGTACAGAGAGTGCGGGTGGAGGGATTATGTTGCCATCCGTCCGTAGAGCAGCAAGGTTTTGCAGCAACTGGTCAGTGATAGGCTCACCGTCAAGAGTTCCATCGTCTTTAGCCCCTACTAGTAAATAACCTGGTTGATTGTTGCTTGGTGAGTCATTGGCGAATGCACACATCGCTTCGCCGTATTTATCTGTATTACTCCTTGAGACAGTCCGTTCAACCCGGTCACTCTCTACATCCTTCAACAGGAGTGATAGCTTCTCTTTGCTAATCATGGAGCCAAATTAGCGAATTACCAGCACTATCCTTTTTTAATCATCTCTGTGTAAATCTGAGGGCATAACCAAAAAAAGGGCTTCCAGCAATGCTGGAAGCCCTTTTTTTGGTTATGCCACATCCAATCAATACCCCGGATTCTGCTTCAGGACGGTCTTGCCCTGGTAGTCGATCTGGGTTTGCGGAATGGGCATGTACTCGTCTTTGCTGGCCGTGAATTTGGATCCGCTATAACCCACCGACAGTTTCGGCGATTCGTAGGCCAGGAATGCATTCAGCACCGGGGCCGCAACACCCCAACGCACCAGGTCATAAAAGCGATGTCCCTCACCCGATAGCTCCAGTTTGCGCTCAAATTGAACCGCCGTGCGGGCAGCCACCTTGTCGGCAAAAGGAGCCGTGTATTGCGCAATCACGTAGTTGGCGGCTGGTTTGCCATCGGCACCCGTCACAAAACCCGCCGCGTTGGCCGCACGGGCGCGCACCTGATTCACGTATTTCTGAGCCGTCGCCAGGCTACCCACCTCAATCTCCGCTTCGGCGGCCATCAGCAGCACGTCGGCAAAGCGAATGATGTTGTAGTTAATGGCCGAGTACCCATCCGTCCATGAGCTACCATCGGTGAGGGTTTTATCCTGCGATTTGTAGAAAATGAACTTCTTGGGCGAATACGGGCCAGCAAAACCCTGGTCACGAATCCAGTCGAGGCCGGGGTGGGGCTGCCAGTCGAGATACTGAATACCACGGCGACCAATTGAATGGTCTAAACGCGGGTCGACGGGGTTAGCATCGGGCGTGAAGGCATCTTTCGAGGCCAGACCCTGGTCGGTTTTCAACTGATTAGCACCCGTGTTATACGAACCATCAAGCAACGGCAGACCGTTGGCGTTGGTGCGGAACGAGTTGGCCAGTTCGAAACTGGGCGCAAAGAATCCGCAGCAACCCGCCGGCCCGTTCGACCCGGTGTTGTAGGGGAAGTTCAGCACCAGATCGGGGTTGGCATTGTCGGAACTACCCGTGTTGGCCGCCGCCTGCATCGCAAAAATCGACTCTTCGTTGTTGTCAAATTCGGCGTTGAACACGTTGGCATACTTCGCCACCAGGCCATATTTCTTACCACCTGGGGTCATACCGCTGGCCATGATCAGATCGAACAGCGCTTTGGCTTCGGTATACTTTTTCTCGTACATGTAAGACTTAGCCAGATACGAAGCCGCCGCCCATTTATTGGCCCGACCCACTGCCCCCTGCTTCTCGGCCAGGTTATCGTAGGCATATTTGAAATCAGCCTCGATGTTGGTCCAGATATCCTTGTCGTTTGCCACCTTTTCGATGCCAGAGCCATAATCCAGCATCTCGTCAACGTAAGGCACCATGTTAAACGACCGTTTCAGCTCGAAGTAGTAGTGCCCCCGCAGAAAACGGGCCTCAGCCGCAATGCGTTTTTTATCACCATCAGACACCTCTACCGCAGCGGTTTTCAACGCCCGAAGCACAGAATTGGCCCGGCTGACGCCCTCATACATGGCGTTCCACTTGTCATTTACCTGCCCACTGCTGGGCAGCAGTTCGTAGCGCTGAAAGGGCGTGAGGGCGTTGAAGTCACCAGAGTTAGACCCCTTGTTGGCCTCACCCCCCGAAATACTCCCCCGTGCCCAGTTGTTGGAACTGGCCGATTGGGTAAATCCGCGCGCGTTTAACTGCGAATAAACACTGATCAGCAGGCCATCCAGCCCCTCGCGGGACGTTAGCTGATTACCCGCCAACTGACCCGTGGCCGGTATATTCAGAAATTTGTCATTACAGGCGAACGTGGTCATGACCAGCATAGCGGCGGCCACCATTCCCTTAGCGATGTATGTTTTCATGTGTGTTTGTGACGTCTTAGAAACCAAAACTGATCTGGAAATTGTACCCCCGCGTTACCGGATAATTGCCGATGTCGATACCAAAGTTCGAGTCAGCCGCGCCACCTACTGCCGGGTCTAGTCCCGTGTATTTGGTTAATGTAAACAGGTTAGTAGCTGACACGCCAAGACGCAGGCGGCTCAGACCGGTGTTACCCAGAATACGCGACGGGAACGTATACCCCGCCGACAGGTACTGCATCCGCAGAAACGAACCGTCTTCCACGTAGTAGGAGTTCGACTGCGTGTTGGTACTGAAATTCGAGGCACTCTCAAAAATGGGGATGCTCGTATTCGTGTGCGTTGGCAACCAAGAGTCCTTCACCCGTGCGCTCACCGCCGCCCCCGTAAACGAGGGGTAGAAATCGGTGAACCAGCGTGAGTTGTTGAAAATTTTGTTGCCCAGCGACGTGTACATATAGGTGTTGAAATCGAACCCGCTGTAGCGCAGAGTAAGCGTGACCCCACCCGTGAACTTCGGAACGGGGCTACCCAGATAGACCCGGTCATCATCGTCGATTTTGCCATCACCGTTCGAGTCGGCATACCGGAAGCGGCCCGGAGCAGCTCCGTTTTGCGTTGGTGCCGCCGCCACCTCTTCTTTGCTGTTGAAAAGACCGATCACCTTGTAGCCGTAGAATGACGAGATTGACTGCCCTGGCTCGTTCCGTACTACGTTGGTGCTCAGGCGCGTACCACCCGAATAGAAGTAAGGCGTACCAGGAGCTAATTCCTGGATTTGGTTGCTCAGGAAACTACCAATGGCCGTTACTTCGTAGCCTACTTTGGTCGTCAGGTTACCCCGCGTAATCACCGTGATATCGATACCCTGGTTGCGCATTTTGGCGATGTTTACCGCCGGTGCGTTGGCCCGTACCCCCACTACGCCCGGCAGACCCAGTTGAAACAGCAGGTCACGGGTATCTTTCCGCCACACGTCCAGGATCACTTCCAGTTTATTGTTGAAAAACGACCCGTCGAAACCGATGTTTGAGGTAGCGCTGGTTTCCCATTTGGCATCGGCATTACCAATACGGCTACGGTAGAAGCCCGACTGAACAGACGTGTTGGCCCCGCTGATGTCATAGCCGTTGCCCGCGTTAGACGCGTAGAGGTTATACTGGTTGTTAGGGTCCACGTTGTTCGAGTTACCCATCAGGCCATAACCACCCCGAATTTTGAGGTCCGATACCCAGGGCAGGCTTTTCATGAACGGCTCAGACGAAATGCGCCATGCCACCGACCCTGCCGGGAACACACCATACCGACTGTTAGCACCAAACTGCGACGAACCATCGCGGCGAATCGTACCCGACAGAATATACTTGTCGTTGTAGACGTAACGAGCCTGCGCAAACGTCGAGAAGAAGTTAACTCCCAGGCCATATCCACTCCCCACCTGCCGCGTGGCACCCGGCGTGGTCGAGCTGATTGTCACGTAGTTAGGGTCTACGGTGAACGGGTTCAGACCCGAACCGTCTACGTTCCGACCAGCGCCCGTGTTGAGGGCTTCCACGCCCACCAGCGCGTTGATGCTGTGGATACCAAACTGCTGCTTATACTGCGCCGTGTTGGTAAACGTCCAGGCAAGGCCATAACCCGCCCCTTCGCCGTAGGTGAAGTTAGTGCCGTTTTCTGAGTTCTCGTACTGCGCCCGGTTATAGAAGTTGTAGTAGTAATTGCGGTATGAACCACCAATGCTACTCCGCAACGTCAGGGCCGGAATCACGTCATATTCCAGATAGGCATTCCCATAGGCCACAATATTGGCGTTCAGGTTATCCTTCTGCCCGTCGCGGTTGGCCACCGGATTGCGTGGGTTGTTGAAACCCGGTGCTGCCGTGCCCGCGTAGCCACCAAATGAGTTGTATACTGGAATGATCGGTGGCATACGGAACGCCTGCAACACGTCATTCTCATCGCCAGCCACACCCTGACCACCACTACCACCCTGCTGACCGCGGGTTGAGAGATAGGTGAGCTGGATGTTTTCACCAAAACGAATCTTCTTGGTAATGTCAAACTCCGTATTGGCCCGTAGCGAATAGCGGGTGAAATCATTGTATTTCACAATACCCGCTTGCTGTTGCATACCCAGGCTGAGGTAGAACCGGCTGTAGTCCGATCCGCCCGAAAAGCCCAGCGTGTGCCGCATCAGGGGGGCCGTGCGCGTGATGGCACCATACCAGTCGGTACCCTGCTTGTTAGCCGGGATAACGAGGTAAACCGGGCCGTTGGCGGGGTTCACATTGTATTTGGCAGCCTCAGCGGCCAAATCGACACCACCCGTTACGCCCGAGCGGTTACCCACCAGCAGGTATTCGGGCAGCACAGGCGTTTGCCCCGTGCCATACTGACCACCCGCCAAACCCGTGAAACTATCGGGGCCAACGGTGCCGCCATCCTGGAAGATGTCATTTTTCTTGGCCTGCCAGGTCCAGTCGGCCTGCTCCTGTGGGTTCAGAATAGGCTGGCCTTTACCGGGGTCGGTGGCACCAAACAGGCCATCATACGATACGGTCAGTTTCTGCGCCCGGCGCTGTCCTTTTTTGGTCGTGTACACAATTACGCCGTTGGCCGCCCGTGCTCCATAAATAGAGGCTGATGCCGCATCTTTCAGCACCGTCGTCGTTTCGATGTCATCAGGCACCAGGAAATCGACGGTCTGCGTGGGTACGCCATCCACCACATACAGCGGCTGGTTACCACCAAAGGCACCGAAACCCCGCACCCGAATTTGGCTGCTGGTGCCCGGCTGGCCGTTGGTAATCACCGTCAAACCCGACACACGCCCCTGCAACTGCTGCTCAACGTTGCCCGATGGCACTGCCTTCAGTTGCTGCGGCTGCACCGTTGATACGGCTCCCGACGTTTCGCGGCGGCTGTCAGTCGAGTAACCAGTTACGACCACTTCGTTCAGGGCCGTGGCATCTTCTTCCAGTGCAATGTTAATGGTAGACTGGCTGCGTACGGTAACATCCTGCGAGGTGTAGCCGATGAACGAAAAGACCAGTATGGCATTGTCGGGAACGGTGATGCTGAAATCGCCGGTCGCGCTGGTAACGACGCCACGGGTGGTGCCTTTTACGGACACGTTTACGCCGGGGATGCCCACGTTATCGGCTTTGCCCGTGACGCGGCCTGTTCGGGCTGTGCCCTGCGCCAGGGCCAACCCGCTAGTGACTAATAAACCCAGCAAAAGAGCGAAGCCCATTAATCTGGATATGTACGTGTTCAACATAAGAGAGAGTTATAGGTTATGACAGTCTTTGCTGACTGCCGACCCTAAAACTATCATTACCTCTTTATTCTACAAATTCTATATTGTAAATAGAAGAAATAGTTATATCATTTTCATAATAATCGTTAATTTTTCACCGAATAATACAAATTATCCTTTTTTGACTACTTAAGCATATTTCTACTAGTCTTACAGACTGCTTAAGTAGTTGATTGAGTATACGGTTACTAAATTCATTATATTAAAAACGGCAAGCTGCCTGCTCCTTTAATGCCGGGTTAATACAAAAGCGACTTACAATTGCTTGTAAATCGCTTTTTGTATTGATTTCAGAACCCTTATTTACCTATACATCACAGAGCACGACGGCTTCGCGGAGGCTGGTGAGCGGATCCCGTTTGGGAATAAACTCCTGCGCAACGTAGCCCTTGAAGCCCGTAGCCACAATGGCCTGCATCACCGCTGGGTAATAAATCTCCTGCGTCTGGTCGATCTCGTTCCGGCCCGGATTACCGCCCGTATGGTAGTGCCCGATGTACTGATGCGAACTACGGATCGTGCGAATGATATCTCCCTCCATGATCTGCATGTGGTAGATGTCGTAGAGCAGTTTGAACTTGTCTGACCCTACTTTTTTGCACAGTTCAACGCCCCAGGCGGTATGATCGCACATATAATCTTTGTGGTCCACCTTGCTGTTGAGCAGCTCCATTATCATAGTTATGCTGTATTTTTCGGCACTAGGCATCAGGCGTTTTAGTGCCTTGGCGCAGTTTTCCATGCCCTCGGCATCACTCATACCCCGGCGATTTCCCGAAAAGCAGATCACCGTTGTGTAGCCTGCTGCCACCAATTTCGGAAAAATAGCCTCGTAACTGGCCACCAGTTCGTCGTGCAGTTTAGGGTCGTTAAACCCGTCGACAATACCCTTACCGGCCCCCTGTGGCAGGGCCGATACAAGGCCATACTTCTTCAGTGTGGGCCACTCCTCCGGCCCAACCAGATCAATAGACTTGATTCCCATTTCCTTCGCCGATTTGCAAAGATCGTCAAGCGAAATTTTCGAGTAGCACCACCGGCACACCGAGTGGTTGATGTTGCCTTTCAGAGCGGTCGTGGCCTTGGTGTAGGGAGCGGGCGGTTCAGACTCCTTCATGAGTTGTGAAAAAGCAGGCACCGCCGACAGCGTCAGGGCAGTACCAGTCAAATTGCGGAGGGCGTTTCTACGGTGCATGGGGGTAGGGGAGAAGTAGCCCCCTAGCCCCCAAAGGGGGGAACTGCTCTTGCGTCAGCATTCCCCCTTTGGGGGCTAGGGGGCCGTTTTTTACAATTCACGTAGGCGAATATTACGGAACCAGACTTGATTACCGTGGTCTTGCAGGGCTATTTTTCCGGTGCTGAATTTACCAAATCCTTCCCAGCCTTTGAATTTACTGTTGGCCACCATTGCCTCCCATTCGGGGCCGGAGGTGGGGTATTCGGCAATTTTTTTGCCGTTCAGATACTGCTCAGCCTTGCCGTCCACAATTTTCAGGCGGGCTTTGTTCCACTCGCCGGCGGGCTTGGCAGCGTTGGGCGTGATGGGCTTTTGCAGGTCATAGAGTGCGCCGGCGGTGCGGTTACCATCGTGGCCCTGCTTGGCGTCGGGGTGGCGTTCATTATCGAGCACCTGCATTTCGGGGCCGGTTTGGTAGGTAGCCTTGTATTTGGGATCTTCGTTGACGTGGTAAATAATGCCACTGTTGCCCCCCTCGGCAATTTTCCACTCTATTTCCAGTTCGAAATCGCCATATTCCTTGTCGGTTACCAAGTCACCAGCACCACGGCCACCGGTAAAATGAATAGCCCCGTCTTCTACCTTCCAATTCTCAGGAACGGGTTGACCAACTTTCTGAAATGTGTGCCATCCGGTCAGGGTTTTACCGTCGAACAGGGTTTGCCAGGGGCCTTTTTTGGGCAAAGCAGCCTGAGCAGTTGGTGCATTGAGTACCAGTGCCAGCAGGGCTAACGCAGGGAATTTATAGTGTTTCATACAGCGAGTTGTTGCCAGTTAGCGCAACTAAGTAAAGCCTAAAGAACGCAGACTGTCGGTTATAACGGTAAAGCACAAAAAAAGCGGGTTGCCGAAGGGGACAACCCGCTTTTTTTAGTCGTAAGTCTGGGGTTATAAGGGTTTGATTCCTTACTTATCTGTCTCCTTTCCTGGCTTGTTGTCATACCCTTCGTTGTGCGGGTCATACTGGGTGTTCGGGTTGTCGCCCTGCTCCAGGTACGTGGCATCGTGCCGATGCAACAAGGCCTCGTCTGACGGATTGTCGGGGATCGATTTCAGTTTCTCAGACTCTGCGTCGGTCATGGGGCGGGGCGTTTTTGGGTTCAGTTGGTCGGGGTCAACATCCCATTCCTGGTAAGTGCCTACGCTTTCGCCGCCCGGTGCATCGGGGTTATTATCGAACTTGGTTGCGGCTTTAGCCTGGGTCGTTTCCTGCTGATTCTGCTTGTCCATGTCCACACCCGATGTGCTGTCTTTGTAGGTGTTGTTGCCAACCCCTTCCGATTCGTGGCCGTAGTCGGAGGTGCCGTGCTGGTTGGGGTCTTTTGAATAAAATTCGGGGTCGACCTGATCGGGGTCGAATGGTGATGGGATTGCCATAGTGTTGAGTGGTTTATACGTATGCTTTTATAACCCCGTCGGTGTGGCAGATGTTTAAGCCCAAAAAAACGGTTTACCAGCTTCTGTATTTAGAAGCTGGTAAACCGTTAATCAATTACCGGAAAGACTACTTGTACGCCGGGTTTTGCACCAGCGTTGGCTTACCGTTCAGGAAAGCGAAGTCGATAGCATCCTGTGGCAGAGGGTAGTACTCATGCTTGCCTTTCACAAACTTGGCATCTTTCAGATACGTCCGCTTAGTGGGCGCACTCTCCTTCGACACGTATTCATTCAACACGTCTGAGGCAATACCCCAGCGAACGAGGTCGAAGAAACGGTGGCCTTCCATCGCAAACTCAAGCCGGGTCTCGTGCCGAATGGCTTTACGTGCCAGCACCTTATCGGCCCAAGCAGCCGTGTATTTCTTGATCACGTAGTTGGCAGCGGGAGCTTCCGTAACGACATACTCGTCACGTTTGGCACCCTGAGTGGCTTTCTTCACGAAATCAGCAGGATTAGCCGCCCGGCCACGTACCATATTGGTCAACTCCTGGGCACGCGCCAACGAACCCACTTCTACTTCACACTCGGCCAGCCACAGCAATACGTGGGCATAACGAATGAGGCGGTAGTTGTTGGCCGTCAGGTTCTGCCAGCCACCGATGCTAGTAAACGCTTTCGAGGCTACGTGCTTCTTGGGCGAATAGGGGCCGGCATAGGTCTGATCACGAACGAAATCGCTGTTGTGGATCTTGAAATCGCGGTACAGAATACCCCGGCGACCAACATTCCAGTCGAGACGAGGATCTAGGGGCACCGTCGAAGGCGTGTAAGCCTCGTCCAGTTTCACACCCTGATCGCTCTTCACGTCAACGTTATTGAACGTATCGAGCAGCGGCAGACCGTTGACATCAGTTTGGTGCGCATTCACCAGATTCTGCGACGGCTGGTAGAACCCGCAGCAACCCCAGGGCGAGGCATAGGGGTGAGCCAGGCCCATTCCCCGCGTTGAGGCACCATCATCAGACGATGAAATAGCGTACTGCACTTCAAAAATCGACTCCCGGTTGTTGCGTGAACCCGCATCGAAATTCTCCGAATATTTATCCGTCAGGCTATACTGGTTGCTGGCCACAATCTGGTCCAGCACGGCTTTTGCTTGCGTGAGTTTAGCGGTATTGGCAGCACCCGTGCTTACGTTAAAGCCCTGATACATATAGGCTTTAGCTAAGTGCGCCAGTGCAGCCCATTTGGTGGGACGCCCCACGTCACCCTGCTTATTGGGCAGGGCAGCGGCAGCGGCCTGGAAATCGGCCTCTATGTTTGGCCAGATGTCCTTGTCGTTCGGGATTTTGGTGCTGTTGGGGTCATTTGCATCGTAAGCCTTTTCATCGATGTATGGTACGTCGCGGAAGATTTTCTTGGCCTCGAAGTGGTAGTATCCCCGCAGAAAACGGACTTCCGCTTCAATGGTCTTCTTCCGTTCTGCCGAGATGTCAGCCGCACCAGCCATGTTGTCCAACACATCGTTACAACGGGCTACGCCTTCATACAGCCCCCGCCACTTGTTTTTGATGTGGCCGTTGGTGGGTTGAAAATCGTAGCGCTCGATGAACGACTGCTCTGGCTGGTCGCCCGCGTCGGTGCCCTTGTAGGCATCGTCAGACGGGATACCGCCAAACACCCAGTTTTGCACTTCGTTTTCCCAGGATGCCTGCCCGTCGATGCCTTCACCGTCGAGCATACCGTAGGCACCCACCAAAAGCCCCTCGATACCCTTCAGGTTTGTCAGCGAGGTAGGGCTGTACTGACCTTTGGGCGTGTTTGTTAGAAATTCATTACTGCACGAATGCATCGACAGTAAACCAATCAGGCTGAGGCCGGTGATGGTTAAACGTTTGTTTATCATAATGGTAACGTCTTGAGATCGTGATGACTAGAAACTTAGGTTTATACCAACCGTTGTGGTGCGAGACACCGGCAAATAGCCGCCGTCGAAGCCTAGGGTACGATTGCCACCAGTGCCGCTGATTTCAGGGTTTAGGCCCGAGTAACCCGTGAAAGTCAGCAGGTTCTGACCCTGTAAGTAAATCTGCGCATTGTTCAGGCCCAGCCGATTGGCAATGGCAGGCGGCAGGGTATAACCCAATTGAACGTTCTTCAGCCGGAAATATGATCCGTCTTCGATGAAGTACGTCGATGGGCGGCTACTAACCTGATCGTTGGCGTCGGGAATGGGCACCGTACCCCCCGTGTTGGTGGGCGACCAGGCGTCATACAAAGCACGGCGTGAGCGGTTGCCCTGGAACGTGTTGAAGTCGGTGAAGTAGCGGGTGTAGTTGAAAATCTTGTTCCCCTGCGAACCGGCACCAAACAAGGTCAAATCGAACGGACCGTACCCTACGTTCACGTTGAGGCCATAGGTGAAATCGGGGTGTGGGCTGCCGATAAACGTCCGGTCATCGTCGTTGATTTTGCCATCACCGTTGATGTCGGCAATCTTGAACTTACCCGGCTTGTTGTAACCATCCACATACGGTGCCCAGGCTTTTGCTTCTTCGGCAGTCTGGAAAATGCCCAGCACTTTGTAGCCGTAGAATGACGAGATCGCCTGCCCTACTTTGGTACGCGTTACCGCACCACCCGGCACCCGTGAGTTATCACCAAAGATGGTTGTACCCGTGCTTTCGTCGAGTTTGATTACCTCGTTGCGATAGGTCGAGAAGTTCAGGCTGGCGTTGTAGCGCAGTTTGCCCGCCGTGTTCTTGTAGGTAATACCCAGATCGACACCCCGGTTGCGCATTTCGCCTACGTTGTAGGCAGGTACACCGGCGTCGCCCTGCGAGAACGTGAATGGACTGGCAATCAACATGTTGGTAGTCAACCGGCTCCATACGTCGAATTCTATGTTCAGGTGGTTTTTCAACAACGTAGCATCCAGGCCGAAGTTGGTCGAGGTTGTCGTTTCCCATTTCGCGTTGGGGTTACCAAAGCCACGGATATCGAAACCCTGATTTGAATTGGACGCATCACCGTTAACGGGGTATCCTGAGTGGAACGTATCGGACTGGTAAGTAGTGTAGGCGTTGTAGTCACCAATTTCCTGGTTACCCGTTTGGCCATAACCCGCCCTAATTTTCAGGTCGTTGACGAACGACAAGCCGTCTTTCATGAACGCCTCGTCTGAGATACGCCAGCCAGCACTAACAGCCGGGAAAAGGGCCGCCTGTCCTGAACCCTGGAAACGTGACGACCGGTCCTGCCGCAAAATGGCCTGGAATAAATACCGGTCATTGTAGGCGTAGTTAACCTTGCCGAAATAAGAGAACAGCGAGAAGTCGCGCTCAACCCGGCCACCATTGGTCGACGTTGACCGGTTGCCCAAATCGAGGTAGCTCTGAATGTCTTTCTGCTCGTTGAAGAACCGCTGACGCCCCGCCTCGAAGAATTCAGTATAGGCCCGGATGGCCTCGGTACCCACATAGGCGTCTACTTTGTGGATGGCGTTGAAGGTTTTCGAGTAGCTCACCGTGTTGGTCCATACCCACTGATACCCGTAGCGGCTCTGGTCGGTCAGGCTGTTATTGAAGTTACCCTCGATATATTCGGGGTTGGCCCGGCCCAGATACTTGGACCGGTCTGAGTTGGCATCAATACCCAATGACGTCTTCACCGTTACACCGGGAACAATGTCGGCCTCCAGATAGGTGTTACCCAATATGCGCAGGCTGTTGTAGCGGTTTTCCTGTTCGCGGTAGAGGGTCGCAACGGGGTTCGAGTTATTACCCAGGTTCAGACCACGGCTACCGGCAAAGTTGCCAGCGATGTCATAAACGGGCAGCAACGGGTGGTGTTTGTAAGCACCCGATACGGCGTTTTGCTCCTGGCTGTTACCAAAACCACCCTTACGCGAACCGTACGAAATGGTCAGGTTTTCACCAATGCGGAACCGCTTTTTCACCGTAAACTCCGAGTTGGCCCGTACCGAATAGCGGTCATAGCCGATATATTTCACGGTACCGTCCTGGCTGAAATAACCTGCCGACAGGGCAAAACGGCCATTTTCAGAACCGCCTGATGCGCCAACCTGGTAATTTTTGATTGGGGCCGTCTGCGTTACTTCGTCAAACCAGTTGGTGTTGGCCGACTTGGTGATGGCGTAGATATTGTCGGGGGTTAGCGAGTACAGTTTCGGATCAACGGCGGCCGTACCCTCTTTGCCTGCACTTGGAAATACGTAAGCTGGAATCGTCACCTCCCCGTTTGGCCCGAATGTATACTGACCATGCGAAGGCGTTTTACCTGCGTTTACGTCGGCCAGATACAGGTACTTGCCCAGGTCGGCAGAATTCAGCACCTCACCTTTTTTGGCCCATTGCTGCGAACCGTAGTAGGCATCGAACGTGATGCGGGCCGCGCCCGGCTTGCCGCGCTTGGTCGTGATGATCACCACGCCGTTACCCGCCCGTGAGCCGTAGATCGAGGCTGCCGTAGCATCTTTCAACACCTGAAATGTCTCGATGTCATTCTGGTTCAGGTTGCTGATATTCTGCGTAGGCACGCCGTCCACAATATAGAGGGGGTCGTTGTTACCCACCGTTCCGAAACCCCGGATACGCACCGTGGCACCACCACCTGGTGTGGCATCGTTGATCACCGTTACGCCAGCCACCCGGCCCTGCAACTGCTGCGACACGTCAGAGGCAGGCAGCGCAAGCAGGTCGCGCGGGCTTACCGTGGCAACGGCCCCCGTAATATCGCGCTTCGACTGGCTGCTGTAGCCCGTCACCACCACTTCGCTCAGACTAGCTACGTCTTCAGACAACGTTACGTTGATGGCCGTCTTGTTACCCACCACTACTTCCTGCGATTTGAAGCCGATGTACGAAACAACCAGCACAGCGTCATTGGCCGCAGTAATCTGGTAATTACCCCCGGCATCACTCGTTACGCCACGCGTAGTGCCCTTGATCGTGATGTTTACGCCAGGAATACCCGTTCCATCGCTTTGCGACGTTACGCGTCCTGTTCGGCTGGTGCCCTGACCAAATGCCGCCCCGCTCAGTAGCAAGAGGCACATCATCAGTCCAAGATAGCCTCTTCTGGCTAAGTAAAAAATTGACATAGTTTTGTAGGGTATGTGATTGTTTTTATATGAGTAATCAACCCTGATTACTCGCTACCAAATTAGCTATTTCCCCAAACCCCTACAAGCAAGTTTAAATCATGCAAGAAATAGTTATACAAAATTGGACTTAAAAGTAGTTTTTTAGTTGAATAATACAATTGTATGAAATGTGTATGTACATCTCTTTTAAGAACCCAGGTAACCTGTGTCAGCCCTCAGTATATACTGAATTTGCGTATTTATACACTCAATTGCGGTTTACCGCTTTACCAGGTGTGGTCAAAATGGCGTGCTGCCACCCAACACTATGTTTTAGCTAAAATATAAACGGGTAACTCGCTACGCCTTGGTATGCTATCGGCTCTGGTTTCTAACGTTACATTCGATTGACTCTGTTAATCAGCTAGTTATGAAACTATTTATTCGTTCAGCGGAGATCATCCAGCCTGTAAATCAGTATATAAAAAAGCGCCGTGCTATGTTTTGGAATTTGACTATACTAACGTATCTTTAACTCAGTAAACAACTCCCCTAAAAAGGCAAAAGGGGTCTCAACCGGACCCCCTGCTCGAACAGTAAACAACAAATACTAATGAACACGCAAAACAAGAACACAATCGAGACAATTCAAAACGCGGAGGTCCTCAAACCCTATCAAAAGTTTCATGAGGGCACTGGCGAGGTAGTTAGTCGCTATAAGTACCTGGAGGGCCACCCCCGGCAGTACCGGTTCGACGCTAAGGAGGGCGTGTTCAATATCAACGGCACCGAAAAGGTAGGCGGGCCGTCGCACGGCCGCGCGCTTACCTTCCAGCCCATCGCGTGGCGCATTTTCACGGATAACATCCTGAACATGGGCACTAAAAACTGGGCTGAGCTCTTCTTCATCGATGAGAAAAACTGCGTCTCGGCAGTGCTCTTCCACGGCTATTCGGTCGACAATATCTTCCGCCTCATCGAGCCGCTCTACTATGACGACCTCACGTTGGCCGACGTGGTGATTACCGCCGTGGCCGAGAAAAAAGAAAACAGCAAGATTCAGCCCAAAGGCATTTATTACATCGCCAACTTCAGCTACAAGATGGCCGACCCCACGGTCTCGGCTGAACTGAAGCAGTACGCCAGCGACTACAAGGTATTCCGCCAGGAAACCCTGACCGACATCGCCAACATCAAAACGGCGTTCAACTACTACAACCCCTTCGCCCACGCGATTGACGAACCCACTCCGGCCCTGTTGACGGCGGGAGAGGAATAGACACTAAATCTGGCCCCCTACCCGCAGCGGCAGCACTTCCCCCTTCGGGGCGGTCCGCCGCTGCGGGTAGGGGGCCATTTCCTCCGCTATGCTTTCTCAACTATCCTTCGACCAGATGCCCCAGGCGGCACTGTCGCTCAGACGGGCTTTACCCGTCGATTACCGGGCATTGCCGCGCGTGTCGAACTCCGACCTTACCCGGCTCAAAGAAGAGCAATTGGGGGCGCTGCCGTCGGCGCGGTGGGCCACCGAACGTACCCGCGCGTTTGGCAAAGCGTTTCATCAACACCTGCTCGAACCCGAATCAGTAGCTACCGTGATGGAACAACTCCTGCCCGACCTGGCCAATGAACGGCTTACCGCCACCGAACACGTTAGATTGGATGGGTTGATGAAAACGGTGCAGCACGATTCGTTCTGCCGCCGCTACCTGCGCCAGGCCGACCGGTGGGCCAGCCAGCAGGAACGGCTTTTTACCGGCCTCGACGAAAGCCAGCCAGAAACAGGTCAAAGCGAGCGCGAGCGGGTGATACTGTTCACCGATCCCACCACGCAGCAGCCTTGCAAAGCCCGCCTCGACCTGGTCTATACCAGCCCCAAACGCCAAAATGCGCTGATTCTGGATTTTAAAACCACGTCGGCCCGCACCCAGGCGCAGTTTCTGCAAAGCTGCTATGATTACGACTATGACCGGCAGGTGGCCTTCTACCTCGACAGCCTCCGCCATGCCGATAATGGAGAGTGGGCCACTACCAAACGGTTCCGATTTGTGCTCGTTGGCGTGATGAAGCAACAGCCCCACCGGCTCTTCGCCGTAGATGCTACGTCCATTCCGGGGTTTGTAGACTATGGCCGGAAAAAGTGCCGTTTCTGGCTCAAAAAATGGCAGGAGTCGAGCGATTCAATGGACTAATCGGTCCTGGTTTTTGTTCTAAAAAGACAACCGCTTTCCGGTCTAATCCGCATGAACACAAGCACCCAACTCACTGATACAGAAAGCCTCACCGCCGCACTGTTGTCGGTTCGCCCCTCCCGAATCCAGTTCGATTGGGGCACCGACAATTGGGTGCTCTGGATTGAGGACCTGAGCATTACTGGCACCCTGCTCGACGAAATGGTCGAGGTGATTGACCGTGTGGGGTTTGCTGTTGAATTGCAGACCGGCTGGGACCACCGCGAAGAGGTCGACACCTTCCACCCGCTGTTTGGTTATCGACTCCTCCTGCGCGACACCACGGGCCTCTGGCACGGTATCCGTGTCGATGCCGCCGGACGGTTCATTAATACCACGCCCCTTCAGGAGCTGGATTACGAAATTGCCTACGACAAAGTGATGTGGATCGACTAGGGGGCTTTTTTACTATACCCTTGATTATCAATCACATCAACACGCTTCACCAAAGGCCCTACCCACAACGCACGGCTTGACTGAGATAAAAACGAATTGCCCCACGGCAGTTCGTTTTTTTGTTTGCGCCCATCAGTAAACGTCAGTACCACGGCCACGTCGGTGGGTTTTGGGCGAAAAACAGTGCCTGCCGATGGCCCACGGAAAGCAGACAACATGCCCCGGTTTTGGCTCGCCACGTAGAGCGGGTTGCCGTGAACGTCGGGCAGGGTGACCAGGCCTTTTGCATTGCCCGGCACGCAAAAACCGCTGTTGGCCATTGGCTGAGGCGCGAAGTTACCTTTGCCATCGCCACGGAGGTAAAGGCCGTTCAGGGCATCGTAGCGCCCCACCAGTACCTCGCCGCTGAAGTCGTTGCCCACCGCCAGCAAATCCAGATTACCGTCGTGGTCTACGTCAGTAGCCGACATACCGAAGAGCGGGGCCAACTGCGCCTGCATCGGCAGCGGACGCATGGCAAACTCGCCGCCACCTTTATTTTCAATATACATCGACCGTAACTCGTTGGCTTCCAGAATAGTAGCCTGCTTGATTTCTTCGGGTTTCAGTAGGTTTTCGATACTGGCCTGCGTGAAATCACGGTATTGCTGGAAACGGCCCCGCATCAAAATCATCTGCTTGATCAGGTCGTCGCGCCCGTGGAAAGTGAATTCGCGCCGCTTGCCGGTTTCGTCGGGAATGAACACCGTCGGGATGGCATCGTAGAACCCGTTATTGTCAAAATCACCCGCATAAAGCCGAATGGGTTCTTTGTCGGTGGCCCGCATTCGGGCGTTAAGACCCAGATTACCAGCCACATAATCAATATCACCGTCGTTATCGAAGTCACCCGCCGTGAGGGAGTTCCACCAGCCCTTTTTAGTCTTCAACGGCCCGCCCGCACCGGCTTTCGAGTCTTCATTTTTCAGTTGTCCCTTTTCGTTTTTAAGCAGGGTTATGGGCATCCATTCACCGGCAAGCATCAGGTCAGGGTCGCCGTCGTTGTCGGGGTCGGTCCAGAGGGCATCGCAGACAAGGCCGATGTTGAGCAGGCCGGGAGCCAGTTGTTTGGTTACGTCGGTGAAGCGTGTCTGCCCCGGTTTGCTGTCGTTGCGCAACAACAAACTCGACGTGGCTTTGGGGTATTGGTCGGGTACAACACGGCCACCCACAAACAAGTCCAGATCACCGTCGCCATCGAAATCGGCCGCTTTTACGCACGATTTACTGGTGGTGTTGGCGGGCAGTGCACCCACCGCCAGTGTAAACTGACCGTTGCCATCATTCACATAAAGTCGGTCCTGGTAGGCCGTGGGGGCGTTATTTCCTTCCACACTACCACTGGCAATGTACAAATCCAGGTCGCCGTCGGCATCGGCATCGAAGAAGAGCGTACCCATGTCTTCCTCTACTTTTTGCTCCGGCGTTTGGACGGGTAAACCCTTCTTTTCCACGAAAGCACCCGCCACTGTCTGCAACAGCAGTTGCCCCACGTGTTGCCGCGACCCACCTACGAAAATGTCATCCAGCCCATCGCCGTTCACGTCACCCACGGCCACCGCCGGGCCAAACTGTGAAAATTTATGCGGCAGCAGTTTCTGCGTATTGAAATCGATGTATTCGGGTTCGGTATGGGTAATGGCAAGGCCCAGCGAATCGGTCACGTCGCGGAGCATAGGCTGCACCGAGTGGGTTTCGGTGGGGGTTTCGGTGGCGTCGGTTTGGCGGAGTGCAAGTACCTGATTCGGCTTCACGTTGCGCAACGTCTGCTGCCGGGCGGGCTGTCCATCATGGGCGGGCCACACCACCCGCAGCTCATCAATCTTCGTCACGTCGCCCAGCCCAAAATGGCCAATCGGTTCCACCGTCGAGAGGTAGCCGCGATACGGGCTGTGTTCGTAAACCTGCTGCTGGACCACGCCAGCTCGGTTGTTGTAGTGAATTTCCACAAAAGCACCCAGCCCCATCTTATTATGATCCGGCCCGGCAAACGTCAGCCGCAGGTAGCCACCCTTCGCCGGAATCGCGTCGCCAATTTTGTCGATGAGGTTATTGCGGTACACAAACGCCGAATCATTGATGTTGTTGACCACGTAATCCAGGTCGCCATCGTTGTCGAGGTCGCCGTAGGCCGCACCGTTCGAGAAGCTGGGAATTTTCATGCCCCACGACTCGGTCACGTCCTCGAATTCAGGAACGTTGTTGGCCCCCGAAACACCCTTATTTCGGAAGGCATAATTCGGAATTTTTACCACCGGAATCTGGTCCAGCAAAAACCGTTTCGTAGCCACCGACGAGCTTTGCGCCCGGAATGAAGCAAAGTCACGGTCGGTCACGTCTTTCGGGAAACCGTTGGTAATCAGCAGGTCACGGTAGCTATCGTTGTCGAAATCGACCAGCGACGGGGTCCAGCTCCAGTCGGTTTCGGCCACGTCGGCCAGCAGGCTGATGTCGCTAAACAGGGGCGCTCCCTTCTCTACGGTTTGAACAGGCACCTCGTGGCCGGGCATCATCAGCGGCTGCCCCGTATTCAGGCCCCGCGTACCGGGTCGTGGCCCCTGATTGAGTTGCAACGTGTTGCGCACATACTGGTAATTGAAGCCATAATGGTCGTTGTTGAGGTAAGTCTGGTAGTTGTTTGGCCCCACCAGCATCTTCTTGCGGAAATTGTCGCGCGGCAGCATGTCCACCGCCACCAGGTCCATCAGGCCGTCGTTATTGATGTCGGCCACGTCGTTGCCCATCGCCGAACTACTGGTGTGCTTGACATACTGCCCGGCCTCATCGCGGAAGCCAGTATGCTGATTACCAGTGTGCTGGTTCACCCAAAGCAAATCATCAGACAGGTAATCGTTGGTTACGTAGACATCGCGCCAGCCGTCGCGGTTCAGGTCGGTGATGTTAATGCCCAACCCAAACCCCTCGACCTGAATGCCCTCCTGTTTCGACACGTCGGTAAAAACCGGATGGCCCAGCTTGGCATCGAAATCGTTGCGATACAGCCGGTCGGTGGTTTTCGACGAACCATCGGCCAGTTTGTAGTGATACGAATTGGGGCTACCCTGTTCAATGGTATTGGTCAGTACGTAGAGGTCCAGATCGCCGTCGTTGTCGTAGTCAAAAAAGGCGGCGTTGGTGGTATGTCCGTCGTCGTCGATACCATATTCGTGGGCCATATCGCGGAAGACGGGCGTACCGTTTCTTACACCCTGATTCACAAACAGCATATTCCGGCGCTTAACGGAGTCCTTGCTCACGGTGGCCCCCACGTAGAGGTCCATCCGTCCGTCGTTGTTGATGTCCACTGCCGCTACGCCCGAACACCACTTGCCCCCGCCGCCCACACCCGCCACTGGGGTCACGTCGCGGAAGTTGAGGTCGTGCGTACCGGGTTTTGTCTGGTTCAGAAACAGCCGGTTTGGCACCTGATTGCCCGTGAAAAACACGTCGGTGCGGCCGTCATTATTGAAATCGGCCAGCGCCACGCCGCCACCGTTATATATGTACTCAAAATCGACAATGTTCATGCTGTCATTGTCGATGATCCGGTTCGAAAAAGTGATACCGGTTTGATCGGCGGGGAGGAGTGAGAAAAGGGATTTTTGACCAATCTGGCAAGCATCTAGGCCGACAAAAAGGCCCACTACGGCGAACAAACTCAGAAAACGGGTATTCGGGTGCATGTATGCGGCGGGTTGCTTTTGCTCAAATAATAGGGTACAATTTACACATTCTCCGGTTCAGGAGTAGCAAATACAGCATTGGCAGTTGCTTACACAGCTATATTGCGTTTTCATAAGCAACTGCCACTACCTGCTTCCTCTCCTTGCTCGATTTCCAAAAAATAGCCTCCGATTGCCAGCAGGCGCTGGTGCATGATCTGGTTCCGTTCTGGCTACGCTACGCCTGCGACGGCATCGGCGGTGGCTATTTCGATTATTTGACGGCCACCGGGCAAGCCATCGACGCCGATAAACAAGTGGCCCGGCAGGCCGAGCAGGTCTGGGCGTTTGCCTACCTATATACCACCGTCGAGGCCGACCCGGACTGGCTCGACCATGCTCAACACGGGGCCGATTTCCTGGCGCAGTTTGCCCACACCGACCAGATGGCCTGCCACACCCGCCTCGACCGGATGGGTCAGCCAGTGGCACACCCCAACCAGTCCGCTACCCACGACCCGCTGACTAGTGCCCGCGTAGCCTCGGCTTATGCGAAAATGCACCTCGCCACGGCTGATGATCAGTGGGCAATGCTGGCTAAGCAGACCCTAGGCATAGCCCTTCGGCATTACCAGACCGAGCGCGACATGGCATTAGCTAACCTGAACGGCCCGGCCACGTTGCGGCACCTGAGTAAGCCTGTTGCGCTGCTACGAGCCTTGCTCGATGCCCGCCCACTCTTTACGTTGCCCGACTGGAAAGAGGCCGCCGAACCACTGCTCGATGAAATTCTGAATGAGTTTCTGGATAAACGCCAGGACGTTTTGCGCGAATGGGTGCTGCCCGGTGGCGCATTCAGCCACACGCCCGAAGGCCGGCGCATCAGTACCGCCCTGACCATGGAAACCACCGCCCTGCTCATGGACGTAGGGGCGATGCTGGGCAACCGGAAACTGACCCTCCAGGCCATGACGCAATGCCTCCGCCACTGCCAATGGGCATGGCAAGGCCCCCCGGATGACCACGCCCGTAATCCAGTGCGCAACGCAGCACACATTGACGACATGACAGAAGGCCTGGTACAGTGGGTAGACTGGAAAGACTTGCCGATGGCATTTGCCGGGGCTGATCATCGGCTGGCATCGGTGCATACACTGGCGTTGGCTGCGCTGGCCAACGGCTACCTGCACACCCGCCATCCCGACGGCCCCCGCTGGCTTACCCAAATCGCCAACTACACCCTAATCCAGTTTTCCGATCATCATCACCAGGCGTGGCACATGAGGTTAGATACTCAGCAGCAGCCCCTTAGCCTGTTTAAAACTACCGCCGACGAAGGTTGCTATGCGCTGGTTCGTGGCCTTGCCGACACAAAGTTGTTTCTCGACCAATGCGCGAAACGACAGCCCACAGGCATACGGGTCACCGATCATTGATGGTTGTCAACCAATGACCAGTGACCCGTATGCCTACGGCTAAATTCGCTAAAGAGGGTGATATTTTTGGACGAAACGGGCCAGTTCGATGTTGCTCTGCGGACCTACTTTTTTGTAGATGCTTTTACGCAAAGTCTCCACGGCACGCTCGGTGATGGCCAACTTTTCAGAAATCTGGCTAATCGTCATGCCTTCGCTAATGAGTCGCACCACATCTACCTCCCGACCCGATAACGGACTGGCGGCAGCCTGCGCTTTCTGTTTTTGGCGCATGGCCAAATACGCGGCGGGCAAATAAGGCTTCCCACTCGCCACCGTCTTGATAGCCGAAAATAGTTCGTCCCGACCGTCGCTTTTCAGGCAGTAGCCCAACGCACCGGCCTGCAATATTTGTTCAATCGTCAACCGATCATCAAGTATCGAAATAGCCAGCACCTGAGTTTCAGGATGTTGCCGTCGTACCAAACGGGTTATTTCGAACCCCGACGAATCGGGCAGATCGATATCGAACACTAGAACATCGGCGGGGGTGTGATCCAGAAAATCCAGTACATCCTGCCCGCTATGTAATACCTCCAACACTTCGTAGTCGGTGGTATCTTCGAGCAACGTCCAGATGCCCTCGGCGAACATCTGGTTGTCATCAACAATTAGCAGTTTTATTTGCATACCGCAAACGTAACAAATCGTTGACGCTACTTGTCTTGTATCTTAATAAAATAGCTTATTTTTTTCGCTGCTGGAACTGAATAAAGTCGGCAACCTGCTCGGCTGGCAGGGCACGGGCAATGATTACGCGGTCTTTATTGAGCACATAAACGGTCGGCGTTTTGATTACGTCATACTGCCGGCGGTAGTCATTTCGGAAGGTAAAATCATAGCCGTTTACCCACCGCTGAATGCCAAATTCCCGGATAAATTTCTGCCAGGCATCCGGGCTATTGTCTACTGCAATGGCGCAAAATTGCACGTTTTTCGCCGTTGAATCATGGGCAAATTTAGCCAGTTGCGGCATAGACTCGCGGCAATGTATACAGGTAGGATCATAAAAGAACAAGACCGTATAATCTGCCTTAACAGATTTAAAGTCAACTAGTTGACGTAGTGTATCGCTCACCGCGAGGGCCGGAAAAGCCTTGCCGACTAACAATGGTTTTACGGTCTCCACCCGCTTCCGAATAGTGGAGACGGTGATGGAGTCGGTGGCGGGCATCACACCAGAGAAATAGTAGTTTTCGGCCATGTGGACAAACACCCCATCGGTGCCCATTACGCGTGGCCGTTCGTACTGACTGGTGATGTACCAGATGGCGTACGAAAGCACCTCGCGGTTAGCCCGCGCCTTGTTCACAATCAGGTCGGCACTTTGAATAAGCGAATCGACCACGGGCGTAGTCACATCCTGCAAATACCGATCTATTTTTCGCTGGAAAATGGGCGTTCGCACCAACCGTTCATCGGCGAAGTCGATATTATCCCAAAAGTGAGCCTTATAATACCGGTATTGAAACGTAGAGTCAATTTTGCCATTGGTCTTTTTTGGCGACTTAGGCACGTCGGGGTCAGCCATCATGCGCAGGAGTTTGCTCACCACCGGCGTACTGTTTTTGGCCAGAAATTGCTGCTGATAAATCCGCGCTTTTTTCTGAAGTTCAGTCATCTCGCGCCGTAGCGTAATCTTGCTGATCTCGTCGTTCCGAAAGCGCATCTGTAACTCAACGCCTTTTGCCTCGTCGCCAAAACGGAGCATTTGCTGTTGATTCGCGTAGAAAGCCTCATTGTCTGGCGAACCCGTCAGTTTCATCTGCGCCACCAGCCCAACGGTATCGGTGTCGAACGTAAACCGAGGCATAACAGGTTTGCCTGCACTGGCCGAATCACCAAAGAGAATCAGTTCAAGCCGACGGTTTTTCGGCGCAATAACCATATACAGACCACCCGGCAGGTTTTTGCCAGAAAAAATAAACCGCCCGGCACTATCGAGGCGGGCGGTGTCTTTGGGAATGTATTGGTTGTAGCCAAAATAGTGGGCCAGCACAACAGTCGTGTCGCGCAGGCCCCGAATACGCCCTTCAATCCGAAAACCCTCAACAGGCGCGGTTTGGGCCGAAACGGCAGTGGCAAGTCCCAGCAAAAGAGCAGTAAACAATAGCGTAGGTTTCATGGCTGTTGAGGCATATGGGTAACCTCAATAGGTCAGCGACAAAAAACGGGCCAAACCCCGCCCTACTTACTCGAAGCCTTCATTTTCGGCGTAGCCGCTTTAGCCGCCCCAACCGGCTTTGGTGTGTTAGCAGCCGTGGCAGCGGCTTGCTTGCGGGTAAAGTTCAGAAAATCAGCCACTTGCTCAACGGGCAAGGCACGGGCAATGATGGCTCGGTTCTTATCGAGTACATAGATCGTTGGCGTGGTCGCTACGTCATACTGGCGCTGGAAGTCAATCTGCTGTTTATGATCGTAGCCATTGGTCCAGCCAGTGATCTTAAACTCACGGATGAATTTCTTCCAGTCGTCTACATTGTCTTCAATGGCGATGGCCACCACCTTCACGCCCTTGCCCTCTGGCGAATCGGTGAAGGCTTTCAGCTTCGGCACGGCTTCGCGGCAGTGGCCGCAGTGGGGAGCGTAGAAAAAGAAAACGGTGTAGGCCGCACCCTGCGTAGCGGTCACCAAATTGATGGGTCGGGCCAGCGTATCACCCACGGCGGGCAGGGGCAACAACTTACCTACCTGTAACGGCTTCAGCACGGCAACACGTGCCGAGACAGTCTTTAACGTGGCCGAATCAATGCCGGGCAGTTCTTTGGTGAGCCAGTATGTATCAATCATGTGAATGAATAACCCGTCGGTACCCAGCACTTTTGGCCGCTCATACTGGCTCGTGATGTACCAGATCACATACGACTTCACGTCTTTGTTGGCACTAGCTTTTTTCACCAGAAAGTCGGCGGCTGTGGTTAGTGAATCGACCTGCTGAACAGTCAACTCTTTCAGGTATCGGTCCAACTTGGGCTGAATCATCGACGTGCGCAACATCCGGTCATCGCTGAAATCGAAGCCGTCCCAGAAATGGTTTTTGTAGTAAGTAAACTGCCACAGCGAATCGGGCCGACCGTTGGCGGCTTTGGGCGGCGTGGGTATATCCGGGTCAGCCGAGGCGCGTAGAATTTTGGTGGTAAACAGTTTATTATTTTTGGCCAGAAAGTCAGTACGGTACTGGCTGGCCTCAGCTCTCAATGCGCTGATTTGCTGAGTAGTAGCGGCAGTTTTGGGCTGCTTATCGAGCTTTCGCATCTCCTCGAACGTGCGCTTTAACTGCTGCTTGTAATCAAAAAAAGCAGCATTTTCCACCGAGCCGTTCATCTTCATATGGCCGTCGAGATCGGCGGTATCGGTCTCAAACGAGAATTGCTGTTCGGTCAGCATCAAATCGAAATAGCGGCCTTTGGGCATTACTACCAGATACAAACCACCGGGTAACGTTTTTTTGCCCTGAAAAACGAAATACCCACCAGCGTCGACGCGGGCCGTATCTTTCGGTACATAATGCGTAGCGTCATATTGGTAATGGGCCAGCACCACCGTGGTATCGGCAATGCCCTGAATACGGCCTGCAATGCGGTGTCCGGCTGTTGATTGTGCCGTTGGCGTTTGCGCTGTGACCAGCCCCGGCATCAGCCCAAGCACCAGCCACCAAAGATTACGTACGTTCATTTTACAAAGTTAAGTGTCAAGCTACAGACTTTGGGTGCGTGCCCAATTCTGCCCACCAGATAACGTTTTATGTTCTACTTTCTGTCGAAAACGGCGGGGTATTTTCTTACACCTGCCGGGCTGTTGCTAGCTACGCTGATCGGCGCTCTAATCGTTAAACGATACCGCCGCCGACTGATAATTAGTGCATTATGTCTGTATTGGCTGCTGGGCAACAGTTTTTTAGTCGATGAGCTTGCCCGCGTCTGGGAGGCTAGCCCAGTCACCAGCTTACCGCCGCCCAAATCAACCAGCCGCATTGCCGTAGTGCTCACGGGCGGCATGGTCAATGCCAGCCTGCCCGTGTCGCCTGCCCGACCCATGCTGGCCGGACAGGCCGACCGGCTTGGTCAGGCCCTTTACCTCTACAAAACAGGTCAGGTAGGCAAGATTTTAATCAGCGGCGGCAGCATGTCGTTGCTCTTTTTGGGCAAAGAAACCAGGCACGAAGGGCAGGAGGCCATGGCTTTCCTGCACCTGGCGGGAGTCCCAGCGACCGATCTGGTATGGGAAACACGGTCGCGCAATACCCGCGAAAATGCGCTGTTTTCGGCCAGCGTACTTCGCAATCAATTCCACACCAACGAGTGTATTCTTGTCACGTCGGCGTTTCATATGCGCCGTGCTGAGGCTTGTTTTCGGAAAGTAGGCCTGCATCCAATCGCCTTTCCGGCGGCATTCATCCAGCAACCCCGTAGCAGTGCGGGCCTCACCGACTTGCTTGTTCCCCACGAGCAAACCCTGGCCGAGGCGCTGCTCCTGGTACGGGAGCTTTTTGGGTACGTGGCGTATAAAGTGGCGGGGTATGTTTAGCGGAGTACCACCGCACGGGCGGCCCCGTCCACTAAACGCATACAATAAAAAAGCGCTGACCCAAAGGCCAGCGCTTTCTCTAAATTATTATCAATCAGCAGTTTACGCGTACGTATTCAGCATAACGGGCATCACCAGCATCAGGATTTCTTCGTCTTCTTCCTTGTCGGCGGGGATAATCAAACCAGCGCGATTGGGTGCCGACATTTCGAGCGAGATCATTTTCGCGCTCAGGTTGCTCAGCATCTCGGCCATCAGTTTAGCGTTGAAACCGATTTCCATGTCTTCGCCGTCGTAATCACACATCAGCTTTTCATTAGCTTCATTGGCGTAGTCGAGATCTTCGGCTGAAATGGTCAGTGTGGGCGATGAACCCGCATTAACTTTCAACGACAGACGAATCTGGTGCGTGGTGCGGTTGGCGTAGATCATAATCCGCTTCAGCGAGTTGAGCAGGTCGGCGCGGCCAATGGTCATCACGTTGGTATTGTTGACCGGAATGGCGTTCTCATAGTCCGGGAAACGCTCATCAATAAGGCGGCAAATAAGCTGGGTCGAAGGCGCACCGCCCGCGCCAAACGTGAACGAAGCATTGGCCTGGCTCAGATCAACCTGAACGGGAACACCTTCGGGCAGGGCTGCTTTCAGCAATGACAACGCCTTACGCGGAATAATCAGCGACCGTTCGGCGGCGGGGTTGTTGGCGGTCGAAATATTGTTGCGGCGATACCGGATCAGGCGGTGCCCATCGGTAGCGACAAACGTGGCCGTACCTGCACCATCGGCAGCAGCACTCAGTTGCAGGTAAACCCCCGTCATGGCTGGGCGCAGGTCATCTGTGCTTGTAGCAAAAACAGTGTTGTTGATTGCGCTCAGCAACCCGTCCGATAACAGTTCGACCGACAGGTTTTTGTTGACCGACGGAATCTTGGGGAAGTCAATCGGGTTTTCGCCCGAAATCTTGTACCGGCCATTGTCGGTCAGGATTTCCGTACCAAACGTCTCGGTATTGATGTTGATCGTAATGGGCTGATCGGGCAGGCTCCGCAGGGTATCGAGCAACAGTTTGGCCGGAATGGCAATGGCTCCCCCCTCCGACGCATCCACCGGAATTTGGGTGGTCATGGTTGTTTGCAGGTCCGAAGCCGTCACCGTCAGCATACCAGCGGCACTATCCTCGCCCGCGTCGATACGCAGGAGGAAATTTTCCAGAATCGGAACAATCGGATTAGTCGCTACTACCCCGTTGATAGTCAGCAGGTTCTTGAGCAGTACGGACGAAGAAACGAGGAATTTCATGCGATCAGGGCTTTAGCCAGTAAAAGAGTGTGAGGTGGCTATTCAACAGAAAAAGTGAAAGGCCTTAAAACAAAAGTAACAAAAAACGCGCCCTTTCCGAAGCCATTTTCGTCATTTGTCAGAGGGGATTTTTCAGGCGTTTCGCGCGTAGCTACGCCGCCGGATCAAGGTCCAGCAAAGGCCCACGAGAGCCACCAAGATTAACGGTCCCAGTACGTTAAGGCCCTGCCAATAAGCCCGTTCGGCTTTTACGCGAATGGCATCCAGCGGGCGTAGAGGCACTACCCGTGCCCGTGCCGCAATCACGCCACTGGGGTCAGTGAGGTAGTCGAGGGCGTTCAAAACGAAGTCCTTATTGGCAAACTGATTACGTGTAAAACGGTCGTAGCCAAGCGGTAAGGGCGTTTTACGCTTGTAATCGACATCGTTTACTACCACATCGCCGTCCGAAAAAATAAGTACACCCCCCGGCTTACCCATAGCCCGAAATGTTTTCGCCAGCGAATCGGGCAGGAGCTGATTAGCAAAAAGTGAGGTAAATGATCCCTCGAACAAGGCACTTACCAGCCGCACGCCACTCGTATACGTCTTGGGGTCTGGCTGTTGCCGGGCTTCGTTATAGGCAATCAGCGCAGGCACTTTTAATACACTTGTGTACGGCGATGTTTGCACCAGCACCGTTTTTTTAATGCCCACCGCCTGCACCGTATCGAGTGTGCTGATAAACCGGCTATAAAGTGCATCTAGGTTTCGCGTAATGGGGCTGATACCAAATGAATTCAGCACCGGGTAGAACCGCCAGGGCACTAATTGCACGTTGGGTTTATCGCCCAGATTACCCACATTCAGCGGAATTACAGCGCACGACAAATCCTTCACCACGTTCTCATTCACCCGCGCACCCCACCGAAAGAACAGGTCATTCAGGCCCAAATTCAGCGGTTGTGCAAACGTGCCATCGCGACTCACGCTGTCTACGCGTTGTCCATCTACGAAAAACAGCGCGTGCCCACCATTCACCACATATTGGTCAATCTTATACACCTCCTGCTCCGAAAACGGACGGTCGGGTTTCAGCACCAGCAAGGCATCAAGGTCAGTAAGGGGACCAGGTTTGCTCAGGTCAGCAAAGAACAGATCGTAAGTCTCCTGCACCGTGGCCAGCAGATCCGAAAACCGTTCGGGCGGCACCTGCGTATGGCCAAATAGCAACCCCACCCGCCGCCGACTGCCACTTGGCTGCGTGATGCGCCGAATGGCCGAGGCCAATTGGTATTCAACACCTTCGTAGGATTGATTGAGCTGTTCATCGGGGGTAGCGGCCTTATTACCTTTCAAGAGCAAAACGCCCGTTTTCTTGCCTGCATAACTGATTACGGCCCCCGGCACAATCAGTTGCTCGGTACGGGTGCCGCCCTCTTTGGCAAACAAATTGGTGGGCTGCAGGCCTAACTCAGCCAGTGTAGCCAGCCGTTTTTCCTGCTCCGCCTTTGGTCCCGACAGTGGATCTACGAACCGGTAGCTCAATTTCGCCCCAGCAACGGCTTCGCTTTCGTCCAGGTTTTCCCGAATGGCAGTCTCCAGGCGCTTAAATCCGGGCGGCAGATTACCCGTCAAAAACACATCGACATGTACCTGTTCGGGCAAACTACCCAGCAACGCCCGCGTCCCGTCGGAGAGTGTATAACGCTGGTCGGCGGTTAAATCGATCCGCGAATACACAAACGCCGACAGCACGTTCAGCAAAATCAACCCCAGCAAAATGAGCCAGATACGGGTAGCGGGCAATTGCATAAGTCTAATTATCAGGCACTTATTCAGCCATTAGCTGCACGAAATCATCGAACAAGTACCGCGAATCATGCGGGCCAGGTGATGCTTCGGGGTGGTACTGCACCGAAAACGCGGGCTTGTCCGTCCGGCGAATGCCTTCAATGGTCTTGTCATTCAGATTAACGTGCGTAACGGCCACATTCGCATGGTCCTGCACCTCGTCAGCCTTAACGGCAAACCCGTGATTTTGCGACGTCACTTCGCATAGGCCCGTAATCAGGTTTTTTACCGGGTGGTTTAGCCCCCGGTGGCCGTTGTGCATTTTATAGGTCGAAATACCACTGGCAAGTGACAGTATCTGATGACCTAAACAGATGCCAAAAAGAGGCTTATTGGTGTCTAGTACCTGCTTTACAGTCTCCACCGCATAGGGCATAGCCGCCGGATCGCCGGGACCGTTCGAGATGAAATAACCGTCGGGGTTCCAGGCCTGCAACTCGGCGAATGACGTTTTGGCGGGAAATACCTTACAGTAAGCCCCCCGGTTCGCCAGATTTTGCACGATGCTTTTTTTCACACCCAAATCTAGCACAGCAACCCTAAACCGCTCGGCCACCTCCAGGCTCCCCACTTCGTAGGCCTCCTGCGTACATACCTCCGATGATAGCTCAAGCCCGTTCATATCCGGTACATTAGCCAGTTCGGCCAACAACACAGCGGGGTCCAGAATAGCCGACGAGATTATGCAGTTCATCACGCCCTTATCCCGAATATGCCGCACGAGTTGTCGGGTGTCGATTCCGTGAATACCCACGATATTGGCCTGCTCAAAATATTGTTGTAGAGACTCATCGGCCAAATGGCGCGAATAAGTCTGCGAGAAGAAATTACACACCATGCCCCGGATTTTCACCCCAGCCGATTCGTCTTCCAGCCCCAACTGAACGCCGTAATTGCCGATATGGGATGTGGTGTTGATAATAACCTGGCCAAAATAGGATGGGTCAGTATAAATTTCTTGGTAGCCGGTCATGCCGGTATTGAAGCAGATTTCACCACCAGCGGTGCCAATTTTTCCGAGGGCATACCCGTGCAATACGGTGCCATCCTGTAAAACCAGTAACGCGTCAGACTGCTGTGGCCGTGTCATGGGCGATAATGTTTTGGATTATTGAAAGGACTAAAAAAAAGGGTTAACCGATGAACGGCTAACCCAGTTTCTGTATGACGATTGGTTCGTTCACTACTCAGCCGATTCCGATTGTTCTTTACCGCCTTTCAGCCGGTCTGTCAACGCCTTGAATTCGTCCATTTTACCGTCACGGAGCAATGCAGCCTGTTCATTCCAGGTTGTGGCATCGTGGATATTATAACGAGGGCCAGCTTCAGTCAAAACGGCCTGCACAGCTTCGTCTTTCGCATCTGCCAATTGGGCGAAGGTTGTGATGCCAGCAGCAATCAACAACTCAGCAATTTTGGGGCCGATGCCTTCCACAATCGTCAAATCATCGTTACCAGCAGCAGGGGCGTCAGCCACAGACGCCGTTTCAGCAACGGCCTCGACAGCAGGAGCCACAACCTCAGCGGCAGGAGCCTCATCAGTTACCACTTCAGCAGACGGTACGGCGACGGAAGCAACAGGCGTAGCAGTAGCATCATCAGCTTTCCGACCAGCACCACCCCGACGGCTACGGCGCGTCTTGGTAGTAGCCTGCTCTGTAGCGGCGGTCAACAGTGTTTCGTTGAAATCAACCAATTCAATCAGGCAGGTATCAGCGCCATCACCTTTCCGGGTTCCCAGTTTGATGATCCGCGTATAACCACCAGGACGTGTCGCAATTTTGTCTGACACCTCGCCGAACAGTTCTTTCATACCCTCTTTGTGGTTGAGGGTTTTGAAGACAATTTTCCGGTTTTGGTTGTTGTCTTCTTTGGCACGCGTCAGGATTGGCTCAACGAATTTGCGTAGCTCTTTCGCTTTGGCAACCGTTGTCTCAATCCGCTTGTGCATAATCAGCGAGACGGCCATGTTCGAAAGCATGGCTTCGCGGTGCGCATGGGTCCGGCCGAGGTGATTATCTTTTTTACCGTGTCTCATTGTAGTAGTAGGTAGTCATCAGTCATTGGTCAATATGCCATAAGCAAAAGCTGATGACAAATGACTGATGACCAATCAACTGTTAGTCTTCGTCTAAACGATATTTGGCCACGTCCATTCCGAACGTCAAGCCTTTATCAGCCACTAATTGCTCCAATTCCGTCAGTGATTTTTTACCAAAGTTGCGGAACTTCATCATGTCTGAGATCTCCAGCCTAACCAGATCACCCAGCGTGCGCACTTCGGCTGATTTCAGGCAGTTGTAAGCCCGTACCGAAAGGTCCAGATCAGACAATGACGTCTTCAACATTTTGCGCATATGCAGCATCTCCTCGTCAACCACGTTGTCTTCTTCCGGCTTCACCGTATCGAAGGTCATCGTCTGGTCAGAGAACAACATGAAGTGCTGAATCAGGATATGAGCAGCACCTTTCAGCGCCTCCTCCGGGTGGATAGATCCATCAGTTTCGATATCAAGCACCAGCTTTTCATAATCAGTTTTTTGCTCTACCCGCGTGTTTTCAACGCCAAACTTGACGTTTTTAACCGGCGTATAAACCGCATCCATGGGGATGTGTCCAAACGGCAATTCGTTGGCCCGTGGTTCGTCAGACGGAACGTAGCCCCGGCCTTTTTCCACGAAAATCTCCATTTCCAGATCGCGGGTGTTATCAATGTGGCAAATAACCAATTCTGGATTCAGCACATCAAATGAGGCCGTTGCCTTTGTGATGTCGCCTGCTTTCAGCACTGATTGCCCTTTGATATTAACCGTGATCTTATTGTCGACCATATCAGAGACCTTCTTGAAGCGAACCATTTTCAGGTTCAGAATGATCTCTGTAACATCTTCAACCACGCCTTCTATCGAAGAGAATTCGTGCAACACGCCGGGAAACTTGACGCTGGTGATGGCATAGCCTTCCAATGACGAAAGCAAAATGCGCCGTAACGCATTACCAATCGTGACGCCGTATCCCTTTTCGAGAGGCTTAAACTCAAATACGCCGTGAAAATCGTCGGATTTTTCCATGACGACTTTATCGGGCATTTGGAAAGCTAATATTGACATACGTTTTCGTGGTTAACAACCTGATAATAAGCGGCAGTAGTAGTCAACACAGTCAGTTCGAACTGCCAAATGCTACTCACACTGCCGCTCTATTTATTACTTAGAGTACAATTCAACGATCAACTGCTCGTTGACGTTCTCAGGAATCTGGTCACGCTCTGGGTAGCTGATAAACGTTCCGGCTAACTGCTGCTGATCCCACTCCAGCCAATTGTAACGCTTCGCATTACGGGCTGACAGGCTGGTCGTTACTGCTTCCAGCGACTTCGACTTTTCGCGTACGGCGATGATCTGGCCGGGTTTCAAGGAGTAAGAAGCAATGTTGACTACCTCACTATCGACCGTGATGTGCTTGTGCGAAACTAACTGACGAGCGGCTCGGCGGGTTGGAGCGATACCTAAACGGTATACCGTGTTGTCCAAACGGGCTTCACACAGCTTTAGCAGGTTCTCACCCGTAATGCCTTCCTTAACGGCGGCGCGGTGGAACAGACCCCGGAACTGACGCTCCAGAATACCATAGATATATTTAACTTTTTGCTTTGCCTGGAGCTGCTCAGCATACTCTGACGTTTTGCGCTTCCGGCCACGACCGTGCATGCCGGGCGCATAATTCTTTTTCTGTAAGGCTTTGCTGGGTCCGAGAATCGGCTCACCAAACTTACGGGCAATTTTGGCCTTGGGGCCAGTGTAACGTGCCATTATGTGAAATGAATAATGTGAAACAAGGAACGGACACAACCCAATGTCGCCCGCTCGTATTCATCGCTGCGGCAACTACCTGACTGTTATAGATACTACGACAACCAAATACCTGCAAATCAACTGTACTTAAACGCGCCGACGTTTTGGTGGGCGGCAACCATTGTGGGGCAGGGGCGTGATATCACGAATCGTAGTTACCTCAATGCCCGTGTTCTGAATCGTCCGAATGGCTGACTCACGACCGGCACCTGGTCCTTTTACGAATACTTCTGCCTTACGCATACCTAGTTCGTGGGCAACCTGCGCGCAGTTTTGTGCTGCGGTTTGCGCCGCGTAGGGGGTGTTTTTCTTCGATCCCCGGAAACCCATCTTGCCGGCCGATGCCCATGAGATCACTTGACCGTTCATGTTCGTTACCGAAATGATAATATTGTTGAACGTGGCCCGGATGTGTACCTGACCGACTGATTCAACTACGACAATGCGTTTCTTCGCTTTATCCTTACGTTTTGCCTGAGCCATTTTTTCAGTTTTCAGTTTGTAGTTTACAGTTTAGTAGCTAATACAGATGACCTGCAAACCGAAAACTGCAAACTTCTAAACTAATTATTTCGTTGCTTTCTTCTTGTTCGCAACCGTCTTACGCTTGCCTTTCCGGGTACGTGAGTTGTTCTTGGTTTTCTGACCACGAACAGGTAGCCCTTTACGGTGACGTAGACCACGGTAGCAGCCAATGTCCATCAAACGCTTGATGTTCAGTTGCACCTCAGACTTAAGGGCACCTTCCACCTTGAATTCGTTGCTGATCGCATTACGAATGGCCGTCGACTCTTCGTCGTTCCACTCGCTTACTTTCTTGTTTTCGTCGATGCCAGCCTTAGCTAGGATCGTTTTCGCTGCGCTCCGACCGATACCGTAGATGTACGTCAGCGAAATAGCGCCGCGCTTCTTATCGGGGATGTCAACACCTGCAATACGTGCCATGTGTGCTTAACCTTGTCTTTGTTTGTAACGGGGATTCTTCTTGTTGATCACGTAGAGCTTTCCCTTCCGACGGATCACGATGCAGTCTTCACTGCGCTTTTTAATCGACGCTTTGACTTTCATTGCTGTTTGTCATTTTACTTGTACCGGTACACAATCCGCGCCTTGCTCAAATCATAAGGCGACATCTCCAACTTCACACGGTCACCGGGCAGGATTTTGATATAGTTCATCCGCATCTTACCCGATATGTGTGCAATCACTTCATGCTTGTTGGCCAACTCAACCCGAAACATTGCGTTTGACAATGCTTCTAGAATGACGCCATCCTGTTCAATCGAATTCTGCTTTGCCATAGTTGCCTTAAACCGCCGCAATCGCGTTCAACTCGATGGCTAAATTCGTGTTGGCCGTAACCGCTTCAATGTAATCGAACGTGGTCAGGATATCGGCTTTACCCTTATGCACTGCCACGGTGTGCTCAAAGTGGGCCGATGGTTTGCGGTCGGCGGTGCGTATTGTCCAACCGTCGCGCTCTTGTACAACCCCCTTTTTGCCAAAATTTATCATTGGCTCGATGGCCAATACCATGCCATCTTTCAACTTCACGCCTTGTCCACGCTTACCGTAGTTTGGCACTTGAGGCTCTTCGTGCAGGCTGTTACCCACACCATGCCCCACCAACTCACGTACTATTGTATACCCATGGTGTTCGGCATATGCTTGAATCGCGTAGCCAATATCACCGATCCGATTTCCGTCGATAGCCTTGGCAATACCTACATACAACGACTCTTTTGTACGCATCAACAACTTACGAACACTCAAACTTACCTCGCCAACCGGATACGTATAAGCACTATCGGCATGGTAGCCATTCTTATACACACCACAGTCGACCGAAATAATATCTCCATCATTCAGTTCGTGATAGCTGGGAAAACCATGCACAACCACTTCGTTGATAGAGATGCACAGGGCACCCGGAAACCGGGTAGCTGTGCCATTATTGAAGTCTAAAAACGAAGGAATGCCGCCACTATCTTTTATGAACGTCTGGGCAACTGCGTCAAGTTCCTTCGTGGTAATGCCCGGACGAATCAGCTTTGCCACCTCGGCATGAGCTTTTCCAAGCACTTGTCCATTCTGCCGAATGATCTCAACCTCCTCGTCGCTCCGCAAATAGATCATTCTACTGAACCAGATTAAACTGTTACTGCATCGGTTGTACGCCCCTTTACCCGGCCCGACTTCATCAGCCCTTCGTAACGACGCATCAACAGATAACTCTCAATTTGTTGCAATGTATCTAGTACCACACCCACCATGATCAGCAACGATGTACCACCAAAGAAGGCAGCGAACGCTGATGTCATGCCCAACTTGCTGGCAAACGAGGGCAAAATAGCCACCATCGCCAGCATAATGGCCCCTGGCAGAGTGATGTGGTCCAGTACCGTACCGATATATTCGGAGGTAGCAATACCTGGTTTAACACCCGGAATGAAACCACCACTGCGCTTCATGTCATCAGAAATTTGCGTCGGGTTAACCGAGATAGCCGTGTAGAAAAACGTGAACACAATGATCAGAAATGCAAACAACAAGTTGTATTGCCACGACGTATAGTCGCCGAATACGTTTGCGATGTTAGCTACCGTTTCGCTCTTCTCTGCACCCAAACCGAACATAAAGCTTGGAATGAACATCAGTGCCTGAGCAAAGATGATGGGCATGACACCGGCAGCATTTAGTTTCAACGGCAGATACTGGCGCTGACCACCTACCACCTTATTACCGACAACCTGCTTTGCATACTGAATCGGAATCCGACGGACGGCCTGCGTCAGCAATACAGCACCCATGATAACAAAGTACAGCGCAACCATCTCGATGAAGAAAATGAAGATCTGCGATGTACCACGCGTCTGCGCTTCACCGATGATGGCGCCAGGGAAACGTGACACGATACCGATCATGATGATCATCGAAATCCCGTTGCCGATGCCTTTGTCGGTAATACGCTCGCCCAACCACATGCAAAAAATAGTGCCTGCGGTTAACAGAAATACCGAAGCAATCGTAAACAGCGTCCGGTCAATCATCATCGCCTCAACCGGAATGGTTGTTTGAATATACGTCACAGCCTGAACAGCAGTAACGAGAATGGTTAACACACGAGTGATCTGATTCAACTTCTTTCGGCCCGACTCACCCTCCTTCTGCATTTTCTGGAAATAGGGCAAAGCAAGGGTAAGCAGTTGGATAGCAATAGATGCCGAAATGTAGGGCATAATCCCCAACGCGAAAATAGACGCCTTGCTGAAGGCTCCCCCCACAAATGCATCTAGTAATCCCAGCAACCCCTGCGGGCGGAGATTCAAACGATCTGGGTTTACGCCAGGTAGCACAATGTGCGTCCCTAGCCGGAAGACCGTTATAAACAACAAAGTGTTGAGAATACGAGTCCTCAACTCCTCTATTGAAAAAATATTCTTAATGGTCTCGATGAATCGGTTCATACAACGGATAAGTTGCTACCGGTGGGTTTATTCGATGAGAAATTTAAGCCGCTTCGGTCGTAGCAGCCCTTGCAATTTGACTAATTACAGTCACTTTGCCGCCTGCCTTTTCGATGGCTTCTTTTGCCGCTACTGAAAAACCATGGGCTGACACCTCAACCGCCGACGTAATTTCGCCACGGCTCAACACTTTGATGAGATCTCTTTTGCCAGCAAAACCGTGTTCCTGCAAAAAAGCAAGATCAACAACAGTAACGTTGGCATTCGTCACCAATTCCTGAAGCGTATCCAGATTGATAGGCTTATATTCAACGCGGGTTGGGTTTTTGAAACCGAATTTGGGCAACCGACGCTGAAGGGGCATCTGACCACCTTCAAAGTTTAGTTTGCGGCTGTAGCCAGAGCGGGATTGAGCACCTTTATGGCCACGGGTTGATGTTCCGCCCATTCCGGAACCTTGACCGCGACCGACTCGCTTGCGCTGCTGAACTGACCCTTTTGCCGGCTTAATGTTATTAAGATTCATGTCAGTTAGAAATTAAAGTTGTTCAATCGTGACAAGGTGCTGCACCTTGCGAATAACCCCGGCAATTGATGGATTGTAATCCAACACAATGCTCCGGTTGATCTTGCCCAAACCCAGTGACTGGATAGCCAGTTTCTGCGTCTTAGGCCGTTTGATGGTGCTACGCACCTGTGTGATTCGTACCTGTGCCATGCCTGTTTTTGGTTAACCGTTAAATACTTTCTTCAACGACACCTGGCGCTGGAAGGCTACCTGATGCGGCAACCGCATCTTGATCAATGCATCAATCGTAGCCTTAACCACGTTGTGCGGGTTTGATGACCCCTTCGACTTGGCCAGTACATCATGAATACCTGCGCTTTCTAACACGGCACGCATGGCACCACCCGCAATAACACCCGTACCCGGAGCAGCCGGCTTCACCAGTACGAAACCGCCGCCAAAACGGCCCTCCATTTCGTGGGGAACCGTGCGCTTTAACAGGGGGATCTGAAACAGGTTTTTCTTGGCGTCTTCTACACCTTTGGTGATTGCATCGGTAACTTCGTTGGCTTTGCCGAGGCCGTAACCAACTACGCCGTTGCCGTCGCCAACTACTACGATGGCCGCAAAGCTGAAGCGACGACCACCTTTTACTACTTTGGCAACCCGATTGATGGCTACTACGCGCTCTTTCAGGTCAGCCTCGTTTACTTTTGAAGGTCTTACGTTCGATACCATTCGTTTAGAAATTGAGGCCACCCTCACGGGCACCGTCAGCCAGGGCTTTCACCTTGCCGTG
>JBBRMP010000013.1:0-48831 GCA_038230755.1 Cytophagales bacterium | reverse complement strand
TTTCGTTTGACACAAATGAGTTTTTCAATACCTTGCCATTGAGAGGCCGTCAGGTCGGAGGAATATGATTGTTGCACGCAATTTAAACCCCGATTGGCGGCTTTCTCGTTTCAGAAAATCCTAACTCAAACAGCTTCTAAAAGATGCGTTGTCCGTTTTGACTGACTCACATAAGTCAAACCGCATATTTGCCTGTATAATAAACAAGGCATCTGCTTCGCCGAAAAACCCTGTTGAATTGGCCTTTGAGCAGCTAGCTAGTCGATTTGACCAGTATTTAATGCGGTTGCATCGGGCTAATGATTCACAACGCGGTATCATCATATTTGACAAGTCTACCGTTGAAACGACGATACAGAATCTTGCAACGGATTTTCGAACAGTAGGGCATTCATGGGGTGTGTTACGTAATCTGTCGGAGGTGCCGCTTTTCTTAGACTCGAAGGCGTCGCGACTCATTCAACTTGCCGATTTAGTGGCCTATTCGTTCTTTAGAAAATACGAGAAGGGTGATGATCGATTTGCTTCCATTATTGAGAATCGTATCGACCAAGAAGGTGGACTAATCCATGGCCTCTACCAACTTTAGAGACTACCCACAATGATGCCAACTGCCTTTTTAGCTAATCAAGCCGTATCAAGGCCATTGGTAATTGGTCCCCGAAAAGCTCGGACAGGCTTAACTCGCTGCCAGAGCCTGTTTTTCCGGTTAAGGTATCCGTCCATGAACCACCGCTGGGAAGGGTGACGCGGGTGTCCTGCCAGTCGATACCGAGTGGGCTGGTGCGGGTGAGGCGCGGTAAGTGCAAGGGAACGATAATGACGTAGCGCAACCCGTTATGCTGCCGGGCGAAGGCCAACACATGATCTTTTTGGGTGCCCGAAACCGTCAGCGGAACGTACCCGGCATTGGCCCAGAAATCGGGATTATTGCGGCGTTCGGTCAGGAGTTTGTGGGTGAGCCAGAGTTTGATTTGGCCCGTGGTGCGGGTGTTCCAAAGCGTAGCTGGTTGGGCACTGGATTCGTCGGAAAGGGCATCCAGAAACGCTTCTCGTTGGTCATAATTTACGGCGCGGCGGTTGTCGGGGTCAACCAAGCTGAGGTCGAAGAGTTCGCAGCCCTGATACACGTCGGGAACGCCGGGCGTGGTGAATTTCAGCAACACCTGCGCCAGCGAATTCACGATGCCGAAATCGGCGATGCGATTCAGGAAATGGGCCAATTCGAGCCATATTGGGTCATTTTTATCCAGAACCCCGTCGATGTAGGCGTGGGCAGCATCCATGTACGGCTTGTTTGGTTGCACCCAGTTCGTGTTGCGCTTGGCTTCCTGGAGCGCCTTCGTCACGTAATCGCGGAGGCGTTTTGGGAAATTTTCTTCGTCAGCCCAGGCGATTGACCCTTCGGCGTAGGGATAGGCACCTACCACCGTTTGCAGGATGAAATAGGCATCGTTCACGTCGGGCATGTTGTCAGGGCGTAAATCGGCAGTTTGGTCGAGCCAGCGTTGGGCGGTTTGGGTCCATTCGTCGCCCACAGCCGTGAGCACGTTGAGCCGGGCGCGGACGTCTTCGCCGCGTTTGGTGTCGTGGGTCGAGGTGCCGTTCAGCGCCAGCGGCCAATGCTGTTGCCGGTCCTGCATAGCCTGGTGAAATTCGGCCTGACTCATGCCAAATGCCTCCGGCGAATCGCCCACTTCGTTGTGGCCAATGAACCGGAAATAGGTGTACATCAGCGTGTCTTCCACGCCCTTCGCCATCAGCGGACCCGTAAACTGCATACACCGCTGATAGAACCGCAAGGCGCGACTAGTATATTCACCATCAGCCGTTTGTGGATTCGTCAGCCATATTCTTTCGAGCAAATCGGCGGGTTTCTCCAGCTCCACGGCCCGGTTGCGCACGTCGGCCAACAGAGCGCGGAGGTTGGCGGCTTCGGCTCCGTCCAGCGGAAACTGGTTGCCGTAGTAGCGATACACCGGGCATTGCACCAGTAGTTCGCCAATGGCCAGCATCAGCATCACGGGGTTGATTTCCGCTAACTCTTCGGGTGAAACGAGGCGCGATTCGTGGAAAAACTTGAGCAGGTTGGCCTGTTCGCCGCCCATGTCATGGTAAAGAATATACGCTTTCCGGCTGCGGATCTGGTCGTGCAGGGGTGTATTCGTCTGCGTCAGGTTAGTGTAGAAATCGGTAAACGGTTTTTCACCCTTCGGGTCGGTCAGCAGGTTGTTGACCAGGGCCAGATACTCATAGCCGCTCGCGCCCTGAATAGGCCATACATTGGGCAATGCCTCACCCGGCGTATCCACGCGGGGCCGCAGAATCTTTTCGACCACGATATATGGGTCGTCGCCCATCGCTTTCCGTAAACTATCCAAATACCCGGCGGGGTCGAAGAGGCCGTCTACGTGGTCTACGCGCAGACCCTGAAACGTGCCGTCGTCCACCAGTTCCTGAATCAGCGAGTGTACCTGCGTGAAAACTTCGGGACGTTCTACGGCCAGACAGATTAGGCCGTTGACGGTAAAAAAACGCCGGAAATTAATTCGGTGCCGGGTCTCGTCGCCATCACACAGCCGGTAATGCTGCGCCTCGGCCAGCGCGTGTACCTCGTTGATTGACTGGCTTAGCTGCGCCAAACGGCCTTCCACAAACGTGCGCACGGCCTCGTTATCGTCCATTAAACCAGCCAGTTCCAGTCTCGCAGCGTCCCACTGCGCAGACGGGTCGGCGGCAGTGACGATTTCGGACGCAACGGGCTGATTGGCGTAGGCATCGGTTGGCGTTTGGTAATCGAACGACCGTATTGGGTGCGTCAATTCGGGACCATACAGACCCTCAATTTGATCCAGCCATTGTGCTAACGGCGCGGGCGTTTCGGCAGTACGCAATACAGTGGCGTAGGTATGCGGGGCCAGCGGAAAATGAGTATCGTAGTAGGCCAGCACCAGCCGTTGATGGCGGTAGGCCACCTGCAACTCGCCCGCTTCCAGAATGCCCATCAGCGGCTTGCCCAGAAACGGGGCCATCAGCGTGCCGCTCATCAGTTCATTGGTGCCGGGAATATCGAAATACCCCGCGTAGCGCGACTGGTGGCCTTTTTCCAGCACATCCGTGATCCAGGGGTTGGCGGGGTGGTAGGCCAAATGGTTGGGTACAATGTCCTGCAACCAGCCCATGCCGCGGGCCTTCAGCGTCTGGCTAATGCCCCGCAACTGCGCCACGGTGCCTATTTCGGGGTTGATGCGCTGCGGGTCGATACCGTCGTAGCCGTGGGTGCTACCGGGTGTAGCGGCCAGCGTGGGCGAGGCGTAGAGCGTGGTTACGCCCAGTTTCTGAAGGTACGAAAGCCGCTTTTCGAGGTCGGCAAACGTGAAATTTTCGTGCAACTGCACGCGGTAAGTAGCAACCGGATTGTACATAGCGTTGGGGTTCTCCTACTAAATCCGCTACCCGGCCAAATGGTTTTACCAAATTACCGCGCGAAGCCGCCGCCGAAGCCGCCGGTGTCGTAGAATGAGCGACGGCGGCTGAGTTTGAGTTCCTGCAAAATGGCCGAGCGGGCACGCAGGTCGAACGAGTAGGTGCCGCCCCGGAACGCGCTGCCCGCGTAGGGCGTCCAGTTGAATGCCATTTCCCAGCAGTGCAGGTCGCGGTTAACGCCGATGTTGGTCAGCGATGGCGATTTGTACTGGAAATCGTAGCCCGTCTGGAACGTGAATTTCCACTTCGGCGTCAGGCTGAAATCACCCGTCAGTTGCAGCGTCTGGATGATCGAGCTTTGGGTGGGCGTGAGTTTGTTATAGCCAAAGGTATAGCTCACGTTGACCGTCCAGGGAATGTTAAAATCGACGTAGAGGTCCGGGTTTTGGTTGATCGCTTTCATGGTAGCCGGGTCGGTGTTGGCCGATTTCTTGGGCGCGTCGGCCTTTTTCGGGGCAAAACGAGTGCTGATAAACGCCTGCAAACTTGTGAGGCGGGCTAGCCCCTGACCGGCAAAAACAGCCAGCCGGTTGTATCGTGGGTAGGTAGCATTGTCGGGGTTGGGTTGCGCCTGGACATAGCCCGGAATCTGCCCCTGCGCGGCCGTGGGGAAGTATAACGAATACGGATTTATGTAGGACGTGGCGTATTCCCGATACGCATACGGATCAAACGTCGAGGAGATGTTGAAGTTGACGTTCTTGAAAATCTGCGTGTTGGCGCTCATCTGAATCGGCGACAGCTTATATTCCGGGGCCAGCAGATTATAGCTCCCGTTGATGCTGAGGTTGTCGAAAAGCGGAATCTTCTTAAACTCCTGCCCCGTGGAGTCATCGCGTGAGCGGAGTTTCATCTCCAACTGGTTCACGATCCCGAACGACAAAAACGCCGATTGCCCCGGCGGGCTGCTGCCATAGGTGCCACCCAACCCCCGGTATCTAGACAGGGTTCGGCGGTATTCGGGTAGGCCCGCCAGCGTACCCTCGGCGGGTAACTTGGTAAAAAAACCAAACGACGAACCCGAAAAATCAGGCGTGTAACTCAGCGTTAGCGAAGGCGCAATCGTATGCCGAATGGCTTCGATGCGCTTCCCGCGAATGAAATACGTACCGTAGGCCCGGGTGTTGATGCTGGCATTGGTCGAGAACGTGTAGGTTGGAAAAAAGCCCCGCGCCGTGTCGATCCGTACCGATTTCTGGTCCTGACTAAGCGTGTAGGTCAACTGCCGACTGTAAATGTCGCCGTTGATGCTGAAACCGGGCGTGAAGTTGATGTAGCGGGCCAGTTTGAAGTTGGGCAGCGACACCGGAATACTGTAGCGCATGGTCACGTTCCGGTTGTCCAGGATACGGCCCGCGTTGGCAAACGTAAACGCAATCAGGTTGGGGTCGGTCACGATCTGCCCCGCCCGGCCAGCGGCCACACGGGCCAGGCTGTCGCGCACCACGTCGTCGCGACTGAGGAGCGTAACCCCTTGTGGCACCGAAATGGCAAATCCTAACCCGCTGGTATCCAGCCGGGTACGAATAGTATTGTTGATCTGCGCCGAGGCGTCGAACTGGAAACCAACGCGAAAACTCTCGAACCAGCGGCCCGTACCGCCTTTGAGTGCAAACGGCGCAATCTGGTTGACGGCCAGGTTGAAATCGGTCGATACGTCGGTTTTACCGTTTTCGCGGATGCCGGTGAGTTGGTTTATCTGCCCAAACTGCTGGTTGACCCGGAAATTGGCCCCCGCCCGCACGTACTGCCCAAACGTGCGGCTGTACTGTACCGACGACCCCGCTACGTTTTGGCTCACCTGCTGCACGCTCGACGTGTTGAACTGGTTGTAGCTGTTGGACGACACATTGACGTTGGCCGAAAACGAACTCCGCCGCCCAATGTTCTGGGGCGCGTGTGACCAGGAAATGGTAAAGTCGTTTCGTGCCTGCGCCCGGTTTATAGAGTCGATCAACACGCCCGGCAGGTTACGGTTTAGCCGAAGCTGAAACGAGCCGCCGTAGCGGTATTTTTTATTGTAAGCCCCCGACACCCCAGCTCCCCAGCTCCCCCGTGAGTACAGTTGCGTGGTAAACTGTAGGCCAATGTTCTCATTGACAGCCCAGTAGTAGCCCCCGTCGCGCAGATAGAAGCCCCGCCCGTTGGGCTCTTCGCCGTATTGCGGCATGATAATCCCCGACACGCCGATGTCTTTTTTCTTCGGAAACGGAAAGAACCCGAAGGGCAACCCAATGGGCAACGGAATCTGGTTGATGACGAGGTTGAAGGGTCCCGACACCACCTGTTTGTTATGCACCACCTTCAGCCGGGGGGCGTTGATGTGAAAATGGGGCGTGGTGAGGTTGCAGGTGGTATAAATCGAACCGCGGATGTAGAGGTTATCTTCGGCATCCTTTTTCACCGTCTTTCCCCGAATGTTGCCTTCACCCTGCTGCGTGATAATACCCGATACGAGCGCTCTTTTGGTCTTAAAATTGTAGCGAATCTCTTTGGTATCATACGATTCGCTACGGTCTTTGAACACGGGTGTACCCACGGTCTTTTTCGACGTTGAGTCGTATCGTCCCCGCGCAAAAACCTCGTTGGTGGCCTGATTGAGCTTGATGTAGTCGGCCTTGAGCGAGATATCGCCGTAGACCACCTGCGCTTCACCCCACAGTTCGACGATCTGGCCGCTGACCAGGCTTGAATCACGTGAGGAATACTTGACGGCGGTGGCAAACTGGTCGGCAGTGCCCTTGGTGGTGTCGCGGCGGGCGGTGTCCAATGCAGCCAATGCCTTGCGGGGCAGGGTGAGTGGGGCGAGCGCGGTGGTAGAACGCGGGCCTTTGGGAGCCACCGGCGCAATAGGTCGCGGGGCCGAACGGATCGGGTTGATGGGCTGATTTTGCGCATACAAACTGGCCACCAACGACGTTAGCAGCCACAGAATCAGCGTGTATTTTATGACCCGTAAAATAATAAGTCGAATTTTGGGTTCTATCAAAAATTACATTTGCCGGTTCTGTAACTGGAAGCGACATGGACAAAGTTACCCACGATCAAGCACCCGATACTGCCTCGAATCGCATTTTGCTGTTAAATACTATTAAATCACACCCCACACACATGACCCGATGGCTTGTTAAGATTGTCCTACTTTTGGTGGTGCTCGGCCCCTTGCTGGCACTCACCAATCTGCCCAAACCCATCTGGCAGGACGACACGGCCACCACTCAGCAGCCCCGTTCTGCCGGGCGGGCCAACCAGATCAGGACGGTAGTGATCGACGCGGGCCACGGCGGTAAAGACCCCGGCACTCATGGCAATTATGCCAAAGAGAAAAACCTCAATCTGAAAATTGCCCTCGAACTAGGCCGCAAGATTAAGGAAGAGATGCCCAATGTGCGCGTGATCTACACCCGCACCACCGACCGGTTTATTGAACTCGCCGAACGGTCGGCCATTGCTAACCGTAACCGCGCCGACCTGTTTATTTCTATCCACTGCAACGCCAACCCCAAGTCGAAGGCCGTTCACGGCACCGAAACGTATACGATGGGCTTGCACAAGACAGAAGGCAACCTCGACGTGGCCAAGCGCGAAAACGCCGTTATCCTGAAAGAAACCAACTACCAGGAGACCTACAAAGGCTTTAACCCTAACTCGCCGCTGGCCTATATTATGCTGGCCAACTACCAACACGCGTTTTTGGGCAGCAGCATCAACTTTGCCGAAAAAGTAGAACGCAACTTCCGCCGAAACGCCGACCGCAAAAGCAACGGCGTGAAACAGGCGGGCTTTCTGGTACTCTGGCGCACCACTATGCCCAGCGTGTTGGTGGAAACAGGCTACCTCACCAACGCCGACGAAGAAGATTTTCTGGCCTCAGACGAAGGCCGCGAGCGCATTACCGCTGCCGTCTACAAAGCCTTCGAGCAATACAAGCATGACATGGAGGGAGAGTAAGGCAAAGGTATTGACGTAATCCTACCCCAAAACTTGACTTTCAAGACAGTACCAGCGGTTGCTTCGCGTCAGCCCACACGCATCAGCAACCCTGCCCTTCGTTCCACCCCCGCTTGCTCATATTTCGGAGCCTAAACCCGAAAACCGCTAACTTGCAGCTTCATTTAATCTGAAGCAATGCTCGGCAAGAGACGTAGCGATCTTCTTGGCTTACTGTTTGTCCTGCTCAGCAGTTGGGTGCTCATCTACCACATCACCCACCGGTTAGACATCGTTGCCACCGACGATGACGTCTATTTCCGCAACGGGTTACTGGCCACCTGGAACAGCCTGCCGCCTATCCAAATGGCTCCGCTATTTAGCTTGTGGTACATTGTGGTTCAGGCATTTACCCATAATGTCATCAGCACCTATTACGTCAGTTGGGCCATTATGTCGGTGTTGCCGGGGCTGGGTTTTTTCGCGCTTCTGCGCAGCCTTCGCGTGGGCGTTCCGACTAGCGTTTGGCTCTCCGTTTTCTTTCTGTTTTGCCCCCTCAATTTCCCGTTAGCCCTGAAAGTATCCATCTTCACGATGCTCTTTCTTGTGGGCGGCCTCATAACAGCTAACCGCATTACGTCGCCCGGCGGCAAGCTCGTTGCCGCCGCAGCCGGTGCCCTCCTCGCCACGTATGGCCGCCCCGAATTTTACCTCGGATTTATTTTGCTAAGTCTACTGGCTGCGGGTTTGTGGTTGTGGCAACGGCGCCCAAAGGCCATTCAGATCCCTGAAACAACTCGTTTACCCTACGGACTCATTTCGCTCGTGGGTGCGGCAGCAGTGCTAGTGCTTTGGCTCGGGTTTCCACTCGCGGGCGGACGCAGCCACATCGCGTTTGGGCAACATTTCGCCATGAACTACGCCGTCTGGCACCCCGAATTTCCCTATTCACCCTGGATGCATTCGCAGAAATTTATTCAGGCCGGCTTTGGCCGTGACATTAAATCCATGGGTGATGCCTTCATGCTCAACCCCGGCATGTTCATGAAGCACGTCGGGCAAAACGTGATTAATCTAGGCAAAATGACGGCGCAAATGATTCAGGATGTGCTCGTTACGCCCTGGCTGTCACGGCTGGTATTTCCGGGTCGGCGCTACCTTATTCTGGCTTTGCTGGTAGCCGTTTTGGGCATTACGAACTGGAAACAATCGCTCACCAACTGGCGGGCGGGTTTCCGGCGCGACGGCTGGTTTTGGGTATGCGTGCTGCTGTGCGTTGCGCCCACGTTCGTCTCCTGCATCCTGATTTACCCCCGCGAACACTACGTCGTCTTCCATTTGCTGGCCTACATTCCACTGGCCGGGGTACTCCTCCGCGACTGGGCAACCTGGCCAATTCTGGCCCAAAAGCCCGCCTGGGTGGCCTACGTGGTCACAGCGTTGCTGCTCGGCCTATTCCTCTGGCCTCGTTGGCAGACCGCCCAGCAAGACCGCCCCCGCCCCACTCAATACCTGCTGACAGGTCTGCAACAGATTCCGGCCAAGGGGCAGGTCAACATGATTGGCAGCGTGCCATTGCTCTACAAACTCTACCTCGGCGAAAATTGGGCGTTCGATTTTTTGGAGCAATATCGCCCCAAGGACATGCAGGCGTTTATGGCCGAACGGAAGATCAACTGCGTGTATATGCGCCCCGAAATGGTAACGGAATACGGCAAAGACCCTTACTTTGCCCAACTCGTAGCCGACCCCGGTTCGCTGGGATTTACGCGTTACCCCGTTTCACCCGCCGAAACAGCCCAACCCGACCGCTGTGTACTGGTCAAAAATGAACTAGTTGCCGCCCATAATTCACCCCGAATCCAGTAACGTGTTTTCCTACAAAAGCAATTTCGCCATTGTTACCCCGATGGCGAACGAAGAAAAAGAGTTCGACGAATACACCGCCGCGCTGGCTGCTGAACTCGACAAGATTCAGTCGGGTCGGGTGTACATGGTGATCGACAACGTGACCAAAGACCGCACGCTGGACATGGCACGGGCACTCTCGGCGCGGGATGATCGGTTCGTCGCGATTTGGGCACCCGAAAACCGCAACATCGTTCACGCCTACCTCCGCGGCTACCGCGAAGCCCTCGCCAACGGTCACGAAATAATCATCGAGATGGACGCCGGTCTTTCGCACGACCCCCGTGCGATTCCAATGTTTTTGCGGGTATTGAATGAAGGCAATGAATGCGCCTTCGGTAGTCGATTCATCAACGGCGGCTCGATTTATAAATCGAATTTTCAGCGTACTTTTTTGTCGAAAATTGGCACGTACCTGTCCACTATTTTATTGGGTACCACCATGCACGATATGACCTCTGGTTATCAGGGATTTCATGCCAAGGTAGTGGCTGAATTCATGGCCTATCCATTAAAATCGACGGCGCATTTTTACCAAACTGAACTGCGTTATTTACTCCGCAAAAAACGCTTCGCCGAAATACCGATTCACTACCGTGCCCCGTCGCCAAGTGTGTCAGAAAATGCCATAAAAAACTCATTGTCAACGCTTTGGTATTATTTCAAACTGCGTTTATCAGGTAAGGCCGCGTTGATCGAATAAAAAATATGGAAAATACCTTCCTCATCATTACCTCCATTGCCGCGCCAAATGCCGTGTTGAAAGATTGTGCAGAACATGCACAGAAAAACGGCGTGAAGTTCGTGGTCATGGGCGACACTAAATCACCAGCTACGTTTGAGCTGGATGGCTGTGACTTTTGGAGCCTCGAACGGCAACTGACCCTGCCGTTTCAGTTGGTGCATGACCTGCCCACGCGTCATTATTGCCGCAAAAATCTAGGCTACCTCGTGGCCATGCAACAGGGGGCGCAGATGATTCTGGAAACCGACGATGATAACTACCCGCTACCTCCGTTTTGGGAAGCCCGTAACCGGCGGCAATCGGCCCACTCACTCACCCAAACGGGCTGGACAAACGTGTATAAGTACTTCACCGACAAGTACATATGGCCTCGTGGCTACGCGCTCGAACACCTCCATGATCCCCTGCCCGCGCTACCCGGCCCCGGCTTGGTTAACTGCCCTATTCAGCAGGGACTGGCCAACGAAAACCCCGACGTCGATGCTATTTACCGGTTGACCCTGCCACTACCTTTTTCGTTTGACGAGCGCGACAGCGTAGCCCTCGGCGACGGGGCCTGGTGCGCCTTTAACTCGCAGAATACCACGTGGTTTGCCGAGGCATTTCCGCTGTTGTACCTGCCGTCGCACTGTAGTTTCCGCATGACCGACATCTGGCGGAGTTACGTGGCGCAACGACTGTCGTGGACCTGCGGTTGGAGCATTTTGTTTCACAACGCCACCGTTTGGCAGGAACGCAACGAACACAACCTCATGCGCGATTTTGAAGATGAAGTGAGCGGCTACACCCAAAACAAGCAAATCTGCGCCGATTTGGCCGCCCTCGACCTGCCCCACGGACGCGAACACCTCCACGACAATCTGCTGACCTGCTACCAACTGCTGACGGAGAAAAATTACGTCGGAAAAGCCGAAATGCCCCTCGTCGAAGCGTGGGTAGCCGACCTTCGTCAGTTGGGTTTCTGAGTGCTTTGTCGTTAATTTTACGGCAAGAAACGGCACCGTCACTGGCGGATTCACGCCGCCTCATCGTTATAGTAGTAAATGCTCTTTCAGCATAGCCATGAACTGCTTGCACAACAATGGTCGATAACCAGATTCAACTCATTAAAGTAACCGTAGACGGGATCGAAGTCGAGGTGGAGCCGGGGACCACGATCCTACAGGCCGCCCGCAAAATTGGTCCCGAAGTAGCCCCCCCGGCCATGTGCTATTACCAGCCCCTGAAAGGTAGCGGCGGTAAATGCCGGGCCTGTCTGGTGCGGGTGTCGGCGGGGTCAGCCAAAGACCCGCGGCCCATACCCAAGCTCGTGGCCTCGTGCATTACGCCCGCCCAGGACGGCATGGTGGTCGAAAATTTCAGCAGCCCGCAGGTGTTGGAAGCCCGCAAAGGCGTGGTGGAGTTTCTCCTGCTCAACCACCCTCTCGATTGCCCCGTTTGTGATCAGGCCGGCGAGTGCGACCTCCAGAATTTCGCGTTTGAGCACGGCACTTCGGCCACGCGCTACGAAGAAGACCGCCGCACGTTCGAGAAGCACGATCTGGGTCCGTATATCCAACTGCACATGACGCGCTGCATCCTGTGCTACCGTTGCGTGCATACCGCCGACCAGATCACCAATAAACGCGTTCACGGCGTATTGGGCCGGGGTGACGCTTCCGAAATTGGGACATACATCGAAAAGGCCATCGACAACGATTTTTCGGGCAACGTGATCGACGTGTGCCCGGTGGGTGCGCTGACCGACAAGACATACCGCTTCAAAAACCGGGTGTGGTTCACCAAGCCCGTCGATGCCCACCGCGATTGCCCCACCTGTTCGGGCAAGGTGTCGTTGTGGTACCGCGGTGCGGAGGTGATTCGGGTAACGGCCCGCAAAAACGAGTGGGGCGAGGCGCAGGAGTTCATCTGCAACACCTGCCGTTTTGAGAAAAAAGAGACGACCGATTGGGTTATCGAAGGCCCGACCAAGATTTCACGGTCGTCGGTTATTTCGGCCAACAAATACCGCGCTGACTTGCAAAAACCCACGTTTGGTGATCGCGTGGCCGCCGCTGAGTACAAGCTCATCGACGACGCACGGGACACCGCCCAACTCGACATTCAACAGCTCCCCCCCGAACGCTTCGCCAAAACGCTGCCATCGGCAAAAGAATAAATGGAATTAACCGTTCTCGTTATCAAATCCCTCGTGATTCTGGCTGTGTTCGGCATCACGTTGCTGATTGCTACCTACTCGACCTACGCCGAGCGGAAGGTAGCCGCGTTTTTGCAGGACCGCATCGGGCCAAACCGGGCAGGTCCGTATGGGTTGCTCCAACCCATTGCTGATGCGGGCAAGATGTTTTTCAAGGAAGACTTCATCCCCGCGCAGGCCAGCAAGTGGCTATTTATTCTGGGTCCGTGCCTCGCTATGCTTACCGCCCTGATGTCGAGCGCCGTGATTCCTTTCGGCGACAGCATCCGTTACGCCAGTTTCGATGTGCCCGTGCAAGGCATCGACGTCAACGTGGGCGTGTTATATGTTTTTGGCGTCGTATCGCTGGGCGTTTATGGCGTCATGATTGGCGGCTGGGCCTCGAACAACAAGTTTTCGCTGCTGGGGGCCATCCGGGCGGCGTCGCAAAACATCAGCTACGAAGTGGCCCTGGGCCTGTCTATTATTGCTATCCTGATGATGACGGGTTCGCTGTCATTGCGGCATATCGTGAATGAGCAAAACGGCTTTTTGCAGTGGAACGTCTTCACGCAGCCGCTGGGCTTTGTGATCTTCCTCACCTGCGCTTTCGCCGAGTGTAACCGCACCCCGTTTGACTTACCCGAATGCGAGACCGAACTCATCGGCGGCTACCACACCGAATACAGTTCAATGAAACTGGGCTTCTACCTCTTCGCCGAGTACATTAATATGTTCACCTCGTCGGCCATCATCTCGACGTTGTATTTCGGTGGGTTCCAATACCCGTTCATGACGCAGGTACACGACGCGCTGGTGGGTTCGCTGGGTAGCACCATTGGCCATAACATTGCCACAGGCATCGGCACGGCGGTTTTGTTCGGCAAAATCTTCTTCTTCATCTTTTTCTTCATGTGGGTGCGCTGGACGGTTCCCCGGTTCCGGTTCGACCAGTTGATGAACCTCGGCTGGAAAACGCTGATACCGCTGTCAATGCTAAACGTAGTCCTGACCGGCGCAGGCCTGTTGTTCGACAAGTTCAAATACGCCACCTGGCTCATCGTCATCGTGATGATTATTCTGGCCGCCACCAACGCCATCAAAGCACCCCGACGGAAGCCCGTGGCGGTGCCGCAGATTTAAGACAAACATGCTCACCAACCGATCAAAGCAAGTCAGCGTTAAGGAAATGACCCTGGCCGAGCGGATGTATATTCCCGCCCTTTTAAGTGGCCTGGGGATCACGATCCGGCACTTTTTTACGAAAAAGGCCACGATCCAATACCCCGAAGTGAAGCGATATTTGGGGCCAATTTTTCGGGGACACCATGTCCTGAAGCGCGACGAACAGGGCCGCGAACGATGCACGGCCTGTGGTCTTTGTGCCGTTGCCTGCCCCGCTGAGGCCATCTCGATGGTGGCCGCTGAGCGAAAAAAAGGCGAAGAAGCGCTCTATCGCGAAGAGAAATACGCCGCCGTTTACGAGGTCAACATGCTCCGGTGCATTTTCTGTGGCCTCTGCGAAGAAGCCTGCCCCAAGCAGGCCGTCTACCTCCGCCACGACCGTATGGTGCCCATTTTCACCGAACGCGACCAAGTTATTTATGGCAAAGACCGTCTCGTTGAAAAACTCGACGACCGCTACGTTCGTAACAATCCCGACGCACAAGCTACCCCAACTGAACCGACGTTATCGCGGTCGGTGGGATAAAATGAGTTCAGGCTCTTCCTCTATGAACCAATTCAATACCTTTTTGGCGAGTTTCAAGAACCTGTCTACGGCGGGTTATCTGTTTTATGGCCTGGGCCTGATTACGCTGATTAGTGCCATCTCGGTGGTGACGGCTAAGAATCCCATCCACAGCGTACTCGCCCTGATTTTCACGTTTTTCTGCCTCACGGGCCATTATATGCTGCTCAACGCGCAGTTTCTGGCTATCGTCAACATCATCGTATATGCCGGGGCCATCATGGTGCTGTTCCTGTTTGCGATCATGTTTTTGAACCTGAAAGAAGAGGACGAAGAGGCCAAAACCAACGTCACCAAAATGGCTGCCGTCATTGTAGGTGGCGTGCTGATGGTGTTGCTGTTATCCATCTTCAACTACGCCCCCGTCGGCACTTACAACCCCGCCACGTTCGACGCCAAAACGGGCCTGGTAGAACGCCTTGGCATTGTACTCTACAGCGATTATATCCTCCCGTTTGAGCTGGCCTCAATCCTGTTTCTGGTAGCGATGGTCGGCGCGGTCATGCTTGGCAAACGCGAAGCGGGCGATCCGCATTTTTAATTTCCCAGTTTAGCGGAGTGGTACCGGGCGGCGTCCCGCTCCGCTAAACACAGAAGCCACTTCCGAGTGGCTTTTTTTATGCAGAAAATACTCATGACCCCTGGTATATCATGGCGAAAGACGAGGGCCATAGCCTTGCCAAAAAAGCCAACCGCGATTTTATGTACGGCACCACGATGCTGTTTCCGCGCGATAATCTGTTGAAGTAAGGGTCGTATATTTGCCTGACCTAAAATTAGTATGCAAGCATACTAATTTTAGGAATCAACCTTATTCCTGACTTGTTATTGCTATGAGTGTCTCCATTTCAGTCAATGCTGACCAAAGCAAAAAAGCCCTCCCGGTGGGGAAGGCTTCATGCGGGCGGCAAACCCTTCGCGGTGGTGATGGACGGAATCGAACCGCCGACACAAGGATTTTCAGTCCTTTGCTCTACCAACTGAGCTACATCACCGCATCGTCTGACTGTCAAACGTGGGTGCAAAAGTAGGTCGTCGGGGCAGGTTTTGCAACCCCGATTGCAAAAAAAGTTTAGAAATGAACAACCCCCTGGCTTATCCGTTGAGCCTTAATTAGTTAATCCAGTAACCACAATGCAGTTAATTCAACAAATTTTATTTGTCGCCGCTTTGGTCGTTTCGGCGGTGATCATCAGCCGACGTGTCAAATACATTGCGCAGGCTATTAACCTGGGCCGCCCCGAAGACCGGTCCGATAATAAAGCTGAGCGGTTCAAGATCATGCTGCTGGTGGCGTTTGGGCAGAAAAAGATGTTCACTAACCTCACCGTAGCCCTCATGCACCTGGTAATCTACGTGGGCTTCGTGATTATTAACGTCGAAATCCTGGAGATCATCCTCGACGGCCTGCTGGGTACCCACCGGCTATTTGCACCCTACATCGCGCCGGTGTATCCATATCTGATCAACTTCTTTGAAATCCTGGCTTTCGGGGTACTCGCCGTCTGCGTGGTTTTCCTCACCCGCCGCTACGTCACCAAAGTGAACCGCCTGCAAGCGGCCACCAATGAAGAGCTTCGTCCCCGTTGGCCCCTCCTTGATGCCACCCTGATTCTGGTATTCGAGATTGTATTGATGATGGCTTTTCTGTCCTGGAACGCCTCAGACAGCGTTCTGCGGGATAGGGGCGTGGGTCATTATGGCGAATTGAAAGGTGTGATCCCTGATTTCCTGGTCAGCCAATACCTGAAACCACTCTTCACTGGCCTGAGCGATGGCACATTAGTAGGCGTTGAACGGGCTACGTGGTGGTTCCATATTCTGGGCATCCTGTTCTTTGCGGCCTATGTGACGTACTCGAAACACCTGCACATAGGTCTGGCCTTCCCGAACGTCTATTATTCTGATCTTCAGCCCAAAGGCGAGATGAAGAATATGCCCAGCATCACCCGCGAAGTGCAACTGGCGCTGGGCATCGAACCCACCGGTGGCGAACCTATCTTAGCCGATGGTAGCCAGGCCAATGAAAACGGCAAACAACCGGCGGACATTGGGCGGTTTGGGGCGAAAGACGTACCTGACCTGTCGTGGGTCGATGTAATGGGGGCGTTGTCATGTACGCAATGTGGCCGTTGCACGGCGGCTTGCCCGGCCAATCTGACGGGTAAAAAACTGTCGCCGCGCAAGATCATGATGGACACCCGCTGGCGGGCCGAAGAGATCACGACCAATCGGCAGAAGCACGGCAACGACTACGACGACGGCAAATCGCTCCTCGGCGACTATACTACGGTGGAAGAAATCAACGCCTGCACCACTTGCCAGGCCTGCGTGACTGCCTGCCCCATCAACATAAACCCGCTAAACATCATCCTGCAAATGCGCCGTTTCAAAGTGATGGAAGACGCACAGGCCCCGGCATCGTGGAACGCCATGTTTAGCAACGTAGAAAACAACATGGCTCCCTGGAAATTCTCGCCCAGTGACCGCTTCAACTGGGCCGAGCAGGTAAACGAAAAATAAGCTTTCAGTATGACATCCGAAAAGACCTATTCAGTACCTACCATGGCCGAGATGATGGCCAACGGCGACACGCCCGACATCCTGTTTTGGGTGGGCTGCGCCGGCTCTTTTGACGACCGATATAAGCGCGTGACCATTGCGTTTGTGCGCATTTTGAACCACGTCGGCATCAAATTTGCCGTGCTTGGCCCCGAAGAAGCCTGCACTGGCGACCCCGCGCGGCGGGCGGGCAACGAGTTCCTGTTTCAGATGCAGGCCATGGCTAACATCCAGGTGTTGAACGGCTACAACGTCAAGAAAATAGTGACGGCCTGTCCCCACTGTTTCAACACGTTGAAGAACGAGTACCCCGATCTGGGCGGCGAGTATGAAGTGATCCACCACTCGCAGTTTTTGCAGCAACTCATCAACGAGGGGCGCGTGAAAGTGCAGGACGGGCAGCCATTCAAAGGCCGCAAAATCACCTACCACGACTCGTGTTACCTGGGCCGGGCCAACAAAATCTACGAAGCCCCCCGCGAGGTGCTGGAGGCGTTGGACGCTGATTTAGTGGAGATGAAACGCGTGAAAGCCAATGGGTTATGCTGTGGCGCGGGCGGGGCGCAGTATTTTAAGGACGCCGAACCCGGCAAGAAAGAAGTCAACATCGAGCGCGCGCAGGAAGCCCTCGCCACCGGTGCCGACACCATTGCAGTGGCCTGCCCCTTTTGCATGACCATGATGAGCGACGGCGTGAAAAACCAGAACCGCGAAGACACCGTGAAGGTCTACGACATCTCGGAACTCATCGCGCAGGGGCAGGGGTTATGATTTACGAATGACGAACGGTCGCCGCTCGCAAATCGTAAATCAGATTATGTTTCTCCCTTTCGAACAATTGCCCGCTTCGGCACGGCTTTGGGTATATCAGGCCAGCCGGAACTTAACCACCGACGAATCGGCGGCAACGTTGACGGCACTTCGGCCTGCCCTCGACACGTGGGCCGCGCATGGTCATCCGCTCACGGCTTCGGCCACGGTGGTCGAAAATCGGTTTCTGTTACTGGCCGTAGACGAAGGAGCGGGGCTTCCCAGCGGTTGCTCCATCGACTCGTCGGTGCATACTGTTCAGGCTGTTGGCCAGCAATTAGGAGTCGATTTCCTGGATCGTTCGGCCACGTACCGGGCATTGGATGGTTCCGTACAAGGTCTGCCATTGTCCATGATTAAACCCGCTGTGGCTGATGGTGTACTGATGCCCGATACATTGGTTTTCAATACGTTAGTGAAAACGCTGGCTGAGTTTCAAACCAATTGGCAAGTCTCCGCCAGCGAAATCTGGCTGAAACGGTATTTTAAAAACACGACGGCCTGAAGCGTTTTCTGCCAACAGAAAATACAGAACCATGTCCGAAACACTCATTATTCCACAAATCGACCCGTCGAACCGCCACGACCGGGCGGCTATTTATGAAAGCTTGGTTCCGCAGATAGAGGCGCTGATGTTGGGTGAGCCTGATTTGGTGGCGAACCTAGCCAATGTGGCGGCGGCGTTGAAAGAAGCTTTCGGCTTTTTCTGGGTCGGCTTTTACCTCAAAAAAGAAGGGCAGTTGGTACTGGGGCCATTTCAGGGGCCAATTGCCTGCACGCGCATTGCACTCGACAAAGGCGTTTGCGGGGCTGCCTACACCCACCGCGAAACCATGTTCGTACCCGATGTAGACGCATTTCCCGGTCATATTGCCTGTAACTCAGCCTCGAAATCAGAAATTGTCGTTCCCATTTTCGATCAAAACGGGGCCGTCGTAGCCGTACTCGACGTAGACAGCGATGTACTTGATGATTTCTCGAAAATCGACGTGGCTGGGCAGGAAGCGGTGGGGCGGCTACTGATGGCAAAGTTCAACGACTTTAGCCACTGAGCTTATTTCAGCACCGCCCGGATCACCTCCCGTTTGCGAGCTGGGCCGCTGTGTTTTTCCACGGTAAACCCGGCGGCGCGGAGGTTATTCTGGACGGAAGTTTTTGAGCAGTAGGTAGTCAAAAAAGCACCGGGGCGCATTATAGAAGCCACTTTTTCAAATATTTCCTGCGTCCATAGTTCAGGCTGGCCTTCGGGAGGGAACGCATCGTAGTAAACCAGATCGAAGAGGCCAATAGATGGCATGTATTCAAGTGGCGTCTGGTATTTAGTCAGCATCATATAGGGCGTTACCGGCGTGGGAACATCCCAAAGGGCTTCGTGTACGTCGGTAAGCCAGAATGTATTGAGTACATCATCATAATTGAGCAGGCTGGCATCGTCGGCAGGAATCGGGTAGGGTTCAATGGCCACGTAGTCAACGGGGCGATTACGCCGAATGGCCTCGCGCAGGGTCATCAGCACGTTGAGGCCCGTGCCGAAGCCCATTTCAAATACTCTGATTAGCCCTTCGGTGGTATCAAACGCATGCCATAGACCCAACTCCATATACACGCGTTGCGATTCCTGCACGGCCCCGTACACGGAATGATAGTGGTGGCCTACCTCCACATTATATACCGAGTGAGACCCATCGGCGGTGAGAACAACTTGTGTATTCATTTACAAACTCCTGCTTTTGGGCTAATTTTGCGGGTCAATACCGAACGATTAAACAGGGCAAAGTGATGACCTGTTGGGTAAACAAGGGTGCTGAATACACCAAGTTACCCATTTTTAGTGTAAACTGACCTATTTCTATTGTGTTACCATGATTCAACGAATTCAAAGCGTATTTCTGTTCCTCATTAGTGGTGCAATGGGCACGGCGCTCGTAAATCCCATCTGGGAGAAGCACGGATTAAAGGCTGGCGAAGAAGCCGAGCTTACGCCGTTGCAGTATTCCTACGAAACCACGGAGTTCACCCCAAATGCGCATTTGGCTAGTCATACTACGCCCATGTGGTACCTGGCAGTCCTGATGGTGCTGGTGGCGCTGGTGGCACTGGTAGCCATTTTCCAATACCGTAAACGCATTCTGCAGATGGGTTTGTGTGCCGTAAATGCCATTTTGCTGACGGCCTCGATGGGTGTGGTGTTGTATAACATTTTAGTAAACGGCAAGACCTATGGCAACCCGAACGACCAGGGTTCGTTCCTGACGGGCTTTTGGGCCATCCTCGCCGCCCTAGTCTTTAACTTTCTAGCCAACCGCTTCATCCGCCGCGATGAAAAACTCGTCCGCGAATCGAACCGTATAAGGTAGGGATTTAATGGGACCGCATATTGAGCCGACGTAGCGGATTAACACGGATCCCTTTAAGCCTGCTTTGACTACTTAAAAAGATCCGTGTTAATCCGCTACGTCGGCTCAATATGCGGTCCCATTAACGTATCAGTGATTCGGGCAGCCGCAGTCGTTTTTCTTGAACAAGCCCCAGAGAAAGCCTTTTTTACGGCGGAACCCCTTTTTCTTTTTGCGGAAAATAGCCACCTCTTTCACGGTCGGGCTAGCCGAATAGGCTGCCGCCGGTGCTTCTGCCACGGCCAATGTGGCTATGAACAGTAGCACAAATGTTGTCGATTTCATTGCTTGATTATCGTTGAGGGGCTGCAAAGCTAACTAACGCGAAAAAGCGCTGAAACGTTGTGGGGCAGCGGGTTAAAGACTACGTCTACGCTCTCTGCTCTACAGCATAAACGAATAGAACAAACAATGCGCCAATTGTTGCAGTACGGGCGCGTTTTGGGCCGCTACGATCTTGTGTTTCTGGCTTAATTCAAACCAAAATGGGGGCAGGCAGGCCGCACGGGCATTCATACCGTCGTCGGGGCCGGTGCTGACATAGCGCGTATCTACACCGGCAATGGCTACCCGGATAAAGCACATCGGGCAGGGTTCGGCGGAGGTGTAGAGGCGGAGCTGTTCGGTGTAGATGGTGGTGCCCCCGCCCGTAAAATTCCCTTTCGACTGGTACTTTTTGAATTGCGGCAGGCGCTCAAATTCCGTCAGCAGGTTCATTTCGGCGTGCAAATCAGACCGGCCCTGTTGCAGTTGGGCGTTGTATGCCCCATGCAGAATTCGGCCCTTACCATTCACCAATACTGCCCCGATCCCGTAGCCACCCGTCAATACGCCGCGCAGGGCCTGCTCCACCGCCGCTTTGGCAAAAACGTCTTCGGGCTTAGTCGGGTCTGGTTTGTAACTGGTCAGATATTTCTTAATTTTTGTTAACACAACAGCCTTACTATCAGCTAATTGAATACCGCAGGGCAAGGCTGCCAGTTGCGCCATCAGCACCTTCCGGTTGGCTGGTGTTACATTGACTGGATCGGCGGGGGTCTGGGCGAAAAGCGGTCCTGTCAGCAGGAGAAACAGGATAAGGGAGAGGTGGCGCATGGCGCAATTTCCCTAAAACCAATAAGGTCTCCAAAACGGTATTGGTTTGGCCGAAACAAAAAATCCCGACTACGGGGCCGGGATTCTTAGCTATACAGGTTGTTTTACCGCCAGCCGCGACGGCCACCAAAACCGCCCCCACCGCGAGGGCCGTAGCTGCGATAACTATAATTCGGGCGACCGTAGTACGGGCGGGGGTAGTAGGCACGCGGGGCAATAACCACAGGCGGACGATAGCCGTAATAAGGCCGCGCTCCGTAATAGCCATTACCGTAGCCTGTGCGCATACCCACGTACGAAGGCCCGCAACTCCACAGCGTCAAGGCAAGCATCAGGCTCAGGCCAATATGGATTAACGTTCTATTTTTCATCCTAATAGCCCCGCCGGGTGACAGTGGACTAGCCAGCGGGGCGTCTGTAAATAAAACGTTTCGCGCGGATAATTAATTTACCGATCCGTAGTTCTAATGCAGATTTAAGGAGGCAGGTGAAGGGGAACCGTAGCGCCAACACAAACATTGGAACTCTCCCCATCCCAACCCTTCGCCCAAAAAGTGTACTCTTGTATACCAGACACCCTGCCCCACTAAACGCTTTGTCGGGTTCGTTGTCTGACTGATTCAACCACGATTGCTATGATTGCTCATCCCACCCGTCTGCGCCTGCTTGTGTTGCTATTGCTGCCCCTGTTTGGCCTGGCGCAAAACACCCCTAAACCCATGAACGACTACCGTACCGACTGGCAAAAGGCCGATTCGCTCATGGCGCGGGGACTGCCCAAATCGGCCCTGGAGATTGCCGAACGGGTCTATGCCGAGGCGAAAAAGGCCACCAATTACCCCCAACTCACCAAAGCAGCCATGCGACGGGTGGTGTTCATGACCGCGGCGAGTCGGGAAGAGGACACGTTTGTGACCCTGATAAAATCGCTCCGGGCCGACGTGACTGCTGCACCTGCCCCCGCGAAGAACGTGCTGCAATCGGTGCTGGCCGATGTGTATTGGCAGTATTACCAGACCAACCGCTACCGGTTTATGAACCGCACGAGCGTATCGCCAAATGCCGGTGCAACCGTGGGTGACGCCGATAAGGTCGATGAAAATGACCCCCGCACCTGGGACGCCCGGCATTTGTCGAGCGTAGTGGCGGGCCTATATCTGGCTTCGGTGCAGGACGAGCAACTACTGCAACAAACTGCTGCTGAGTCGTTTACCGTGGTGAGTAGTCCGGGTAACGTTGCTGGTCGTTTGCTGCGCCCCACGCTGTATGACCTGCTGGCCCACAAAGCCATCGACTTTTTTGGCAACACCGAAGCTGACGTGACTAAGCCAACGTATCGGTTCGAGATGGACAAGGCCGACTATCTGGCTGAACCAACTCTTTTTGCCAAAACGGCCATTACGAGCCGCGATACGCTGTCGGGGAAATTGCAGGCATTGCTCTTGTACCAGAAACTGGTGGCTCTCCATTTGGCCGACAAAGACCCGATGCCCCTGGCGGCGGTGGATGCTGACCGGCTGGCGTTTGTACACCAGCAAAGTGTGTTGGCAAACAAAGACGATTTATACCGCCAAACGCTATCGGCCCAAATGGCGCGGTATAAGGGCCAGAACAGTGAAGCCGAGGCTGAATATGCCGCGCCGCTGATCGAGCAACTGGCCAATGGTGGCAACCAACCCATGCGCGGCAGACAAACCAATGGCAACACCCAACCCGATTCGCTGCACCGCTGGGACCGCAAACAAGCTATCGAGCTGGCCCGCGACCTGATCAAACGCCACCCCAACGCCTACGCCACGCAGCGAATTCGGCCCATTCTGGCGAATCTGCTCCGGCCCACGCTGGCCGTGCAAATTGAAGAAGCCAACGCGCCAAATATGCCTTTCCGGGCGCGGGTGAGCTATGCAAATGCGAAAACGCTGTTCTACAAAATCGTGCGTCTCACCCCCGACGAAGCGCGGGAGATCAAATCTGCCTATTACCAGAATTACGACAAGCGCACGGTACAACTGGAACTGCTGATGGCCCGGCAGTCGGTGGGTGACGGGCAAGTGGCCCTGCCCGACGACGGCGATTTTTATAACCACAGCGTCGAGTTGCCCGTGAACGGGTTGCCGCTGGGTCATTACGCCATGCTCGTGTCCAACACCGGCACGTTCGATGCGGTCAATAAAGAGCCGCAGGAAATTGTACAGGTGGCGCAGTTTGCGGTGTCGCGGCTGGCGTATCTGGAACCCCGCCGCGATGATAATAATGACATGACTCTGTATATGACCGACCGGCAAACGGGTAAACCGCTAGCCGGAGTGGAAGCGCAGCTTTGGCAATCGACAGACCGCAACCAACGTACCACGTTTAAAAAAAGCGGTACTTTCAAAACCAACGAGCAGGGCAAACTAACCATTACGAAGGGTCAACTGCCTGATAATGAATCGTATTTTCTGCGGTTCAGTCAGCAGGATGACGTGCTGGACAGCGATGTTCGGTACAGCTACCGGAATGGCCGCAATCCATTTTATAAAGATGAAATAGTACCGCAGGCCCGGTTTTTCACCGACCGTGCCATCTACCGCCCCGGCCAGCCCATTCACTGGAAAATGCTGATTTTTAAGGGAGCGGCTAATGAATTTACCGTGGTGCCGAACGAAGAAACCGAGGTGCAACTCTGGGATGTCAACCACGAAACGGTGGCCAGGATCACGGTGAAAACCAACGAGTTCGGCACCGCGTCGGGTACGTTTACGGCTCCAATCGGGCGGCTTACGGGCCAAATGACCATCTCGACCCAGGAGTACAGCGGCAACGCTACCATTCGGGTGGAGGAATACAAGCGGCCCACCTTTGCCGTGGTGGCCGACCCGCTCACGAAGGCCGTGGTGCTGGGCCAAACCGTGCCCGTGCGGATGGTTGCTAAGACCCTCGTCGGGGCCAACCTGGACGGAGCAGCCGTGGCCTATCGCGTTACCCGAACCTACTACCAGCCGTATTGGGGCGGCGATTACTGGTGGCGGCCCTACCGCCCGTCGCCGGAGCAGGAGATCATGAACGGCACCGCCATCACCGACGCCGACGGAGTGGCGAGCCTGACCTTCGTGGCCGTGCCTGACCGGAGCATCGCCGAGAAGGACAAGCCGCAGTTTACCTACACCGTCACCATCGACGTGACGGACCAGTCGGGCGAGACGCGCTCGACAACGCAGAGTTTGCGGATTGGGTACGCGCCATTTTCGGTGGAATTGACCCTGCCCGGCACCGTGTTAATCACCGACAAAACCACCTACGTCGTGAAGCTCACCAACGCGTCGGGCAATGCGGTGGGATTAAAACAGGGTAGCGTACGTATCTCGAAGCTCACACCCACACGGCCCGGTCCGCTGCGGAAACGCCTCTGGGAACGCCCAGACCGCGATTTGCTAACCCGTGCCGACTTTGAGAAGCAATTTCCGCTCGATCTGTTCGCCGATGAAGACAACCCCGCCACCTGGACCAAAACCCTCGTGCGCACCACTGACCCGCGCTCGGTAACGCTGGCGGGCCTTGCACCGGGCACCTACGCCGCCGAGGTTACGGTGCAGGATTCGACGGGGCAAAGCGGCCAGCAAACGGTCTATTTTTCGGTTCGTGATGAGCAAAAACCAACCCCGTCCGACCGCATGGGCGAGTTTGTTCAGCCGATCAAGCTAGTAGCCCAGCCGGGTCAGGAGGCCGTTTTCTGGGTAGGCTCCCCCACTGGCGAACCCGTTTTGATGGCCGTGGAAGAGCAAGGCAAACCCACCCGCGAAAGCTGGCTTTTCCCCAAACCCGGCCAGCCCCTGCGCGTGGCCCTGCCCGTGACGGAAAAGCAACGAGGCGGCTTTGCCGTACATTTTGCGTCGGTGCAAAACGGGCGGTTGCTGACCACCACCAACCTGGTGTCGGTGCCGTTTACCAACAAGCAGTTGACGGTGGAAACCGAGACCTTTCGCGACAAGCTGCAACCTGGACAGGCCGAGCAGTGGACCCTGCGCGTGAGTGGCCCCGACAAAGACAAAATTCTGGCCGAAATGGTGGCTACCCTCTACGATGCCTCGCTCGATGAATTCGTTAAACTCGACTGGCCCGATTCGTTCTATTCGACCAATGATTTCGACGCAAATTATTGGCAATCAAGTGCCTTTGGCGTAGAAAGTGGGCAAGTATACCGTGAACCGACGTACCCGAATTACCCGAATCAAAAAGTACGTGAATACCCGCTAATTAGTTGGTATCCGTATAGTTACGATGTCTACGGTGGGCGCTTTTACCAGTTAGACACCAGACAAATCTATACCGTGAACGGCACAGTACGGGATACTACCGTTGAAGGCACTGTGACCAACGAAATGGGCAGTTTGCAGGGAGTGAAACTAACATGGAAAGGCACTAAAATAAGTGCTACTACAGATGCCGATGGCCGCTTCACGCTAAAGAAAACTCGCAAGTCTACCACGCTCGTCATCACGTCGCTGGGCTACCGAACGGTTGAATTCACGCTGGGTAACTCAAAGACGTTCAGCACTATTTTTTCTCCTGACCAAAGGGCATTAAATGAAGTGGTTGTGACGGGGTATGGATCGCGGTCACAGTCGGCTAATTTCAAGCGTGGTCGCGGTGATTATAGCGGTGCCGTAGCCAAAATGGCCATTGGCGGTGCGCCGGAAGCCGCGATGGCCGCGCCGATGCAGGCTGATGGAGTAGCAGCTAAAGTGGAAGGCAAACAACCAACTAATAATCAAACAGATGCCGAAGAGTCTACGCCACCCCCACCTCCTGTTATTCGGAAGAATTTCAACGAAACGGCGTTCTTTTTCCCCCACTTATTGACCGATAAAGACGGGCGCGTGGTCATCAAATTCACCATGCCCGAAGCCCTCACGCGCTGGCGATTGATGACGTTTGCCCACACGAAAACCATGCAAACGGGCAGTTTCGAAGCTACGGCGCAGACGCAGAAAGAGCTGATGGTGACCACCAACGTACCCCGTTTTTTTCGCGAAAACGATACCCTCCGCCTCACCGCCCGGATCGACAACCTCAGCGGCAAACCCTTGACCGGCACGGCCAAACTCGACCTCACCGACGCCCTCACCGGCGAGTCGCTGAACGCCAAGGTGGGCCTTGTGACCTTGAATCAGGCGTTTTCGAGCAAAGCCGGGCAAAGTTCGGTGGTGGTCTGGACCTTGGTTATTCCCCAAAACGCGCCGCCCGTGGCGGTGCGGGTGACGGCGCAGGCGGGTACTTTTTCAGACGGCGAAGAGCGCGTGGTGCCGGCGCTGCCCAACCGCATTCTCGTCACCGACGTGCAGCCGATTTGGATCGATGGGGACAATCAGACGAAAACATTCCGGCTGAAACCGCTGGCAGACCGGTCGCCGGAGTTGCCGTTGCAGACCGAGCGGCTCACGGTGGAGGTAACAAACAACCCCGCCTGGTACGCCCTACAAAGCCTGCCGTATCTGATGGCGTACAACTATGACTGCGCCGAGCAACTGTTTAGCAAGCTGTATGCCAACGCGTTAGGTGCCCACATCCTAAACAGCCGCCCCGCGTTTCGGCAGGTGGTCGACATCTGGAAACAGACCCCGCCCAAGAGTCCACTGATGAAGAATGAGGAGCTAAAAGCCGTAGTGTTGGAAAACACACCGTGGCTGGCCGAGGCTAAATCAGAAACCGAACGGACGGCCAAACTGGGGCAGTTTTTCGACCAGAATCAGCTTGCCAACGAGCAGCGGATTGCCATTGGCAAGCTGAAAAAATTGCAGGACGACAACGGTGGGCTAGTCTGGTTTCCGGGAATGCGCACAAGCTGGCAAATGACCACCCACGTACTGGCCGGGCTGGGCCACCTCCAGAAATTGGGCGTGACATTCGCGCCCGACGTGACCGCCGACGTGACTTCGTTGCAGCAAAAAGGGCTGGTTTATCTGGATGCCGAAGCACGGCGGCTCCTGGCCGAACACAAGCGGCTGGAGGCACAGACGAAACGGAAATCGGTGCCGTACTGGGCCGCCTCGTACCTCTACGCCCGGTCGTTTTATCAAGCCCAAAACCCCCTTGACAAAGCCTTTCTGGCCGAATTGATCCCCGCACTGACCACTGGCTGGCAGGGCAGTAGTTTGCAGGGACAGGCCATGAGCACGGTGACGTTGTTCCGGTTCGGCTACGCTTCAGCAGCCACGACGATCCTGCAATCGGTGACGGAGCACAGCCAGATTTCGGACGAACTGGGTATGTACTGGCCTGACAACCGAAGCGGTACGTATTGGTATCAGGCTCCGGTGGAGACGCAGGCGTATTTGATCGAGGCGTATCTGGAAGCGGGTGGTTCAGACAAAACCGGCGATGCCTTTGCGTGGTACCGGAAGCAACCAGCTTACGCTCAAGCCACTGGTAATCAGGTGTTTATTGACAAAATGCGGCAGTGGCTCATTCAGCAAAAACGCACCCAATCGTGGCCCTCGACCAAAGCCACCACCGAAGCGATTTATGCCCTGCTGCTCACCGGCTCAGACTGGATGAACACCAAAGCCACCACCACGGTGCGCCTCGGCGGCCAGGACATTGCCAGGCGCGCGACGGCCACCGAGGCTCTGACCGGCTACCAGAAAATGACGTTCGCCCCCGGCGAAGTAACCCAGCAAATGGGCATAATCGAAGTGAGCAAATCGGCGAAGACGGGCATCAGTTGGGGGGCGGTCTACTGGCAGCATTTCGAGCCGCTGGATGCCGTACAAAAGTCAGGTAACAATCTGACGCTCAGGAAGAACATCTTCCGCGTGCGCAACTCCGACGCGGGTCCAGTGCTGGAACCCATCACGCCCAAAACGCCCCTGAAACCCGGCGATAAACTGAGCGTTCGGGTGGTCCTGACCACGGACCGGCTGCTGGAATACGTGCATTTGAAAGACGGTCGGGCAGCAGGTTTCGAACCGGTGGCGGTGCTGTCGGGCACGAAATACCAGAACAGCCTGAGCTACTACGAAGCCCCCCGCGACGCCAGCACCGACTTTTTCATCGAGTCGCTACCCGTGGGTACGCACGTATTCGAGTACAACTTACGCGTAGTACACGGCGGCGATTTCGGCACGGGCATCGCCGAGGTACAGTGCTTCTACGCCCCCGAATTCGCCGCCCATTCTGCGGGGAGTAGGGTACAGGTGAAGTGAAGCCAAACTAAATAGTCACCTTCCAAACAATATTCCCACTCACCATCCTCATCTCCGCACAAACGACGCCCTCCTTCCGTTTACACATAGGCGATTAGTGCCTACGGGCCGTTTTTCTGCAAAAATCATGATCCAATCTCTTCGTTCCTCCACGCTTTGGCTGGCACTTGTTGTTGTTACGCTCAACTTCACGAGTTGTAAAAACAACAGCGACCTCCCTCCTGCCGCCAACGTCACACTGGTTAGCAGCGCACCGATCACCACATTGACCAAGACGCAATTGATTCAGCGTGTAGCTGCTTCGGGCATTATTGACCCGTCGTTCACCTCGCTGTTGAACCTGCTGTTGCAGCGCGACGTGAAAGCGTATCGGCTCACGTACAAAACTAAAAACGCCGACGGTACCGACATTACGGCGTCGGGCGCGTTGATTGTGCCGGTGCCGGTTGGTACGGAGTCGTACCCCATGATTAGTCAGCAACACGGGACGCTGTTTAACGAGCCTGATGCGCCGTCCTACTTCACCAACAACAGCGAAGCGGCTACTATTGGCGCGTTGTTCGCCTCCAACGGCTACATCCTCTCCTGCCCCGACTATGTGGGCTACGGCGAGTCGAAATCGGTGCCGCACCCGTATCTGCACCGCCAAACCGAAGCCCTCGCCAGCCTCGATATGATGCGGGCGGCGAAGGAGTTTATAGCCCAAAATGGGGTGAAATGGGACAATCGCGTCTTTATCACGGGCTATTCGCAGGGGGGGCACGCGAGCATGTCGCTGCTGAAATTGATGGAAGAGAAATACCCCACCGAGTTTACGATCACGGCGGCAAGCTGCGGCGCGGGGCCGTATAACGTGGAGGGATTCATGCTGGATTTGGTCAACAAAGAGACGCACGGTATTGCGGCCTATAACAACCTGTACGTGTGGGTGTTGCAGACCTTCAACCGTGTCTACAGCCTGAACCGGCCCATGAGTGCGTACTTCAAAGAGCCGTATGCCGCTGACGTTCAGGCTAATGGAATAAGGTCGAACATCAACGTAAGCATCAACAAGGCTTTTTCCGATGCCTTTAAAACTGGCCTCAACAGCGGATCCGATGCCGATTTCCTGAAAGCCGTCCGCGACAATAACGTCTACGATTGGGCACCCAAAACACCCCTCCAACTCTACCACGGTACCGCCGACCAGCAGGTGTTTTTCCGCAATACACTCGATGCTTACAATGCCATGAAAGCCCGTGGCATTACCACCGTTGAGAAGATTGAGATCCCCGGTAAAGACCACGGCCCCGCCATTCAGGACTACATCCAGGGGACATATACGTTTTTTAGCAGCAAGAAATAAGGGAGGGAGGAACGGAGAAAGACGCATAGCCCAATTTACATTACCTCCGCTGCAACCCGTTCCCCGGAACGGATCGCCCCTTCGATGTAGCCGTTCCAGACGGGGGCGGTTTCGGTGCCGGCCCAGTGAATGCGGCCAACGGGTTCGCGGAGGGCCGGGCCATGTTCGGTCCAGACACCGGGGCCAAATAGGCCCGCGTAGCAACCCTGGCTGTAGGGTTCGTTCAAAAAACTGTGGTCGAGGTATTGTTGCGGCTGCCGGGCGGCCTCGCCGAAGAACGTGACGAAGGCGGTTAGGGCCGCCTCTTTGCGCTCACTATCAGTTAGTTCCGAAAAAGCACGGGCCTGGTTACCTAGCACAAAGCCCATCAGAATTCCCCGGCTTCCGTCTTTTGGCGACGTGTCGAAGGTGACGGTGATGTAACCGTCGGTGGTGGCGGCGAGGCCGTTGAGGGCGGGCGTTTTGCCGTTGGCGGTGCGCCAGAATGGGCGGTCGTAGATGGCGTAGCATTTCCAGACGGCCCCCATCGGCATGTTCTGCATCAGCATCTGCCGGGCGGCGGGCAGTGGCGGCGTAAACTGTATCTGTTCTTGTAAAACGGGTGGAATGGCCACCACCACACGGCTGGCTTCAAACGAAAACCCCTCGCCCGTGACCGTAACACCCGTTTGGGTCTGGTGAATATGCTGCACCGGGCTGTCGAGCCGGATGCGGTCGCCGAGTTCGCGGGCCATGTGGTTGGCCATGCTTTGCGCCCCACCCACGAACCGCTCCTCCTGCGCCCCATTTTTGATGTTCATCAGCCGCTCCATGTCCCCACCTGACTTGGTGTAGAACAGGGCATGGAGCAGCGAAATATCGGCGGGGTCGGCGGCCCAGATGGCCTCAGCAGCCACTTTAAAAAACTGGCGCGCCGTGTCCAGCCCAATGGTCTGTTCCATCCACGTTTCCAGCGTCATCGAGTCGTACAGATACGCATCATGGCTATCCCAGGGGGCTTCCAGGTTAATACCTCTTGAGAGTTTGTTAAGCCGTTTAATGGCCAGGTCGAGGCTGAGGAGCGAGAGGATAGACAGCGGCGGAATAAGACCCTTGTACCGTTTTACTTTTCCCCGAAAAAATTGCGTGCTGCGGCCTTCGTCGTAGGTTTTGAACGTCTCCACGCCATATTCCTTCGCTAGGGCATAGATCCTGTCTTGGGTGGGTCCGGCCCAGGCACCGCCCAGGTCAACATACTGGCCATCGTCGAGTTGTTTGGTCCAGACACGGCCACCCACGCGGTCGCGGGCTTCGAGTACTAAAACGGATTTCCCGGCGCGGTGCAGTTGGCGGGCGGCGGTGAGGCCGGCATAGCCCGCACCCACAATGATAACGTCGAACGTAGCAGTCGATTCCATGCGTAACGGATGGTGAGCGGCGCAATAGTAGGCAAAAAACGAACCCTGCCTGATGGCTACAGCACTTTTTCCAGCACGATAAATGACAGTGGCTCCTTTGGCAGGCCGAAATGGGGGTCGGCGGGGAAGGGTTGCGTTTCGCCGGTGGGTTGGTAGCCACGGCGTTCATACCAGGCAATTAGCTCGGTGCGTTGTGGAATAACGGTCATTGTGATGGTCCGGCAATGTTGCGCCCGCGCCTGATTTTCAGCCGCTTCCAGCAGCGTTCGACCAATACCCGCTGCCTGTAATTCGGGCGAAACAGTAAGCATACCGAGGTACATCGCATCGCCTTTCTTTTCCAGATACACGCAACCAATCAATTGACCATCAGCTTTGTATGTCAAAATTGTGGCGGCAGACTTGTCGAGCATGGCTTGCAGTCCGGCTTCGTCGGTGCGGATGCCGCCCAGCAAATCGGCTTCGGTGGTCCAGCCCTTCCGCGACGAATCGCCCCGGTAAGCACTGTTCACGAGTTGGTTCAATGCAGGAATATCGGCGGGGGTAGCGGGGGTAATAACGGGCTGGCTCATGGCGCAAAAATAGCCATTAAACAAAATTTCCTCCTTCTGCTTAATCATCAACAACGCTTTCCGTTTGTACTATGGATAACTCGACACCTATTTCTGTGCTATGGTTCAAGCGCGATTTGCGCCTCCGCGACCATGCGCCGCTGCAAGCCGCCGTTGCCGCCGGGCGACCCGTTTTGCTGCTCTATTGCTTCGAGCCGTCGGTCATGGCCGACCCGAATTATGACCTCCGACACTGGCGATTCGTGCATGAGTCACTGGCCAACCTGAACCGGCAACTGGTACGGCTGGCAGACGTTTGGCAGAGCGTTGCCGGGCGGCATTCCGCTCCACCGTCCGATTTGCAACAGCTTGATTGTGAATGGTTGCCGTTTGTGTTTGACGATTTACCGGTACGAAACGAATCCAGAGATCGCCAACCGGGCCACGTCTGGATCTTCCACCGGGAAGTGATTGACGTGTTGAATGAACTAGCAGACCGGTATGTAATCGAGGCCATTTATTCGCATGAAGAGACGGGTTTGAAAGTCACGTATGACCGTGACAAGGCCGTTTCGGCGTGGTGCCGGGCGCGGGGCGTGGCTTGGAAAGAATGGCAATGCAACGGCGTGATCCGGCGACTGAAAGACCGGGAAGGGTGGCCCGCGCTTTGGCAAAAAACCATGCGGGCCGATCAGCAACACCCTGATCTTGATCAGCTTGATTCAATTAATTTGGATGACAATGATTGGTTCGATGCGCACCGTGGTCCCGATCTGCCCGCTGAATTTGACCAGCCGAATGCGCGATTTCAGCCGGGGGGTGAGGCCAACGCGCACCGGTATTTGCAGAGCTGGGTAACGGAACGGATTGCCTTGTACGGGGCCAGTATTTCCAAGCCGCTGGAAAGCCGGAAGGGGTGCAGTCGGCTCTCGACCTACATTGCCTATGGCTGTCTGAGCATTCGGCAAGTGTTTCAGGCACAGCTCGTTGCCAAAGAAACGATGGGATTCAAAGGCCAGTTTTCGGCTTTTGCGTCGCGGTTGCGGTGGCATTGTCATTTCATCCAGAAGTTTGAAACCGAAGCCCGGATGGAGTTTGAGAACGTGAACCGGGGTTTCGATTCGATCCAGAAAAACAACGACCCCGCCGCCTATCAGGCTTGGGCCACGGGCCATACCGGCTTCCCGATGGTAGACGCCTGTATGCGCTGTTTGCAGGCCACGGGCTACATCAATTTTCGGATGCGGGCCATGCTGACGTCGTTTCTGACGCACCATTTGTTTCAGCATTGGAAAGAAGGAGCCGTGCATCTGTCGAGGGTGTTTACCGATTTTGAGCCGGGCATTCACTACGCCCAAACGCAGATGCAGGCGGGCATGACGGGCACCAACACCGTGCGCGTGTATAACCCCGTGAAGCAGTCGCACGACCACGACCCGGAAGGCGTTTTCGTGAAAATGTGGCTTCCTGAGCTTAAAAACGTACCCGTGGCTTATATCCACGAGCCATGGACGATGCCGCCGCTGGAACAGGACATGTACAATTTCCACGTCGGCCAGGACTACCCCGCTCCCATCGTGGATATTACCCAAACCGCCCGCGACGCCTCGAAACGACTCTACGGTCAGCGAAAAAATGAGGTGGCGAAGGAAGAAAAGACCCGCATTCTAAAGAAACACGCCATTCCCCGCACCTTCGCCGATAAGAAAAAACCGAAGGAAAAGCTCGTCGCCGAAACCCCTATTTCCGATGAGCCGGAAGAGACCGTGGGCGTTGAGTAAGTGCTCAGAGCGCGAAGCCCAGAGCGATGGTCCACACAGGTTGAATGGGATGCCGCACCACGTCAGACCGGTTGTCCCAGTAAGCCATGCCCAGCGTGGTTCGGTAGAAATACCAACGGTTTCGGGAGCTACAGACGCCAATACCCAACCCCAGGCTTCGGTCGAATAATTCATTCGACGACACCTGACCCGTGGCTGATTCAGTCCGTTTCTGGCCCACCAGCACCCACCAAGTATCGAGGGTCACAAACGGCTGATTATAGAAGTTATTGGCCGTTTTTCCCTTGCGCAGTTGCTGTTGAATAAAAGGGTAATAATCAACCGCTGCTTGTGCCCAAAGACCGTCCGTAAAATCGTGGTAGGACTGCTCATTTTTCGTATTCGCAGGCCGCCACACGAACACGCCCCGAATGCCCCAACTGGGCGTTATTTTCTGGTTTATGCCCACCCCAAAACCAATCTGTCGGCTGTTTTTATACGCGCTGCTTACAAACAGATACGATGGGTCGAACATGCCAAACTCAATCATGGTCACCTCACGGCGGCTTTTAAGCAGAAAGCGTTTCAGTTGCTGCTGCTCCTTTCGGGCTCGTTCTGATGAATCGATTGCCGTGGTGGGTATTGCTGCTGTTTCTGCATGTACACTGTCGCGGGTTTGGGCATAGCTGGTTAGCGACAGGAAGAGGAGAATAAAGGCAACGATTTTCATGGTATTCGTTCGTCTCAATACAAAAAATCATCGTCCAAAACCAATGCTAAAATTGAGACCCGCCGTGAGCCAGTTCGCCGACTTGTTAACATGAGCAGTATAAAAACTTAGGTCCAGGTAACCCAACCGGCCTAGCCGCCGCTGCATACCGATGGAGAGTAGCGTGGCTGGCTCATAGTTTTTCACGAAAAGGTCGCCACCACTCTGATAAGGCGACGGCTTCGCGGGATCTACATACGTTGTTTTGTTGAGGAATGGCATGACAGTACCTAAGCCTATGTATTGCGACGAAAAGTTGTTGGCCCGCTTGCCCAGCCGCATCTGTCGATTCATGGAGAAATACCAGCGGGCCTCCAAAAACAGTCGCATTTTCACATTATCGGCATAATCGCGCTCGTTATGGTAACGAATCCAGTTAACAGCGTTGATCGAAAAGGCAGGTGTAATTTTCTGTTCAACACCCATCTGCGACTGATAGCCCCAAAAATTACTCCCATTCGGACCACCAGCCCAAAATGGAAGTCCACTCACTTTAAATAGGGTTGTTTCCTGCACCTGCGCCCGTATGAACCGGCGGTAAACGGCACGGCCCATTCGGGACTCGCCATATCGTTTTGCCGAGTCGAGTTTTATAGTTTCGGTCGAATAGTCAACCTGCACGCTATCAACCTTTTGCGCATAAGTGGACAGTGAAGTGAGCAAAAGAAAAAAGAAAATCAGCTTCATGATGATGGTTGGTTTAGGACATGTCAGGCGGGTGTAGGCACTCACTTTCCACCCATGATGTCGCCAAAAGGTAGCGACTGTATGGTGATGAGGCTGTAACTGTTATCAATGCGGATTAAGGGCTTGTTGGGGTTAGGGTCGTAATCAAAGATATACTTACTGACCACCTTGTGTACGCTTTCGCGAGCCGTATCTGGTACCCGAATATCAGCATAGGCATTGCGTAGATCGTAGCTAAAATCATCGAGGCGGCGCGGCACCAGCACAATCTCGGTTCGGGTGGCATCAATCAGCAACGACAGCAAATCGGTATTGGGGCGGATGGTCAATTTGCCATAGTGGCATAGCAGATTTACTGTACCGCCTAGTCCCCGGAGCAATACGTTTGACTTCTCTGTTTTCAGCATGAGCCTCCCCGAAACGTTGGTGGCTTCCAAGTCGCCATAGTCAGACTCAATGTTCGTTTTACCGAATAAACTGTTGATTATCAGGTTACCGAATTCATACTTTACGCCTATTTCACCAGCTAAATCACTTAACCTTATATCGCCGAAACTCGACGTGATGGCCACGGCCATGCGTTGCGGCACAAGCAGTTCCAGCGTTACTTTGAGAACACTTTGCACCTTGCTCGCCGACTGTGGAATGGTGTAGCGGTTGGTGATCTCGGCGGTGCCGTTTTTGGTGCGCAGGTCATAGCTGAGGTAGTCTATTTCGCGTTCGGCAATGGCCCGGTCGGGGTGTTTGGCCACAAAACGAACGGTTAGCCCTAGGCCGGGTTTGCTCCACCCTTTCACGACTAAGTCAGCCTTGTTTATGTTGATTACCAGCCGGTTGACGTCCGTTATTTCACGCTCGATGGTTTTGCTCACCACTTGTACTTTGGTCTGGGCAACGGCCAAACCGTTAAGGGCCCAAAGGGGGATTAGTAACCAGAGCAGGTTTTTTCCGAATGTGTTCATATGCGTAAGATTCGGACGAGTTCTTTGGTGACGTCGGCGCGTTCGTTTTCAATTCTGATCTGGGCGCGTACCAAATCGGCGTCATCGCTAAATACAGTCAACTGCTTGTTAATCTGCTGCTTGCGTTGGTCAAGATCGGCCAGTTGCTGGCGCAGGTCCTGCACTTCGGGCTTCTTACAGGCCACCGCCTGTTGTTCACACGCCTGATTGATGAAGGCTTCCAGATGCTCGTCGGCGGTGTTGTCGGCAGGCAAATCGGCGGTCATTTCGGGCATGGCCGCAGGGGCCGTTTCTACGCTGTAGGCCACGGTGACGGTTTCGCCCGAACCTGTTTTTTGGTAGAACAAGTAGCCCCCCAATAAACACAGCACGACCGATGCCGCTGTTGCCCAAGCCATTCGCCGACCAAACGGATTACGCTCTGTAGCAGGTCTAATCGGCAAAGCACGAACCGTAGCATCGCCTGTTCCAGAAGCCAATTTCAAGTCCAGTTCGGCCCACATATCAGCGCGTGGTTCATGCTGCGGCAGGGTCGTCAGGGCGCGGTCAAGGGTTTCTTCGGCGGTGAGTTCGGCGTCGATGCGTGACCACAAATCAGCTTTTGGCGCGTGCTGAGGTAGTTTTTGCAGGAAAATATCAAGTGCAGCCCCGGCCCGGAGGTCGGCTATTCGCGGGTCGGCGTCGAGGCGATCCCAGGCGTCGAGTCGGGGTTCGTGCTCAGGCAGGTGTTGGATCGCGTCAGGCCAATTCATGGAGTTTCTGTTTTAGTAGTTTCCGGGCATAACTCACCTGCGATTTCACCGTACCCTCAGCTACAGTCAGCATCTGGGCAATTTCGCGGTGGGCATAGCCTTCCACTTCGGCCAGCAAAAAAATGGTGCGGCACCCGTCGGGCAACGACGCAATGGCCGCTTCCAGTTGTTCGCCCAGCAGGTGGTCGGGCACCGAAACGGGCTGGTCATGAAGGTCGACGCTGATGGTGTCAAAACGGGCCTCGAATTTCACAATGCGGAGGGCCTGCCGCACCATAATGGTCTTCACCCACGCCCCCAGCGACGACGTACCCTGGAATGCGCCCAAGTGCCGAAACACCTCCACGAAGCCGTCCTGAAGGGCATCGTTGGCCAGGTCGTAGTCGTTCACGATCCGCAATACGGTGCTGAACATGGCCCGCTTGTAGCGCTCGAATAGCTCGCGCTGCGCCGTACGCTGTGCCGCCGGACTTTCGGGAGTCAGACAGCGGGCCACCAGGGCGCGTTCGTAAGGATCAGGTGTGTAGTTCACGGGCGAACTTATTTAAACGCGTAGCCCAGCGACGCACCCAGCCACGCGGGCTGGAAACCGGCATCGCTAATCACGGGGGTCCAGTCGAGACGAAAAACCACACCATTGCGAATGGGCTGCACCCTCAAACCAACGTTCAGGGTACCCAGCACCCCAAAGTTGCTGTCCCGTATGAACTCGTTGTTGGTTTTGTATTGCGTAGCCGATAGATAGATAGGTGTAACGCCCGCCCCCATCTCGAAAGCAAGACGCCCTTTGCCAACCAGGTAATTGACAAGGACAGGCAAGGTGACAACGCCCAACCGAGCGGGCGACGTGGCCCCGTTTTTGTCTGTCGTAGTGGCGGCGAGACTTAGCCCGCCCACGCCAATACGCATACCCAGGCCGTCCTGCGTGTTCCGAAAGCGGAAATCATAGTTTACACTGAGCAATAACCCACTGCCCAGGCCCTCCACATAAACGGCTTTGTTACGACCTCCCAACGATCCCTGCGCCATTCCATGAACGGCACACAGACAAAACAAACTGACCAGCAAGCAGATACAATTTTTCATAACGCACGATTGATTAGGTAAACTGTTGATTTACCCTAAAGTGCGAGACACAGACAGAAAGGTTGGAAACAGGTGAAATAATTTATGCCACCATTATTTTCCGCGTAGCCAAATAGGCCAGAATAGGCGCGGCTACCTCTTCGGGGTGATACACGAGGTTGAAATGGTCGCCGGGAGTTTCGTGGAAGGGCTCGTCGGGGAAACGCAGCACGTTGTCGGGGCGGGTATGGATGCGTACATCGGAGGGGGCGGGCGGCACATCGGGCTTGGCCATCAGGATGCGTAACTGCTGGTAAATGAATCGTTTCGGCTGCGCTATCAAGTTGCCCACCAGCGATTTATGTAACTGCCGCGACTGGTCGAAGGGGTACTTTTTTAGCGCGTAATTGGTCAATACCCGGCTTTGCACAAGGCCCCACGTTGTCAGGTAGCGCAGTAGCCCCGTATTGCGGGTGAACGTAATGATCTTGGCCGGGTCGGTATACGACGAAATCAGCACGGCCCCGCAATCGGTTTGGGCTTTCAGGTTCGCCGCAATCCAGCCACCCATTGAGTGCCCAATGACCACGTCGCGGGAGTCGATCTGGTAGGCACCGGCCAGGTATTTCGCCAGAGAAGATACACTAACTGTCTGATCATCAGGATTCCAGTTAGCGAACTCGTCCTGCAAATTCAGTTTCAGCACGTTGTCGGCGGGCAGCAGCGGGGCTAGGTTGTCGAAGATACTGGGATCTTCCACGTAGCCGTGGATGTAGATGAGGCGCATGGGGTCGTGGGGAGTAAATATTTCCTGAATATAACGAAAAGGCGATTAACCCGGTGATGTTTAACCCATTGGTTTGTAAAGGCTTCGCGTCCGGACATACCCCGGACGTGGGACCGCCCCCGCCGACCCGTCGGACCGCCTAAAGGGAGCCTTTACGATTTCCCTAGGGCCTTCGCCAGCACCGACACCAGGCCGCCAACGGACACCACCAGCAGCACGATAATGGCAATTTGGGAACCGGCGCCCTGATTAGGGTTGTCGAGGAGGGTGCGGATGTGGTGGGCTTCGGCACCGGTCCAGATGGCCAGCAGCGTGCGGGGTACCATGCCTAGGAAACCACCCAGCAGAATGTTGCGTAAACTGGCCCCCGACAGCGAGAAGACCATATTGGTGAGCGAAAACGGTAACGCGGGCGACAGTTTGGCGAAGAAAATGAACTTCAATTCCTGCTCTTGAATGCGGGTCAGAATACGGGCCGCTTTGGGGTTTTCTTCGATCAACCGACGCACCCGGTCATTGTCGAGGCGACGCACCACGAGGTTTACCAGCAGAATGGCCGACATGTTGATGATAAACAACGGCAGCACCGCCCGCCAGCCAATGAAGTAGCCAAAAATGAGGGCTAGCGGGGTGGGTAACATCAGCGCAAAAGCACACCCCAGGCTGCAAACTATTGTGGCAATGGCCCAGTCAGAGGGCGTAAACGCGGCAATTTGCGCCTCGTGGGTTACGGCGTAATAGGTAATCCACGAACTCATCAGCAACGGCGTGAGGGACAACATCAGCCCCAGCAGAGCAGGGCCGGTAAAAATTTGGCGAAAGCGAATGGTCATGGCTACAGCCGCAACTCGCCATTGGTCGAAACGGTTCTTTGAAAAGGATTTGCCGGGCTAGCCCGCTGGGTAACGCGGGCAAACTTTTCGGGCAGGGGCGTGTTTTGGTAGTATTCTTATAGACTAACTCAACCACCAACGTTATGGCTGCTTCTTCAGCACTTTCAGACGGCGCACAACAGGCCGACATGGTTTCCAACGAAAACGCCGAGGCGATGTTCGGAGCCGATCAGGCCGAAACCAATATGGTAAAACTCGTTGACGGAAAACTGACGCCCATCGGCGACACCGAAGACGACGTTATGGACGAACAACTCCAGAATCGCTACAGCAGCGACGAAGAAAGGGCGCTCCAGAATCCACCCACCGAAGGCCAGAAGACCTACGAAAACTCGGAGGCGGCCCTGCGCGTGGGTAACGGCATTGACCCACAGGCCGACACATTTCAGGATGACCCCATTGCTGATGCTGACCTGACGCAGGATCAGCAAAGCGAAACGACCGATACGGGTTACGCCCTCGATGATTCGTCGACAGGCAATGCACCGGCCAACACAGCATCAGAGAATGACAGCACCCCCAACGACCGGGTGCAGGCCAACGGCACCGACCAAACGAACACGTTTAGTGGTGTGCCACGGGGCGATATGATGCCGCCGATGCCCACCACGCCCGACCCAAACTACCCCATGCCCGGTGGCCCCGAAACCCCACCAACACCTCCCTCGCCCGGCCCTGAAATTCCCACACTACCCGGTTCCCCCTCGCCCGACAAGCCGGAGATCACCGAGCCGATGGAACCCGGCCATTCGCAGGAAATAAATGCCCGCAGCAACAGCGTAGGACAAAGCAAATATCCGAATAACTTACCGTCGGGATTTGGTTATTATGGCCTCGGCGGGTTCGCCCAGCGTGGTTTCTCGACCAAAACGTCAACCATGTCGGTGGCCCAGAATGGCGTTGAACCCAACGAACCGGAACCAGGCGAAGCCGTACCGGGCACCCAGTACGTGAACATGTCGAATGGGTTAGACGACGAGGGTATGGATGCCAAACCCGACACCGGCACATCAGATTTACCTTACGATATCGACAATCACCGTCGGGTGCAGGATAGCCAGCCCGGCGAACGTCCAGAAGAGTTGCGCGAAGCCGAAGCTATGCCCCGCGAACTAGTCGACGAAAGCACAATTGAAGCCCAGGAGATGCTGTCGCCCACCGGCGAAGCCTATAACGCGGCTCCCCACTCAGACGTGAAATCGACCGACGGCCTCGACCGCAAATACAACGACCCGCAGGCCGCACGGGATATGGCATCTTGATTGGAGAAGGAGTTTTTTCATGGGATTGCCTTTCTTCGTAAAAAAGCAATCCCATGAAAAAGACCCTATTAACGGTTAGTTTGCTGGCATCGGCGGCGGTGGCCCTGACCAGCTTTCACCGCAGTTTCGGCCAAAAAGAAAAATGGACCAACCTCTTCGACGGTAAAACCATTACGGGCTGGCACAGCTATCACAAAACCGGCGTGGTAGGCTGGTCGATGGACGGCGATGCTGCCACATCTGATGGTACCGGCGGCGATCTGGTAACGGACAAAGAGTACGAAAACTTTGACCTCGAGTTTGAGTTCAAAATACCCAAAGGCAGCAACAGCGGCGTCATCTATAAAGTACAGGACAGTCCCCAAAACGTCAGCACCTACATGTCAGGTCCTGAGTATCAGGTCATTGACGATAAAGGGTACGAGTGGAAAGACAAAGACGGCAAGTTGATGAATCTGGCTAACACGCAGCTTACGGGTGCCGACTACGATATGTATGAACCCAACAACCTGAACCTGATTAAGCCCATCGGCGAATGGAACAAAGGGCGGATTGTGGTAAACAACAACCACGTGGAGCATTACCTGAACGGCAAGAAAGTGGTTGATTATGAGTACGGTAGCGATGCATGGAAAGCGCAGGTAGCCAAAAGCAAATTCGCTAAATGGCCCTACGCCACGCCCCACGCCAAAGGCAACATCGCCCTCCAATGCCATAGCCCCAAAGAAAAAGCCTGGTATCGGAACGTGCGGATAAAGGAGATGTAGGCTTCAAGAAGCTAGAGATAAGAGCCAGGAATCAAGAAAGGTTTGCCTGCCAAACAATGATGGCTGGGCAAACCTTTCTTGATTCCTGGCTCTTATCTCTTGCTTCTTAAATTCTATACCCTACTCCCCCTACTCCGCAGCCACATATCGGCCAGCACCAGCGCGGCCATAGCTTCTACAATGGGTACGGCGCGGGGTACCACGCAGGGATCGTGGCGACCTTTTCCGCTGACAACCACCGCGTTACCGTCTGAATCGACGCTATCCTGATCCTGCATGATGGTGGCGACTGGCTTGAAGGCGGTACGGAAATAGATCGTTTCGCCGTTGGAAATCCCGCCCTGAATACCACCCGACTGGTTGGTTTTGGTGCGCACCCGGCCCGTTTCGTCGGTGTAGAATTCGTCGTTATGTTCCGAGCCGTACTGCTCGGCCCCGGCAAAACCACTGCCATATTCAAACCCTTTCACGGCGTTGATACTCAGCATGGCTTTGCCCAGTTCAGCGTGGAGCTTATCGAAAACGGGTTCACCCCAACCAGGCGGTACGCCCGTGATCACACAGTCGACGATGCCGCCGATGCTATCGCCTTTTTTGCGGGTCTCGTCAATGAGGGCAAACATCCGCTCGGCGGTGTCGGGGTCGGGGCAGCGCACGGCGTTTTCTTCCGCCAAAGAGAGGTTCATTTCCGAATGAGTCTTTTCGAGTTTCAGCTTCCCCACCTGCGACACGTACGCCTGAATATGAACACCCTGACTCTGCAAGAGCAACTTGGCCACGGCCCCCGCCGCTACCCGCGCCGCCGTTTCCCGCGCCGATGACCGCCCCCCGCCCCGATAGTCGCGGGTGCCATATTTGGCCTGGTAAGTGTAGTCGGCGTGGCTGGGCCGAAACTGCTGGGCAATGTGGCCATAGTCTTTGCTGCGCTGGTCGGTGTTGCGAATCACGAGCGCAATGGGTGTGCCCTGCGTAACCCCCTCGAATACACCCGACAGCACCTCGAACTCATCGGCCTCGCGGCGTTGGGTCGTAATGCGCGACTGCCCCGGTTTGCGCCGGTCGAGGTCGTGCTGAATAAAATCGGTATCGAACGCCAACCCCGCCGGGCACCCGTCGATGATGACGCCAATAGCCGCCCCGTGCGATTCGCCGAAGGTAGAAATGGTAAAAAGTGTGCCGTAGGTGCTGCTCATGTTTTTCTTACGTAGACGTAGATCGTTCCCAAAATCATCAGTACAATCAGGACGTTGGCCAGTGACCGCATCAGCACCGGAATATTGATTGATTGTCGGGTGCTGTCGGTTTGTTCGAGGCCCGAATAAATCGACGTGCGCCCGTTGGTTGTCACGGTGTCGGCGGGGACAATGCCCACGACAAGGCTGTCGCCGGGGTTGGTTACGGTAAGTACTGTTTGGGGTCGAAGCGTGTCATAGCGCGCGGTTTGGGGGTCGAAGTAAACCCAGAAAAACCGGTTTGCCAACGTCAGCGTACCTTTTTGCTTCGGAATCAGGAAGTACCGAAACCGTTTAAAACCGCTCACCTGCTCGTCGGCACGGCCAATTTGCTCCTGCATTGTAGGCGGAAACACCTCCAGATCCGGTGCCTGCCTGCCAGGATCGGGAGCCGTTTGGGTGGGTGCCTGAATGCCCGCAATCTGTCCACGGCCTTCAATCCTGACGTCAAACTGAACACTTTGCCCCACCACCGTTCGCCGCTGATTGACGGCATCGACCAGCCAAAACTGACCAACCGACACCCGTTCACGAAGGGGGTGCGGGGGCAAAGGCCGAATGCGCACGGTGGCGGGCAAACTGATGAGCGTAATCGGGTCCGACGTGGTGACCGAATTCGGCGCACTCGCAGCCGTGACAGGTGCCGGTTTTACGCTACTTTGTGTCAGCGTCAGGTGCAGGGCCGGCAGCTGAATGGTCCGTGCGATGCCTTGATTACTAAGTGGAAAAAACGTGGCCCGATAGAGTGCATATTGTACGTATCGCCGTCCGTTGTAGGTGGTGGGCCGGGGGGTCAGTTCACTGATGTTGTCGTTTTCTTCCCACGCATTTACGGGCCGAAGTTGCCGCGCCATGGCTTCCACCTGCGGAGATAAACGATCGAAATGAAGCTCATAGGGGTAGTTTTCGGCTACATATACGGCCACACCGATGCGCACCCCTTCGCCCACAAACACACTTGGCTGGCTCACCGACGTAATCAGCAGGGCCGAGTTCTTATCCACTTTTGCCGCCAGAGCCGAGGCCGAAACAGGCGGCGTAATGGCCCGAACCGTGAGCGTTGTCCCCGCCGAACGCACCGGTTGCCCATTGACGGTAATCACAAACGGAGCCACTTTCAGGGTGCCCGGACGGATGGCCGCGTAGGTCTGCGTGACCACCTGACTGACTACTTCCTTGCCGTTTACTTCGGTGCGCGTGGCACTGGTTGAAGTGCCCTGTTTGGTCAGTCCGGCAATGTCGGGGAAGGCGATGGTGGGGCGGTTTTCGGCCTGCGGAATGATGACCGAAATGGTAAATGACCGTTCGATCAAAAAATCTGTAGCCGAAAACTCGATAACCGGCGATGACTCAGGGATTTGACTGAAAACTGGTCGATTTTCACAAAAATATAATGCAAGAATAGCTATGAATACTGCAAGTCTTTGATACATTTGTCAGCAACAAATTAAATGCCCCTCCGTTACAATGATAACGGTTCTTCGCCAGTTTCTATCCTCTTCCCACGCCGAACCCATAGGCTTTTAACCATTAACGAATGCGGTATGGCTTCCATGCTTGAGTACGTAAAAACGATTCTTCAGAAAGTTAGTTTCGACCGGCAGTTGTTTGAAAAGGAGTTGCGCAAAGCCCTCCAAGAGCTAGTCGAAGACGAGGTAAAGCAACTAAAAGCCTGGTGTTATGCCCAATTCGGGCGCATGTACCGGGTCGTTCTCAACCGTTGCTTTAGACGCACCAGATTGGCGTAATCAGTTGTTGTAGCACAGATCATCACAAGGCCCTTCCCCAACCGGAAGGGCTTTTTTTACGCCTGACATTCTGGCAGAAAACGCCCCCGGCGGCAACTATGGGCCAATTCTTGACTAGGGCTAATCCGTTGAACTACCAGCATTATCCGTTAATTTTGCAAAAAAAGTAACGTCCGAGTTGGACCCTGCCAACGTCAGGTGAACCCGACCAGCCTTATAACAAATGAGCAATTTCATCACTAAGAGTATAGCCAAACTGTTCGGCACCAAGTCGCAGCGGGACCTGAAAGACCTGCTGCCCTACGTCGATAAGGTCAACGCCGAGTTTGCCAAGCTCAAAGACCTGTCGAACGACGAACTGCGGGCCTTTTCCGTGCAGCTTCGCGACCACATCAACGGCGAACTGCAACCCATCGACGATCAGATTACGGGCCTCCGCGATCAGGTAGCCAACGATCCTGACATGGACGTCGACCACAAGCAGACGCTGTTTACGGAGGTGGACCGGCTCGAAAAAGACCGCAACACCGAACTGGAGCGCGTACTGCTCGATATTCTGCCGCAGGCGTTTGCCGTGGTCAAAGAAACGGCCCGCCGCTTCACCCAAAACGACTTTCTGGAAGTAACCGCCACCGACCTAGACCGCGAGTTTGCTGTTCGGAAAAAGAACATACGGATCGACGGCGACAAAGCGTACTGGGCCAACACCTGGGATGCCGCCGGGGTGCCTATCAAGTGGGACATGATTCACTACGACGTGCAGCTTTTGGGCGGCGTGGTGCTACACCAGGGCAAAATTGCCGAGATGGCCACTGGCGAAGGTAAAACCCTGGTCTCTACCCTGCCGTCGTTCTTGAATGCTCTCGGCGGGCGGGGCGTACACCTCGTAACGGTCAACGATTACCTGGCCAAACGTGATTCGGAATGGAACGGGCCGCTGTTTGAATTTCACGGCCTCCGCGTTGACTGCATCGACAAGCATCAGCCCAACTCCGAGCAGCGCAAAAATGCCTACCTGGCCGACATCGTGTATGGTACCAACAACGAATTCGGCTTCGACTACCTCCGCGACAACATGGCCCGCACACCCGACGAACTCGTGCAGCGGAAACACCACTACGCCATGGTCGATGAGGTAGACTCCGTCCTGATCGACGATGCCCGGACGCCCCTCATTATCAGTGGCCCCGTGCCCCGTGGCGATGAGCAGGACTACGCTGAACTCAAGCCCCGCGTGAGCCGCGTGGTGGACGTGCAACGGCGGCTGGTCAACGATTTTCTGATCGAAGCCAAGAAAAAGCTGAACGCCAACATCGACGATAAAGAAGGCGGGGTGGCTCTCTTCCGGGCGCACCGGGGTTTGCCCAAGCTGAAGCCACTGATCAAATTTTTGAGTGAAAACGGCATTCGGCAGGTGCTCCAGAAAACCGAGTCGATCTATCTGGCCGAAAACCAGAAGTTGATGCCCGAAGGCGACGCGCCGCTCTATTTCACCATCGACGAGCGGAACAACAGCATCGATCTGACCGAAAAAGGCATCGACTACATCACCGGCGGTGGCGAAGATCCCAACTTTTTCATCCTCCCCGACCTGTCTATCGACATCAATGCGATTGACAAAAGCACCGATTTCACGGAGCAGGAGAAGATTTTGCACAAAGAATCGCTCATCCGTGACTATTCAGTGAAGACCCAGCGGATCAACACCGTGAACCAGTTGCTGAAGGCGTATTGTCTCTTCGAGCGCGACGTGGAATACATCATCGAGGAAGCCAAGGTGAAGATTGTGGATGAGCAGACGGGCCGGGTGATGGAAGGCCGCCGTTGGTCAGACGGATTGCACCAGGCCGTGGAGGCGAAGGAAAACGTGAAAGTGGAAGACGCCACCCAAACCTACGCCACCATCACGCTCCAGAACTACTTCCGCATGTATCACAAGCTGTGCGGGATGACGGGTACGGCAGAAACCGAAGCCTCGGAATTCTGGCAAATCTACAAACTCGACGTGGTCGCCATCCCGACCAACCGCAACATCAGCCGTAAGGACGAAGAGGACAAAGTGTACCGCTCGGTGCGCGAAAAATACAACGCCGTGGTCGACGAGATTGTGGACCTCGTTGGCAAAGGCCGCCCGGTACTGGTGGGTACCACATCGGTGGAAAACTCGGAACTGTTGAGCCGGATGCTGGGGCTGCGGAAGGTTCAGCACCAGGTATTGAACGCCAAATACCACCAGCGCGAGGCCGAAATTGTGGCCGAAGCGGGTAAGCCCGGCACCGTGACCATTGCCACCAACATGGCCGGTCGGGGTACGGATATTAAGCTCATCGCCGACTCGAAATCGTCGGGAGGGTTGGCCATTATTGGTACGGAACGCCACGAGTCGCGGCGCGTTGACCGGCAGTTACGCGGTCGGGCGGGTCGTCAGGGTGATCCGGGTACGTCGCAGTTTTTTGTGTCGCTGGAAGACAGCCTGATGCGGCTGTTCGGCTCGGAGCGCATTGCCAAACTCATGGACCGCATGGGTCTGGAAGAAGGCGAAGTGATTCAGCACTCGATGATTACGAACTCGATTGAGCGGGCGCAGAAGAAAGTCGAAGAAAACAACTTCGGCGTGCGGAAGCGGCTGCTCGAATACGACGACGTGATGAACTACCAACGTACCGCCATCTACGACCGTCGCCGCAACGCCCTCTTCGGCGAACGCCTGCCCCTCGATATTGCCAACACGACCTACGACGTGGTAGAAGAAATCGTGGACAATGCCGAAGGCGACGTGGAAACGATCAAGCTCCGGCTATTGACCACGCTGGGCCTCGACACAACGCTGACCCAGGCCGACCTGACCAAGACGAAGAAGGCCGATCTGGTGCAACGTCTGTATGCCGAAGCCGAGCAATCGTACCAGGCCAAGAACCACGCCATTGCCGACAAGATTACGCCGGTGCTAACGCAAGTGTTTCAGGATCAGGGCCATCAGATCAAAAACATCGTGGTGCCGTTCACGGATGGTATGCACGAGATGCAGGTGGTAACGGACCTGATCAAGGCCGTTGACACCAATGGCCGCGAGGTGGTGCGCGAGATGGAAAAGTCGGTGACACTGTCATTGATTGACCAGGAGTGGAAAGAGCACCTCCGCGAAATGGACGACCTGAAACAGTCGGTGCAAAACGCTGTGTTCGAGCAGAAGGACCCGCTGTTGGTCTACAAATTCGAGTCGGTGGAGTTGTTCAAGCGGTTCCTGAGCAAAGTCAACTTCGACACGATCAGCTTCCTGACCAAAGCCGATTTGCCCGGTCAGGAGATGGAAGAGGTGCAGCAGGAGATTCAGGCCGCGCCGATTCAGCGTCGACCGCAGCCTCAGCCGGAGATGCACACGAACATGGAAGACTTCGACGATGATCATCTGGCCACTGGCCCGGAAGAGTACCGCCGCCGCATGGCCCTGAACGATCAGATGGGTGCCGGTGCGCCCCCCATGCCAAAACAGGTGCCCGTGCGCAACACCAAAATTGACCGTAACGCCCGCGTAAACGTGCAATACATCGACGGCAGCATTAAAAAGGACGTCAAGTACAAAAGCATCGAAAATGACATTATGAGCGGCAAAGCGATGATTATCGAGTAAAGGAAATAAACCTATAAAGTCTTGAAGACCTTATAGGTTTGCAGCAAATAAAAATGCCCCGACTGATTTATTAGTCGGGGCATTTTTTATTATTTGTTAGATCTAATTATGGACTTTAACTCGCCCACTGTGTAAGGAGGGTTTTTCTTGTGTAACATAGCATGGCAATTTGGGCAAACTGGCACTAAATCATTTCTGGGGTCAATCACATACGTTTCTCCTATCTCAGCAATCGGTTTTATGTGATGAACATGAATGAACCCCTTCCCTATGTGCCCGTACGTTTCTTCAAAATTCATTTCACAAGCCGAACACACCGCTTTCCAATGCTTGATACATTCTTCTCTAGCAGTTTGATTTCTCTCGTAAGCGTTGACAACTACTTGTTTCTTAGCACCTTCAGTAAGCTGGACGCTATCAACGTCGACTTCGTCTGGATAAACAATGCTTGATTGGCTTCCTTGTTTATTAGCGCCAATCAATCTATCTAAACCGTCAGTGATAGACTGATCTTTTATCTCTGTGTATCCAATGAAATTTGCAGTTACTTTCTTAATACTCTCAAGAAGTTTTCCTTTTATCTCAACAGGTTTATCTAATTGCTTCCCTTCAGCCCAAAATGTTAAATCGCTAAATTCGTCTTTATCAATTTTTTCAATAGGTTTTAGTTTTGCAGCTAAAGAATAAATTTTCGGCTTTTTTTTGTCTTCTTTTTCACCTACAATAATCCAGAGAGTTTGAAACTTGCTATCCTCAACTGTTTTGCGTTTGTTATAACTCGCACTATGTCTTCCCCCAAATTTCTCTAGATCGTATTTTCCGCGTTTTTCTCCATCGGAGTTTATCCCTTCTTCGTTGTGATAGAGTACAAAATGTCTCATTGCTCCTGTTTGTCAATAGTTGAAGCACTAATACTAATTCAGGAACGAGGTGTCGTATTTGTTTGTCTAACATACTGATTTTCAATTAGTTAAATAGATGTCTATACGACATTCGGTTGTTGAATTAGTATAAGATAATAAAAAACGTTGTAATTACATTTGTAACTGTTTAGGTAGTCCACTGAACTGATAATCAAGCACTTGCAAAGTTAAAAATCGCAAAAGTATTTAATGTCTAAAAGTCAAGTAGTTGATTATCAGCACATTAAGATTTTTGCTTAGTTTAACTCATAAATTAGA
>JBBRMP010000012.1:0-50478 GCA_038230755.1 Cytophagales bacterium | reverse complement strand
TATCAGGCGTTTGTGGCACGACAATACTGTACGCTGTGCCTGACGGTACAGGCTCTTTTCTGGGCAGAATTGCTTACCGGCTACCAATTCCTGCACGTTGATGGGTTGGCTCTAAGCGCATTGTGGCCCGTGCTGGGAACGTTCGTGGCTATGGCTGCACTGTGGGTATTTGTGCGCAAACCATTACATGAATCTCAGCAGCTATACCCCCTTCGCCGAACGCTGCAAACGGTTAAATTCTCAGAAGCCTACTTGCACTACGCATTAGCTAACCAGCCTCGTCAGTTGCCGTATTTAAGCGGCCAACGTGTGTTTGTATTAGGTGACGCCACCGCCGAAAATACGCTGACTATTGTCTCACACCCGGAATGCGGAGCTTGCCGAAGAACGCATCAGCAACTAGCTACCTTGCTGAAACGAATGCCGGATGTACGGGTGGAGCTTATCATGATGGGTAGCCTGCACCCCGAAGACCGGGCACGTCAGGTGGCCAACCACTTGCTTAGTTTACCGGATGACCGAGTGGACGATGCCTTGCACCGTTGGTTTCATAATCCAAAGCAAGCTGTTGCCCGCTGGAAACAGCATATTGGCACCGGAGCTGATGTCGATGCAGCAACTCAACAGCTGTTGCTAACTAACCGGTGGGCCATGCAAATGAATATTCGCCACACGCCCGTATTATTTTTGAATGGAGTAGAGTTGCCATCAGTTTATCGCCTGCCCGAAGTGCTTCATTTGTGCCGGGCATGGCCTTTCACAAAAACTGACGTTTTGCAGATGGATTCAGTTGAATCATAATATATTTTGTTTTCACAGTTTAACCATGCTAACGACATGAAAAATAATTTAGTAAGTTTCGCAAGTGCTGTGCTGTCGCGTGAGGAAACGAAAAGAATAACTGGTGGGCAGCGAACGGCATTTGCATGTCAGTGTAATGGTATTGGAACGTGGACTGCAAACTACGAAACAATCCAGGAGATGGGAGACGCAATTTCGAGGAATTGTGGTAGTAACGGAGGAACTTGTAGCAATCAAAATGAAGTTCAGTAATCAGAAGAAATTTTAACCAATAAGGATGGTCATATTAAGGATTTTCTCTTAGTATGTCCATCCTTCTATTTTTATGAAAAAAACACTATTTTTCTTACACCTTTTGATTTCTTCTAATCTGTATGGCACTGGTAATTGTATTATTTATGGAAAAACGGGTGCTAATACTGAAATCAATTATTACGCGCCCATTGCTTCATTTGGCAATATGTCAATAGTTTCCAAGGCTAAATCTGGATTGAGCGGATTCTTCATGATAGCCATCGAAGTAGACAAGCCAACTACAGCTAAGTTTATTTTTGGTCAAAAAACAGTTTGGTTACTATTACAACAGAAAGATTCAATACAAATCGACATAAAAGACACTGGAGATAATAATTCAGTTGATTGGTTAGAGGTTAGGGGAAAAAATCGAGCCGGGATTGAGTATTACAATAAAATTTATAATTTTATTCCAAGTATGAAATTTAATAATATTCGTAATATTTTTGAAAGAAATCATATGAAAAATACTAATGAAATGATTAATCTAATTGAAATACAACTATCAAATCAAACAAAATGGATTGATTCTTTGAGAAGTAAAAACCTTGTTTCTGATGTCTACCATGATTTAGTAAAATATGAAACACAAGCTTTGATTGCTGCTGAAGTTAGTGTTCTTTGTAGAAAATGGTTTAGTCAAGATCTTCTTAACGTTGCTTATAAAAGAGATTTTATAATGCAAGCTCTCATTAATCTTGTCAACCCGAATGATTCGAAATTTTGGAACGCCACATTTGCGTCTTCATATTATAATGAATATTTAAAATACAAAAAGATTCATGATAAAGAAAAAATTGACACTTCAAAAGTAATTATTAATGAAATATCATATATGGATTTAGCCCCAGATAGCGTAAAATGGTATGTCTGGGGTAGAGATTTGATCGTTTACTATACTTATGCCTCAGATAGTTATGATTTTTGCCAATTGACAGATAGATATGTTCTTTTGTATGGGGAAAACGTATTTTCCGAATATTTAAAGTCGAAAAATATATGTAATAAAAAAATAAAATCAAATATTATTTACATTGATTCAAAACAATCAAATTTCTTTAACCTATTTGCTGCGATTCCCCACTACCGATATTATGTTGATATCTGGGCTACTTGGTGTACTCCATGTAGAAAAGAATTTGAAAATTATAACGAAAATTTTTTTAAATTCTTGAATGATAATAAAATAAAACCACTCTTTATAAGTATTGATGATTCCATTGATGAGCCCAAATGGAAGAGGTTAGTTGAGACTATTAACCTTAGTGGCTACCATTTGCTGGCTAACAAAAAATTACAAGAATCTATGAGAGAAATTATCTTTGATAATGGGATAGTAGCTATCCCAAGATATTTATTTGTCAGTGAAAAAGGTAAAATATTACTGGATAGTGCCAAACGCCCATCTGACGGGACATTAAAAGCACAGTTACTTGAAGCTCTTAAAAAGAATAGTAAATAATAGCAAGCTTTATGTCTGGCACTTTCTCACTCTACCGCCAACTCGACTCGATGGATTGTGGGCCAACGTGTCTTCGGATGATTACGAAGCATTATGGTCGGAGTTATTCTATTGCCACGTTGCGGGAGAAAACGGAGATCGGGAAGGAGGGCGTATCCATGCTGGGTATCAGTCAGGCGGCAGAGAGCATTGGGTTTCGGACGCTGGCGGTGCGGGTGCCGTTGGCGCGGCTGGTGCAGGAATCACCCGTGCCGTTCATTGCTCACTGGGGCCAAAACCATTTTGTGGTGGTCTACGCGCTCAACGCCCGGCAGGTGCGCGTGGCCGACCCGGCAATGGGGCTGGTCAAGTTCACGCTGGCCGAATTCGAGAGTAAGTGGGTCAGCACCGTGCAGGAAGGCGAACCAAGTGGTATTGCTCTGCTGCTGGAACCCACGCCCCGATTCTATGAAGAAGCCGGCGAGGCTCCCACGGCGCGGGGCCTCTGGAGCCTGTTTGGCTACCTGCGGCCCCACAAACGGCTGCTGGTGCAGTTGGGGCTGGGGTTGCTGGTGGGGGCGGGGCTGCAATTACTCTTACCGTTCCTGACCCAATCCATCGTCGATACAGGTGTACAAACGCGCAACCTGTCGTTCATTACGCTGGTGCTTATCGCGCAACTGATGTTGTTTGCTTCGCGTATGGCTGTCGAGTTTGTCCGTAGCTGGATTTTGCTCCATATCAGCGTCAGGCTCAACCTCAGCATCCTGTCCGATTTTTTGGCCAAGCTGCTCCGGTTGCCCCTGTCGTATTTCGATTCCAAACAGACCGGCGACATTCTGCAACGCATTCAGGACCACAGCCGCATCGAGCAGTTTCTGACCGGCTCGTCGCTGAGCGTGTTGTTTTCGCTCGTCAACCTGGCCGTGTTTGGCGTGGTGCTGGCCTATTATAACGGGGCCATTTTCGGTGTGTTCATGCTCGGCAGCGTCCTCTACGCGGGTTGGGTGCTGCTGTTCTTGCGCGTCCGCCGCAAGCTCGACCACAAGCGGTTTGCGCTGGCCTCGGAGGGGCAGAGCAGCCTGATTCAGTTAGTAACGGGGGTGCAGGAACTAAAGCTCAACACCTGCGAACACCTCAAACGCTGGCAGTGGGAAAACGTGCAGGTGCGTCAGTTTCGGCTCATGATGCGCGGCCTGGCCCTGGGGCAATACCAGCAAACGGGCGCGTTGTTTCTCAACGAAGGCAAGAATATCGTCATCACGTTTTTGGCGGCGTCGGCGGTGGTCAATGGTCAGCTTACGCTGGGCGGGATGCTGGCCCTGCAATACATCATCGGGCAGTTGAACAGCCCCGTCGAGCAGTTGGTACAGTTTACGCAGCACTACCAGGATGCCCAACTAAGCCTGGAACGGCTCAACGAAATCCATACCCAACCCGATGAAGAACAAAGCCCCCTAACCCCCGAAGGGGGAATGCTCCAGCAACACATTCCCCCTTCGGGGGTCAGGGGGCTGTCTTTCCGCAACGTGTCATTCACCTACCCCGGCGCGGGCAACGACCCGGTGCTGACCAACATCAACCTGACCATTCCAGAGGGACAGGTGACGGCCATTGTGGGCAGTAGTGGCAGCGGCAAAACCACCCTGTTGAAACTACTCCTGAAAATCTACGACCCCAGTTCGGGCGATATTCGGGTGGGGCGCACGAGTTTGTCCACTATCAGCCACCGGGTGTGGCGCGGGCAGTGCGGCACGGTCTTGCAGGACGGCCTAATTTTCTCCGACACCATTGCCAATAATATTGCCGTGGCCGACGAGCGGCCCAACATTCCCCGGCTGCTGCGGGCCGTCGACGTGGCGAATATTGAGACATTTATCGACGGCTTGCCGTTGCGTTACAACACCAAAATCGGGGCAGAAGGTAACGGCGTGAGTCAGGGACAAAAACAGCGTCTGTTGCTGGCACGGGCCGTTTACAAGGAACCCACGTACCTGTTTCTGGACGAGGCCACCAACGCGCTAGATGCCAATAACGAGCGCGTTATCATGCAGAATTTGAACCAGTTCTTCGAGGGCCGGACGGTTGTGGTGGTAGCCCACCGCCTCAGCACCGTGCGCAACGCCGATCAGATTGTGGTGCTGGAACGAGGCGAAATCACCGAAATCGGCACCCATAACGAGCTAACCCAACGCCGGGGCCGCTACTATGAGTTGGTGAAAAACCAGTTGGAACTGGGTACGTAGCCATGAAACCAACCGCCGTTTCGGCCAGACTACCCCGCGTTGAACTGCGCAATCCTGAGGTGGATGAACTCATGGGTCAGTCGCCGACGTGGATCGTGCGCTGGGGTACGTTGCTCTTGTTTGCGGTGCTGGGCGTCGTGTTTGCCATTGGCTGGTGGGTACGTTACCCTGATGTGGTGCCCGCCCGGCTGGTGTTGCTGGCTGCCAATCCGCCGCGCCCGGTCATTGCCCGGACGGAAGGGCGCGTAGTGCGGTTGCTGGCAAAGGAGGGGGCCACCGTGCAACCCGGTCAGCCGCTGGCCTACCTCGAAAGCACTACCAACCACGCCGAAGTGCTGGCCCTGATGCGGCAACTCGACGTCGCCGGGCGGCTCTTGCGCCAAAACCGACTGGCCGAACTAGACCATCTGGCCCTGACCAACTACCATCAGTTGGGCGAATTACAGGCCACCTACCAGCCCTTCGCGCATACATACAGCCAGTTGCAGAACTTTATGGCCGACGGGTTTTACCAGCACAAAATGGCGTTGCTTCAGGCCGAGTTGACCGACCTCCAGGCATTGCATCAGAACCTGCTGGCCCAGCAAACCATGCAACGCCGCGATGTTGATCTGGCCCGCGAAGAGTACGCCATTCAGCAGTCGTTGGCGGAGCAAAACGTAATTGCCCCGCTCGACCTAAAGCGCGAAGAGAGCAAACAGATTGGGCGGCAGTTGCCAGCGCAACAACTTGCGTCGGCGTTGATAAACAGTCAGTTAACGCAACGGGCCAAGCAGAAAGAGTTGATCGAACTGACCAGACAGGTGCGGGAACAACGTGACGAATTTGGGCAGGCCCTCAATACCTTACAAAGCGCGGCCTACGCCTGGAAAGCCCGGTATGTGCTGTCGGCCCCGGTGGCGGGGCGGGTATCGTGGCTGGTGCCACTCTACGACCAATTGTCGGTCAAAGCCGGGCAGGAATTGGGTCAAGTCGTACCCGCCAACGCCGCCGGATTGGAGGCTTTCAGCGGTGAGATGCGGATTGGGCAGTATAATTTTGGTAAGGTGAAAACCGGGCAGACCGTGTTGGTGAAATTACCCAGCTACCCGTTTCAGGAATACGGCTCCGTCATAGGCCGGGTAAGTGCTATTAGCCCCATATCGACCGACACGACGTACCGCGCTCAGGTCGTTTTCCCGAATGGATTACTCACCACGACGGGTCATCGCCTCGTTGCCCGAAATGGCCTTATTGCCAGCGGCGACATTATTACCGATGATACGCGGTTGATTGAGAAGCTGTTTTACGAATTGCGGCGATTGAAAGGGCGGTAGTAGCTCAACCTGTAAGGTCTGAAAAAACCTTCCTTATAGGTTGAGTTGGCGTTTGTCCAAAATTGTACTGGTCCGATCTACCTTGCCCGTGGCCGTTTCGCGAAACTGGTTGATGGTAAACCAGGCCTTCGGCATAGCATATGGTCCCACAGTTTCACGGACACTTGCCTGAATAGCTGCCCATTGTGCCTTGTCAAGGGGTTGATTTTCGAGAAAAAGCACTACCCGTTGACCCAGCCGGTCGTCGGGGAGGCCCGCGATGAACAGGCGTGGAATCAGATTCCAGCGTAGCAGTTGCTGCTGAACAACGGCCTCTACGGCTTCGGGTTGCACCTTCACGCCCCCGCTATTGATGATCGAATCGGCCCGGCCCAGCAAACGAAAGCGCACCTGATTGCCTGCTGTAATTAGCGCTACCACGTCGTTGGTCTGCACACGCTCATGGTTGGTGGCGGCGGCGGTGATGTGCAGACACCCCCGCTGGTCGGTGCCGACAATCACGCCGGGCAAAACGGTGAACAGGCTACTTTTTTCGGGTCCGTTCAGTCGCCGGATAGCAATGTGCGAGACCGTTTCGGTCATGCCATAGGTGGCATAAACCGGGCTTTTAATGACCTGGATGTCATTTTCCAGGGCTGTGTTTGTGGCTGCTCCACCTACCAGGATGGCCTTCATACCGTTCAGAATTGGCAGCGAAATGGGCAGTCCGCCTACCCTCAGATCGGCCAGTATGGTTTGGATTTGCAGGGGCACGAAGGCCACAAAATCGAACCGGGTGGTGGCTGGGTCGAAGGGGGCCAATGGGTTGCCGGAGGGTTCCACGATGGTCAGGTCAAGGCCCAGCACCTCGCCCCGTACCAGCATCATCACCCCGGCTATATAGTTCGTGTTAAGACACACCAGCGCCCGGTCGCCGGGTTGCAGCCCGAAGGTTTCGCCGGTGAGTCTGGCACTCGCCTCCATCTGCGCCCGCGTGAGTACAATGGACTTGGGCGCACCCGTCGAGCCGGACGTTTGCAGGGTAAATTGCTGTTCGCCGGATCGCCAGGCGGTTAGGAAATCAATGGTCATTGGGAGGGGAGCCACTGTGTGGTTGTGGGTGGCAGCGAGCGCGAAGCCACCCACAACTACACAAACAAATAAAACCAGCCAAACCGAGCAAGTAAACGCCCATCTGGCTCCACTTTTGCAAAGTACTACTCAGTATACCCACGCTTATACCAACTCATTTGTGAAACAGATACTTATCTTTTTATTACTATCCATACTCGTGCCGCCCGCGATGGCGCAGAAGAAAAATGAGTCCTATCACTATCCTATTCAGCGGGTTACGTCGCCTATCGTGGTCGATGGTAAGTTGGATGAAGCTGCCTGGCAAACGACGCAGCTAGCCCAGTCGTTCTGGATGGTTTTGCCCATGGACACCTCCCGCGCCCGCGTACCGACCGATGTGCGGATGGCCTACGATCAGCACAATATTTACCTCAGCGCGGTCTGCTACCTGGACACAACCAACCGGCGGAAGCAGCAGTCGGCCTACATGGTCGAGTCGTTGCGGCGCGACTGGAGCTTCGGCAAAAACGACAACTTCATCTTTTTTATCGACTCCTTCGACGACCAAACCAACGGTTTTGCCTTTGGCACCAATGCCGTGGGGGCGCAGTGGGACGGGCTGATGTATGAGGGCAGTAAAGTGAACCTGAGCTGGGACAATAAATGGACGTCGGTGGTGCGCAACTACCCCGACCGCTACGTGCTCGAACTGGCTATTCCGTTCAAAACCATTCGCTACAAAGCGGGCATCAAGCGGTGGGGTATCAACTTCAGCCGACAGGACCTGAACTCGACCGAAAAATCAGCCTGGGCACCAGTTCCCCGGCAGTTTCCAACGGCTTCGCTGGCGTATACGGGTGTGCTGGACTGGGACGAAACGCCACCTTTGCCGGGACCAAATATCTCGCTCATTCCCTACGCACTCAGCGGATTATCAAGCAATTACCAGAAAACAGACCCCACCCAAACCCGGTTCGACGTGGGCCTCGATGCCAAAGTGGCCGTGACGTCGTCGCTGAATCTGGACCTGACCGTAAACCCCGATTTTTCGCAGGTAGACGTGGATCAGCAGGTGACGAATCTGGATCGCTTCGAGCTATTTTTTCCCGAAAAACGGCAGTTCTTCCTCGAAAACGGCGATCAGTTCGCCAACTTCGGCTACACCACCATCCGCCCGTTTTTCAGTCGGCGTATCGGTCTCGGTGGGGTGCCCATCCGGTTTGGGGCGCGGCTGAGCGGTAAGCTCGACAAAGACTGGCGGCTGGGCATTATGGACATGCAAACTGGTGCTACCGACGGGGCCGGGCCGGGCGGGGCAATGCTGCCCGCCCAGAATTTTGCCATCATGGCCCTGCAACGTCGCGTCTTTGCCCGGTCGAACATCGGCGTTCTTTTTGTCAATAAAGAGACGCTCGATAATGTGATGGTGGACAGTAAACCGCTCTACAACCGCTATAATCGCAATCTGGGTCTTGAATACAATCTGGCATCGGCCAATAATCTCTGGTCGGGTAAGGCAATGTATATCAAGTCGTTCACGCCAGGTCAGACCTCCGATAACGCTGTGTACGCGGGCAATTTGCAGTTTAACGACCGGCGGTGGCTGCTGTTGGGGCAGTGGGAAACCGTTGAGAAAAACTATACGGCTGAAGCAGGCTACGTACCGCGCCGGGGCTATGGCCGGGCTACGGCATCGGCGGGGTACACATTTTTGCCCAAAACGGGTTCTATTCTGTCGCACGGTCCGCTGGCACAATCGAGCTATGTGTTTGACCCGGCGGGACGGGAAACCGACAATACCAGCTACCTCAGCTACAGCTTCACCACCCGGAGCCGGAGTGTGTTTACGGCCTGGACAGCCACTGATTTCGTGCGCTTGTTGCAACCCTTCGACCCGACCAATTCGGGCCGCGAAACGCTGGCGACGGGCACCGAACATGGCTGGAAATCGTGGGGAACGGTGTTTGTGTCGAAGCCGCAGCGGCTGTTTACCTATGGTTTCACCTCACGCTACGGCGGCTACTATGCCGATGGCACCCGCCTGAACCTGACCGCCGACGTGGGTTACCGGTTTCAGCCGTATGTGAGCCTGGCCGCGAGTGTCAACTACAACGATATTCGGTTGCCCGACCCCTGGGGCCGCACCACGTTCTGGCTCGTCGGTCCCCGGTTCGACCTTACGCTGACCAACACGCTGTACCTGACCACGTTCATTCAGTATAACGAGCAGGTGAAAAATATGAACGTCAACGCCCGGGTTCAGTGGCGCTACAAACCCGCCTCCGACCTGTTCATTGTCTACACCGATAATTACCTGCCTACGGTGGGTCAGCCTAATAACGACCTGGTGCCCTTCGCCATAAAAAACCGCGCCCTGGTGCTGAAATGGACGTATTGGTGGAATATTTAGGCCCTGACCCTCACCTCCCCCGTTGCCTGGTCTACCGTGACGGTGTATTTGGTTAAGTTGGCCGAGGCGGAGTTGTTGAGGACCGTGCCGTCGAGGGTGAAGGCCGACTGGTGGAGGGGGCAGTAAAACCGGTTGCTGCTGCTTTGGAAAACGAGCGTGACGTTACCCTGATCGGGACAAGCCGACGACACCGCCACGAATGAACCCGTCTGGGTCTGGGCCACGATTACGCCTTTCTCAACGAAATAACCGCCTTTGGTTTTCAGGTTGTTGTAAGGGCTTTGATTCCAGTTTACGGTGAAATCAATACCGTCGGGAGCCTTCTCGATGGCCTCTTTAATACAGCCCGACGCGCAGTTGGCAATGGCCACTATACCGAGACTGGTGCCTAGCATTCGGACAAAACTGGTGCGCGACAGCAGGGGCAAACTAGGTTGAATGGGGGTATTTTCCATGAACGGGCTGGTAAGTAGTGCCCCAAATAAACTACTTTTGCGCAACATTTCAGTACCCAAATCAGTCTGACTTTATCAGCCTAACTATCCGGAAACTCGTCCCGAACATTCCCCCCAAACGGGTAGTTACCCACTCTATGGAAGAAGCCCAAATCGTTAATCCGATCTCGCCCGATAAGGTGACGGACCGACCTGGCCTGCTCGAATACGCCCACACAGCGGGCGGTGCCATCATCCGCCCGGAAGACAAAGGCAAGATCACCGGTCGCGCCGTGTCGGCCATGCGCGAACAGACCGACATGCAGATTGCGCAGCTTTATAAGCAGATGCAACTGCTGGCCGAACAGGCTACCACCATCCGTAACCGCGTCGACGTGTCGGAGCGGATTTACTCGGCGCAGATGAGTTTTGAGCCCATCGTGGGCCATACGTACTACTTCTACCTGCGCAAAAACGGCACTGATGCCCTGTCTATGATTGCCCCTAGTGAATGGGGCCGCAAATTTCCTTTCGAGCGTTGCGTGGCCACCGTCCGTATGTTAGCCGACCACACTTGGGACGTTTTTTATCACGAAACTCCAATTAGCGAATAAATAAATCGGCGTAGCCCCCCGCCCTGAAGGGCGCCCTGCTGGCGCATGAGCAAGCCGCCGAAGGCGAATGTTTGCGCCAGCAAGGCACCCTTCAGGGCGGGGGGCTACGCCGATTTATTTGCTCCTTCTCCACTATGAGCAATTACAACTGGCAACCCATCCGCGACTACCGCGAGATTAAGTTTGAGTTTTTTGAAGGGATCGCAAAGATCACCATCAACCGGCCCCACAAGCGCAATGCGTTTACGCCGCTGACCGTACAGGAGATGTCGGAGGCGATGGAACTGGCCCGGCAAGACCCCGCAGTTGGCGTGGTTATCCTGACCGGCGAAGGCCCCGACGCGTTTTGCAGCGGCGGCGACCAATCGGTGCGGGGCCATGGCGGCTACATTGGTGAAGATGCCGTGCCGCGCCTGAATGTGCTCGATTTTCAGATGCAGATTCGGCGCATTCCCAAGCCCGTGGTGGCGATGGTGGCGGGCTATGCCATTGGCGGCGGGCACGTGTTGCACGTCGTCTGCGACATCTCGATTGCTGCCGAAAACGCCCGTTTTGGCCAAACAGGCCCCGTTGTCGGCTCGTTCGACGGTGGTTTTGGTGCGTCGTATCTGGCGCGGGTGGTGGGTCAGAAAAAGGCCCGCGAAATCTGGTTTTTGTGCGACCAGTACAACGCTCAGGAAGCCCTCGATATGGGGTTGGTGAACAAGGTGGTGCCGCTGGACAAACTCGAAGATGAGACCGTTGCCTGGTGCCGTAAGATGCTCGACAAAAGCCCCATTGCCCTCCGCATGATCAAGGCAGCGCTCAACGCCGAACTCGACGGACAAGCTGGTATTCAGCAACTTGCGGGCGACGCCACGCTGCTGTATTACCTCTCTGAAGAAGCCAAAGAAGGCAAAAACGCCTTCCTCGAAAAGCGCAAACCCGACTTCAGCAAGTTTCCGAAATTTCCTTAAATGAGTTTTCAGTTTGAAGGAGTTTAGAGTTTTCAGTTTTGCTTACGCAAGCCTATTGATGCGTGAGCAAAACTGAAAACTCTAAACTCCTTCAAACTGAAAACTCCTTCCCCATGAACGTAGACGTACTATGCATTGCGGCGCATCCCGACGACGTTGAAATGACCAGCGCGGGCACGGTGCTGTCGCTGATCGATCAGGGTAAAACGGTGGCCGTGGTTGACCTCACGCGGGGTGAACTCGGCACGCGGGGTACCCCCGAAATCCGGGAGCAGGAAGCTGCCGAAGGTGCTCGCGTCATGAAATTGTCGGCGCGGCACAATATGGGTTTCAGGGACGGCTTTTTTAAGAACAACGAAGAACATCAGAAGGCGCTCATTGCCTGGATTCGGCATTTTCGGCCCCAAATTGTCCTCACCAATACCGTCGATGACCGGCACCCCGACCACGGGCGGGCGGCGCAACTGGTGACGGATGCCTGCTTCTACAGTGGCCTGCGTATGCTGGAAACGGCGGACCCCGAAACCGGCGAACCACAGGAAGCGCACCGGCCCGTTCACGTCTATTATTTCATCCAGGACCGTTCACTCAAACCCGATTTCGTGGTCGATGTGTCGCCGTACTGGAACCAGAAACTAGATGCGATCAAGGCCTACAGAAGCCAGTTTTTCAACCCCGACAGCCCCGAACCGCAGAGCTACATTTCAGGCGAGGCGTTCATGAAATTCCTCGAATCGCGCACCCGCGAACATGGCCACATGATTAACGTGGAGTTTGGGGAAGGCTTTATCACCAAGCGCATGTTGGGCGTGAAGGATTTGTTTGCGCTGAAATAGCGCGCTAAGTCATGCTCATTGCCCAAAACCTGTCGAAATCGTTTACTGATCTGGCCGCCGTTCGGAACGTGTCGCTGTCATTGTCGGCGGGGCAGATTGTGGCGTTGGTGGGAGCAAGCGGGTCGGGGAAGAGTACGCTGCTGAACCTGCTGGCGGGGCTGCTGGATGCCGACAAGGGCACTATTTTGCTGGACGGGCAGGCCGTAGCGGGGCCAAAAGACCGGCTCGTGGCGGGGCATCCGCAGATACGGGTCGTGCATCAGGAATACCAGTTGATGCCCAACGTGACGATCCGCGAAAACATCGCCTACGCCCTGCGCTACTACGAACGTGCCTACCGCGACCAACGCGTGAATGAACTCCTGCGGCTCTGTCGGCTGGAGGCTGTGCAGCACCATAAACCCCGCGAAACGTCGGGCGGCGAGAAGCAGCGCACCGCCATTGCCCGCGCCATTGCCGAACCCACCCGCGTCCTTTTGCTGGATGAGCCGTTCAGCCACCTCGACCTGCCCAACCGCCTCCTCATCCGCGATGTGCTGATCGATCTGGTACGTAACAACGACATGGCCACCAATCCCGATTCGGGCACGGCCTGCCTCTTTGTGACTCACGATGCCTCCGACGCGCTGTCTATTTCCGACCAGATTGGCTTGTTGCAACGGGGGCGGCTGATTCAGCTCGACACGCCGCGCACGGTGTATGGCCAACCCAAAAATGCCTACGCCGCCAGCCTCACCGGACCCATCAACATCATCCGGGGTAAGCACCTGCCCGCGCTGGGATTGCCCGCCGTTTCTAATGGCGAAACCGAGTTTGGCATCCGGCCTGAACAGATACAAATCGACCCTACCGGAACGGTGTCGGGCAGGGTCGAGCGGGTATTTTTTCAGGGGCGCGACACCGAACTGTTGGTACGCCTAAACCGATTTGTGTGCCTCCGGGTGCTACTTTCGCAGGTTGAATTGTCAGTTGGTGACCAGATTAGCTTGCGAATCGACGATGACAAACTGTTGGTATTCAGTTAATTATAGTCAGCTAATAGTTTTACTACCTGCCGCGACGTGCCTGTGTTGCCTTCCAGCAAATAGATACCTGCCCCAACAGCCTGACCGAGTTGCAGTTCCACCACGCGGTCGTTCTGGCTCGTTACCGTGGTCCGAATCGCCTGCCCGGTAATGGTCCGCAGTTGGTAAGTAGCCCCCGCCATATTGCGCACGGCCAGCCTGATTTTTCCGTCTGAAATGGGGTTGCCCGTCACGGTCATTGTCGGCGTCACGTCGTCGATGGTGGCGGCTACTACTTTGCTTACCTGGCTGGTACCGTCCTTGTCGATAGTGCGGAGGCGGTAGTAGTTGATGCCGGGACGTGGCGCGGCGTCGATCAGCGAATAGGCCCGGCGCGTGCTTGAATTGCCCGCCGACGCTACCTGGCCAATGGCTCCAAACTCGCGCAGATCGGTACTACGTTCCACCACAAAATGGGCCGCGTCTTTCTCCATCGTCGTTTCCCAATTGAGTGACACCTGATCGCCAATCACCGACGCCCGAAAGTCGACCAACTGCACAGGCAGTGACGAGGTAAGGTTAAACCGGAGAAATACGGGGTAGTGGTCGGAGGTGGTGTTGGTGTAGTTCGAAATGGCGGGCAACACCTTTGTCAATGACCCGGTCACGTAGGCGTTGCTCATCTCATTCGATACCGACACATGGTCGATAGCATCGGGATAACTCGCTGTTGTTGAGCAACGACTTAGGCTGAATTCACGCGAAATAGTGAAGAAATTGGCGTTTGGTGTGGCTCCCGCTTTGTTCGTCTCGTCGGGGTTGGTGTAAATAAATGGCGCGTAGCTCGACACGGCCGTGGTGGTAGCGCTGGTCGCGTCGGTTAGGTAAATCGACTCGTCGAGGTCGTCGTTATAGTCGCCTGCGAAAATGATCAGGTCATTTGAAAAACGAGCCACCAGCGTATCGTAGAGCACTTTTATATCATATTTCCGGCGAGAATAGGAGGTAATGTCCGACCCGGATTTGGCATGAACACCCACGAAATGTACTTTCCGGCTCACGCCGCCGATGTTTACCTGACCCACAAACAGAAATGGCTTACGGCCTGATGCCCAAAATTGTGATGCCTGCCCGGTTGGGTAACTCGCGTTGCTGATGGCGCTCACGTCCAGCAACGGACGGCTATAAACTTTGGTCACCAGGTCGGTTCGGTACACCACGCACACCCGTTGCGGGTTGGCATCGGGTACGCTACCCGACACCGCCGCTGAGCATTCACCTGCGTAAGCACGGGTGGAATATTGCTGGTTCATGGCGGTCAAAATCTTGCCAAAAGCCGTGTTAGCATCAGCGGGGTTGGCCGCATTGTAGTCGCAGACCTCTTCCAAAAAGAACACGTCGGCACCAATACCCTTCATTACCGTTTGCACGTTGGTAATCTGCGTGGCATCGCCCGGGCCGCTTTGGCTCGGACCAAACCCCGAATTCCCCAGCCACTCTACGTTCCAGAAAGCAAAATTCAACTGGTTGGCATCGAGGGTGACGGTAGGCGTACCACAGGCTGCCCCGGAGTTAGCAACGGCATTTTCTACGTCTTCGATAAAGCGTGGCTGAAGCTGGCAAATGGCATCGAATTGAATCACAACACCGGTAACACTGCTGGGTGTGGTGGGTCGGCTGGCACCGACCAGATTGGTCGTTGCGTTGATCCGGACGGTGAGGTTGCCGGGTGTGGTCGTGTAGTTTACCCCACCGGCAAAGTTACCTGGCGTGAAACTTTGTCCGCTGACCGACACCAGACGGCCCGGGTAGTTGCAGATGTCGGCGGCACTGATGGCAATGGCCGTTGGTGGTATGTTGTCGCTGCCAATCTTGGCAATGCAGGTGGCACTGGCAATTTGTTTGTCGTTCCGGAACGTGCCCAGCGTACCCGTGATCTGGATCAGATCGCCAACCTTGTAATCGAGGCTACGGTTGTTCGGACTGTCGAAAACGCTGATGCCGGCAAAGTCGTCCTGCATATTGGCATTACGGCCATTGGCAAATTGACCCGCCACCGAGAGCCGCCCCGTGATGGTCACGATCTGTCCGTCGGCGGTTTGGCGAGCCGACAAAATGGACTGGCTGGTGCCACACGGCCCCGTGCCCCCGCCGCCCACATCGACCAGGCCATTCACGTTGACCGAGGCCACGGCGGTGGTGCCCGTGGTATGCGTTATCGTACCCGTTACATTGCCCGAACCAGCGCCAGTCATCCGCACCGACACCACCTGATTAACAGCCCCGCCGCTGGTTGGCAGTGCGAGCGTTGGCGTGTAGGTTGTGCCGTTGGTGCTTAGCTGGTAACCCGTTGGTGCCGTGGCGGTTACGTTTCCTGACCCAAGATTTGCACCGGTGAGCGTATACGTTTTTGGGGCCGAGGGGATACTCTGTTGCGTCAGAAACCCCGACAACGTTGCTGGATTACCAAACAGGGTGGGGTCTGTTGTGGAGGCGTTTGAGTACGTCAGGGTAAAGTCGTCGACACCGGTTGAGGCCCGGCTGCTACTGCCAGTGGTAGCCGCCAGGGTTACAATGCGAATCCAGACGGGGCCGGACTGATTGTCAAGCACGTTGCCAAAATTGACGGTAACGCTCTGATTGGCAAACACCCCATAGGTGGTGGTAAGTGGCGTGGGCGACGTGGCTATGGCTGTGTAGACGGTTGGCGTGGCACCAAATCCGTAGTCGACCCGCCAGGTTGTCTGGCGACCTACGGCTGTTGGGTCCAGACTTTGCAGCTTAAACGTCAGGTTAAATCCTTGATAACCAACAGTATTGGCTAGCTGCACGGCGAAGGCCGCACCTGGGTCGCCGAAGGCACCGGTTTGCCGCAGACCCAACGCCCGGTCAGTGGCAGAGGCCTGTGTCCCCGCCGCACCAATATCGCCGGACGCGAAATTTTTGAATGCGCCCGATGGGTTATTCCAGGAGGTGGCTGCCGTGGTCAAGGCAACGGAATTACCCTGCGACGTGGCCGTTGCCCCCGTAAAACTGCTCCAGCCGGTTGGCAGGCCAGCCGTTATTCCGTCAAAAGTTTCAACGTAACTGCCTGAGCTGGTGAGTGCTACCTGCCCGAACGAAGACTGGGCGTAAAAAAAGAAAGCTCCCACAAACAGGAGCCAGAAATAACGTAGCGGTTGATGCATAATATGGGCGAAAGACGTTGACGATAACAGAATTTTGCCTAAGATAAGGTGGTAGAATTACTAGACTATTACCCCTATTTTGCTAATGGGTTTTGTTATATAAATTCTTGTATCAGTACATAAAATCAGGCTTTCTCAGCAAGAAAATGAGCCTACGGTTTACTGCTCATGGCGCTGATTGAGCCGCTGCCGGAGCAACTGCCGGATAGCCTGATGGGGGCGGGGCAGGAGTGTATTTGTTTCATCCTGACTATACCCGGATAAAGGCGTATCGCGGGCCGCTTCACCCTTGGCATACCCATCGTTATACTGCGCAATGCGCCGGTCAGTGACGGCGAGGCGGAGTTCATTGGCCAGGGCTTCGGTTTCACGTACTAATTCCTGACGACGTTGCCAGAGATTGGCAGAAACTGGAAGTTGCCTCAACTGATCTGCCAGTAACGTTTTGTGCGTATTTTGCTCATTATGAGTCTCTTCCAGCGGTGTTAACTCCACCAAAAGAACCTTTTCGCGCCGACGTAACACGGCCCGGCGGCGGTCAATCTGTAGCCAGCGCGTCCAGAATTGGGCCAAAACCGGCAAGCCAATACCCAGACAAACGGCACCCGCCAGCGCAAATAACAGCCCACTTAATACAAACGAGAGCATGGCCCACGGGCTACTAACCAATGCCACATTGAGCGCCCCTGACTGTTGCAACTGCGCGTCTATTTTGGCCAAAACCGCTGGATCGACGGCCACAGAAGCCGCGTCATCGGTGGGCAACGTGTTTTGTTGCAACTGCCGGATGCTGCGGTTAATGGCCGCTTTTAGCTGATCGGTGCGGTAGGCTTCATAGCGAAACCAGCCCAGCACCATCAGTGTAATCAGGGCAAAACCGGCCAAAATGAGCTTGAAACGGCCATAGCGCTGCCCATAGCGGGTAGGATCAGACTGGTAGGGGCGTTCCAAAAGACGGTCGTAGGCGGGTTTCAGCAGCACCGTCACCATGGCCAGCCCGGTAGCAAACGCCCAGGCCTCTACATTGTCGCGGATGTTGAGCGCATAGGCCACAATCTCATGCGAAATGACCAGATCGCCCAGTAAAAACGACAGCCCTGCTACGAAGAAAAACAGCCCGCCCACCAGTGAATAGTCGGGCGCAATGGTCGTGCGCCGGGCCATTAACGCTGCCTGTTCGGTCTGAATACCAACGTGTTGTGTCCGTAGCCTGTCCACCCGCACCAGTCCCGCCGCGATGGATTTTGACGCTGTGGTAAGCTGTTGCTGAAGGGATTCCTGTTTGGTCGTTGTTTGCCCAATTTGATTACCCAACAACTCCAACTCGGCTTCGCGCCGGACAATCTGCTTCGTCAGAAACACCTCATGTTCCTGACTCGATACGAGGCTCTCGAACGAATCGCGGGGTACACTGTCGCGGCCACTATCGTAGCCATGCTGGTAGTCAGACATAAGGGGCATCATCGGGTTTGAGGCTATAGCGCAGGCTACGGGCCAGGTCGAACTCGCTCTCGAAGAGGCGAACCAGCCGGTCGCGGTGGGCATATTGAGCATCACGACCGGCTTCATGCTGATATAGTTCGTTGATTAAATTGGCTTTATGTTGCTGATAATCAATGATTTCTGCGTTAACCCTGGTTAGTTGAGCCGCCTTACTCTCACGTGCTGTGCGGTGCTGTTCGAGCCTGGATTTTTGGTCGAAACTGTACCGAATCAAGGCTGCACCGATGCCACCAACGCCCACTAATCCGCCCAACAAAAGGCCGATTGCAGCCGCCGGAAACAGTGTATCTACCCCAAAGAAAGCCCCGACGCTACCCATCAGCGACAGCCCCAGACGCAGCAAAAACCGTTGACCGGCCACTGAAAACCAACGCCCGGCATCGGGTGTTGGGGGGGGTATTGCGAGCGAAATAAGCCGTGACTGAGCCGCTTCGATGGCCAGATTCAACTCGCCAACCTGCTCCTGTGCCTGCTCTATTTGTTTCTCCAGCGCAATGGTTCGTTCGGCAAAGGCCAGCCTGATCTGGGCAATCCGCTCGTCGGGGCGGGCTTCGGAAAGGCCAAACAGCACGGCTTCATCGGCCAGACTGGCTTCGTCGGCCAGCCAGCCGGGGAGGGGCGGCAAGGGGCGCCGGGCCGGATCAGGAGAGGAGAAGAAAGGGGATGCGTTCATAGGGAGCAGCTAGTCGAGCATATTGAGCTTAACCGGAACGGCCCGTCGGCCCACCAGCCGAAACACCAGCAGCGACAGCCCGCCGAGGCCCACAAACAAGGCGCTGAGCCAGGGGTTGAAGTATACGATGGCAAGTAAGCAAATTAGGGACAGAAACAGAGCCAGTAGGGGCAAAAAGGGATAAAAGGGCGTTTTAAAGGGCCTTTCCAGGTTGGGTTCCTGTTTCCGGAGGGCCAGCAGACTGAGCAAACTGATGGCGTACATGACCATGGCCCCCAGCGCCGACAGGATGATGATTTGTTCGGTGCTGCCCAAAAAAAGGGCTGCCAGCCCGATGCTCCCACCCGCGACCAACGCCCAGTGTGGGGTGCGAAAACGCTCGTTGATCTGGGCCAGAAAGGCGGGCAAATACCCATTTCGTGCCAGCACGTAAAGCTGCCGCGAGTAACCCAGCGTGTTGCAGTGAAACGACGCAATGAGCCCAAAGAGACCGATACTGGCAAACAGCTTTGTCCAGACGCTGTTATGGCCCAGCACCATGGCCAGCGTTTCGGGCAGGGGATAGTCGATGGTGGCGAGGCGACGCCAGTCACCCGCCCCGGCGCAGAGGAGCATGGTGCCCACGGCCAGCAGCACCAGCGTACCGATGCTGAGCAGGTAGGCGCGGGGAATGGTGCGGCGGGGGTCGCGTACTTCTTCGGCCACCATGGCCACGCCCTCGATAGCCAGGTAGAGCCAGATGGCGAAGGGCAGGGCCGCAAATACCCCCGTCCACTTGAAGGAATCGGTGTGGGCTACGACGTTCCCGAATTTGAACGCCGGGGCCACCAGCCCCATGAAAACAAGCAGTTCGGCCACCGCCAAAACGGTCACGATTAACGAAAAATTGGCCGAATCGCGCACGCCGAGCATGTTGATACCCACAAAAACGGCGTATGAAATAGCGCCCACCCACAGCGGCGACAACGCCGGATTCAGAAAATGAGCATAGGCCCCCAGGGCGGCGGCAATGGCGGGTGGGGCCAGCAGAAAATCGACCAGCGTGGCAAATCCGGCCAGGAACCCGCCGGTGGGGCCAAAGGCGCGATAGGCGTAGGCAAACGGGCCGCCCGCGTCAGGAATAGCCGTGGTGAGTTCGGTATAGCTGAAAATGAAGGCGATGTAAAATACCGTGACGATGGCCGTGGCCACCCCAAAACCAACCGTGCCAGCTACAGACCAGCCGTAGTTCCAGCCAAAATATTCGCCGGAAATGACCAGCCCCACGGCAATGCCCCACAGTTGCACGGTGGTCAATACGCGCCGTAGGGCAGGGGGCGGGCCGTCGGGAGGATTAGGCATTGTTTGTGTGTTTGGCTGTTACCGCCACAGAAATACCTTCTTCAGCGCTTCCCAGAGCTTCTTTTTCAGGGCCACATCGGCTTCGATGGCGGGGAGCGAATCGGCCATCAGGAACGTGATGCCGTCGAAACGGATGGGCTGGTAGCGGTCCATCAGAATGTCGAGGTTGATGCGGCTGAAGGGTACGCCAAACGTGAAAAAGTGATGGATGTATTTGCCCTGTAGCAACTCGTTGAAGTTGACGTTGCTGGTGCCGTGTACGTTGAGCAGGTCCACGCCGTCGATGTCGATTTGAACGGCTTTCAGAATCTTTTCCAGGAAAAGTAGGTCGCTGGGCAGCATCTCTTCGTCCACCAAAATCAGCACTTTCTGGCTGATCTGCGGCGTGGCAGGCTTCCGCAAAACGGGTGGTTTGCCCGAATTTACTGGGGCTGGTTCGGGGATCGTCTCCTGCGTTATTTCGGGACCGGTTTCGGGCATCGCAACGGCCTCAACCTCAACAACTACCAATTCAATCGGCTCTGCCTGGTCTACTGGTTTCGCAACCGCTACTGGTTCGGACAAAGTGGGATTGGCTACAACGTCGACCGGAATGACGGGTAAAACAGGATCACTGATCGTGACGACAATAGGTTCATTGTCAATGAGTTCCGTGTCTGCATGAGCAACGTCAGCCGGTATACTGGCCGGACTCAGAAGGTCGTCGGGGGTGTCATAGAGCGCCGGAAATGCCAGGGCATCATCGGCACGGCGAAAAATCTGTTCGGTTTGGAAAAACGTCTGGTAGAAGGCTTTGGCAGACATAAGGGGGCAGAAGACAGCACCAAATATAGGGCCTTCTACGCGAAAGCGCCCCGACTATGCAGCATAATCAGGGCGCTTTCGGGGCGGTTAGTAGACCGCAATCAGGGTTCGGTACGTTGCCGGGTGTTCAGGCCTGTCATGGCGTAGATGAAGCAGGTGCCTGTGATGCCCGTGATGGCGGCGTAGATGGCAATCAACAGCGCAAAGCCGACAACGGGGCCGCTAAGAAAGTCAGCCAGCCAAAGCGCAACAAGGTCAATGGCCAATAAGCCGCGTACCAATCGGTCGATAAAGCCGACGTTCAAGTTATTTGGTATCATCTGACGGTAGGATTGAGCCCCAAAAATAGATGAGTTTGTTACCATACAGTGCATTCGGCACATTTTTTATTGTCGAAAACACTGTATTTAACCATTGCCAAACAGAAAATAACCTTACTGTTTTACCAGAACAGCCATTGGTTGCCCTGTTGCCCTAACCCGGTTTGCCATCTTGTCCCTTGCCGACCGAATCCGCGCCACCCGCACGCCCGATAGCCGTTTGTTGGCCAGTAGGTAATCGGCCAGGGGGGTGGGGGTGATCACTACTTTGTGGTAGTCAGAGGAGGCGTGGAGCAGGTAGACGCGGCCATTGCGCCAGGTGGCGTACCCTACGTGGCGGGTGTCGAGACCGGGGCGGGCGGCAGTGAGCAGAATGATGTCACCCTCGCGGAGTTTGGGTTCGATGGCCCGGAACTGATTTTTACGGATGAACCAGAACGGCTGCTGACTGATGTCAGTTTGCACTTGCGAAATCTGCTTAAACACCACCGGGTCGCTCAGATGGGGGTATTTGTCCACGGCGGCGGTCATGTAGTTCAGTTCTTTTTGCACCTGCACCCCACCAATTTCGCGCGTCACATCCTGAATAAATCCCTTTCGCTCATTGTCGCGGAGCCAGTCGGAGAGGTAGTGCAACCGGCTGGCATAGCCGTCTATTTGCCCATTGCGGTAGCGAATTTTGGTCAGGTATTTCCGAAAAACGGGTTCGGCCTGGGCGGGGCTGTAGTTGGCGGTCAGTTCCTGGTCGGTGAGGGCCAGGGCCAGCGTAGTTTCGATAAACGTGGTGCAGTCGAACTGTTGCAGGTTTACCACCAGTTGCTCGGTGGGGTTGCCTTCCAGCGTATGATGCACGTAGGGCCTGCCCAGAAACGTTTCGCCCGTGCGCACGGCCGTTTCGGCAGCAGTTTTGCCCGGCACAATAGTTACGTACTTCAAGTCGTCGGCAGTTTGGGCCGTTGCCGAATGAGCGGCCAGCAAGAAAAAGAACCAAAGGAGACGTAGATTCATATTTATCAGACGACGGGAGTTGGATAAAGATACCTGCCAGAAGGCTTTTCAACGAACGTCGAGCTGATATACGCGTACACTGAGCGGTGGGATTTCCACCCGAAAACCGGTGTGACCATTGCCAGTAATGGCGTCGTTGGTCAACAACTGATCGACCCACCGAAGTGATTGTTCCATCGTTTTGCCCAGCAACAATAAGGCATGTTCAGGAATAAAGACGTTGGTAGACAGCGAGTTAACCGCATCGAAGTTACACACGATCAGGATCTTTTGGTTTTCGGAATGGCGCAGGTAGCTATATACGAGGTGCGGATTGTAGTTCGGTGTGTATTGATTGGCCCACTGCAAATCGTAGAAACTGCCAGTCTGAATGGCCGACGATTGGCTTACTAGCTGACCTAATTTCGCGTAAACGGCCCGCAGTTCGCGCTGTTCATGGGTCAGACCAGCCCCGTCATACTGGTAGTGGTTGACATACCCCTGCCAGTCGGTGATGCCCCAGTAATCGAAGATGGTGGTACGCCCGTCGTACCCGCTGAACCCCTCGGCGGCCTCGCCCCGCACGCCCACCTCCTGCCCGAAATAGAGCAGGTACGGCCCGGTGTGCAGCGTGGCCGTAATGACCATAGCGGGAATGGCCCGCTGGGGATCAGTGGCAAAGAACGCCGACGCAATCCGCTGCTCGTCGTGGGTTTCCAGAAAGCGCAGCATGTGTTCGGCAAACTCACCCGACTCGTTTTGCCACACCCGCGTAATATCATAGCACGATCCGTGGCCTTCAGTCAGGCGACGCAACGAATCATACAACCCCACTTTGTCGTAGAGGTAATCGAAGCCGCCCTCAAAAATGTAGGTCTGGTACAGGCCAGGGTCATAGATTTCGGCAATGAAAATCAGGTCGGGTTGGACTGCTTTCAGGCTGGCCGTCACCCACTTCCAGAATGCCACTGGTACCAGGTGGGCCATGTCACAGCGGAACCCATCGACGCCTTTTGCGGCCCAAAACAAGAGAACATCGCGCATTTTGACCCATGTGTTGGGCCGGTCTGCCGCCGTGGTTGGCTCTGTGTGCAGCGAACCATCGAAGACATCGTAGCCGTAGTTAAGCTTGATGGTTTCGTACCAATCGTCGATCTGTGGGGCTTCGGTGATGGAGCCGGAACCCGTAACGCGGGCGGGCGTCTCATGGATGGGCGGGGCTGAGTTGGTCAGCGGCGTACGGGCATCGATGCTGCCGGGTACGAACGGGGCTACGAATGTGGTGCCAGGCAGGTAATAGAAGTTGTTTTCGGGCGAAAAAGCCTGCCGCACATCGTCGCCCTCACCGAGGTCTTTTATGCCTGTTGGTTTGGCATCTGAGGCATACTGCCGGGCTACGTGGTTGGGTACAAAATCGATGATCACCTTCAGGTCATGCGCGTGGGTGCGGCTCACGAGGGCCTCAAATTCGGCCATGCGGTCGGGTACCGAAACGGCCAGATCAGGGTCAACGTCGTAATAATCGGTCACCGCGTAGGGCGACCCGGCGCGGCCCTTCACCACGGCGGGGTCGTCGGGCCGGATGCCCCGCGCCGCGTAGTCGGTCATGGTGGCGTGTTCGGGCAGGCCCGTATACCAGACGTGGGTGGCACCGAGGGTTTTGATACTCTCCAGCGCCGCGTCGTTCACGTCGGCCAATTTGCCCGATCCGTTTTCGACCAGCGTACCCCAGGGCAGGTTAGTGGTGTTGGTATTGCCAAACAGCCGGGGCAGGAGTTGGTAAACAACCAGTTTGTGCGAAGCCATAGGCCTCAAAAATAAGGGGAAGGAGAATGTAAAATGCAGAACGTAAAATGGCTACGCGCTCTACAACTCAGAACGCGTAGCCATTTTACATTCTTCACTAGCCATTGCCCCTCCCTCAGTACCGTATCGTCCAGTACGGGTTTTGCTGCTCTTTTATCTGTTCGGCGATGTGGTTTTTGATGAGCGTGGCGTAGCCATTTTCGTCCACTTTTTTGCCTTTTTTGGCTTTGGGTACCTTCAGTTCTGCCGCCACGGGTTTGAACGTAACATTGGTGGCTTCGATAATAATAACGCCATCCTCGACGTCCAGCTCCAGGATCAGGCCGGGCAGTCCGCTGTACTTTTCAGGACCGGCGGCCACCGGAATATCCTGCGCAAACCAGGCTTTGATGTGTTGCTGCTTCACGGGATCGAACGTACTGGCTGACAGGCACATATGGCCCAAAATTTCGCGGACCTGATCACCTATTTTCCACTTCGGCAGCCGCAGCGTGTCTTCCAACACATAGGTTTTGCCCAGCATCTCTTCCACGTCAACCATCTGTTCTTTATCGTAATCACGGTAAAAAAAGAGGTCTTTATTCCGCCAGGTGTACTTGCCATCGGGGCTTTCGCCCGACTCGCTGGCGAAGCCGTACAGACTGGCCGTTGGGGTGAAGGTGAGCTTCATTTTGTCGCTCCGGTCTTCGTCGTTTTTCCAGGTATTGGCATACCGGTCTTTCTGCTCCTGACTCAGGTACGAAAGCTTGGTGAGCAGTTTGGCATAGTCCGTTTTGCGCGAATACAACGCAACCCCCTCCGACGTTTGCGCCTGCGCAACAAAGGCCGAAAGGAAAAGAAAGAAAAGTAGGGTGTAACGGGTCATGATGTTTGAGGGATATTGGACATTGAAGGTTGGACATTAGACGTTAAACACGCTTGCCTACTAATCCCAGTCATTGCCTTTCCGAACGCTGGCTTTTACGCCGCGCATGTTGTAGGTGAAGCTGAGCAGGAAATACCGGGCCAGGGTACGGGTGCTGCCGTTGAAAACGGACGTCGGTCCGGCGTATTGCGACACGTTGACGTTGCGGTTGAGCAGATCGAACGCCGACAGCCGTACTTCCATTTTTTTGGCCTTGCCCACCAGCCGATACACCGCCGCATTCCAGATGGGCAGGTCGCGCCCGAAGCCAAGGCGGTGGTTGCGGTAGAGCAGGTAATTGAAGCTTGAATTGACATAAATGCCGCCGGGTAATTTTACATTGGTTTCGGCGCTGTAGTTGTTGCTGATCGTCTGCGCGTCCTGGGCCGTGTTGATGGAGTACTTCGCGTTGCCAATGCCGATTTCGGCGTTGCCGTAGAACGTAAACCAGTCAGCGGGCGTCAGGCTCAGCCGCGTGTTGATGTTATAGTTGGTGGTGTTGGTCTGGTTCAGCTCATTGTTAATCGGCGTCAGGGTCCGGCCCGCGTTGATGTTGCCGCCCACGTCGAGGGTGGCTTTGGTCTTTTTCAGCGGAAAACTCACGTTGCTGTACAGGCTAAACTGGTTCCCACCCGATACGTTGACTGGCATAGTGGTCCGTACCAGCGTCTGGGGGTCAATGCTCAGGGCGTAAACAATAGCGTTTGTCGTGGCCCCATAATTCACCCCGCCGTAGAAATTAGTGAACGAACCGGGGTTGAAATACTGGAAGCCCAGGTTTACGGCATTCGTCAGAGCGGGCAGCAAATCGGGGTTGCCACGACTGATATACAGCGGGTTGCTGTTGTCGATCAGCGGCTGCAACTCGCGTGAACTGGGTATCTGCACCCGCAGGTTGTAGCCGCCGTAGAGGTACTTATTATTCTTCAGGTCGAAATTCAGCGACACGTTCGGCACAAACGTGGTGAAGACCCGGCTGATCGTTTGCTGAATGGGCAGCGTCTGGTCAAAAGCGTACTGGCCGTTGATTGTGAACCGCTGGATGGCCCCACCCACGCCCACGTTCAGGCCCTTGTGAGTATAGCGCAGGCCCGTGCCCAGCCGGTTGTAGGTGTAGTTGTTGGTGTAGTACCGGCTCAGGCTATCCACCTGTTTATAAAGGTCAGTGCGGGTGTCGAGCACGTTGCGGTCCACCTGGTCATAGCGCAGGTTGAAGTTATAGAACGACTCCCAGAAGAACTTTTTCGACAGGGGTTCCACATATTGCAGACTGGCCTTGTACTGCGCCACGTTGCTGTTGGTGGCTTGCCGCTGACGAATCAGCCGGTACTGGTCGTTCAAATCGAGGGCTTCGTAGAATCGGTTTTCCGCGTTGATGTTCAGCGTCGCGTCGCTGGCGTTGAACTGGTAGCCCACGCTGGCGGCGAAACTGCGCCCCTTCTTCTTGAAATTCATCCGGTAAATGAGCGAATTGTTCGTACCGAACGACTGTCCGTTGCTGCTGTTGTTGGTCGTGTTCGAGGTGGTTGGGGTCACAGCCGTGCTAAGTAACCGGCGAATATCGCGGGTACTTAGCAGGAGCGCGTTGGTGGTCGAGTAGCGGCTATTATTCACAAAAACTAGCTTATTGAGCGAATCAAGCTCTTTTTCGATTCGGAAACTGAGCCTGTGGCTGCTGTTCCGGTTGATCTGGTTCGAGAGCGACAGCGTGTTGAGGGTACCGTTGGGGAAGAAGTTGGTCTCCTCGTTCTGGCTCTCTGACCGCAGCTTGGTCTGGCTGAAATAGTAGCTGGTGCTGATCTTGGTTTTTTTGGTGTCGTAGTTATAATTGATGCCGCCCGCCTGATTGTCTGACAACCCATTGCCCCGGTCACCACCGCTGATGGGAACGGTCAGGCTCTCTTCGTCGCCACCGCCGAAATAGTAAAATCCGCCGCCAAAGCCAAAGTCAGCGTTGTCGTTCCAGTTGAATGAATTGCTACCCCTAAAGTCTTGGTAATCAGCCCAGGAAAGGCCCGTTTGGTTCGTGTTATTGGCCAGCCCAATGACCGAAAACTGCTGCGTTTTGTTGAATTTGTTGTAGTTACCCCGCACCTCGGCCCGCGCGGGCAGGTTGGTGGCCGGGCCTGCGCCACCCGTGATTTTGCCAAAGCCACCCTTCTTGAATTCTTCCTTCAATTCAAGGTTCACGGTCTTTTCTTTGGTGCCATCATCAACGCCCGTCAGCTTGGCTTTTTCGGTCTTGTCGTTGAACACCTGCACTTTAGAAATAGCCTCGGCCTGTAGGTTTTTGGTGGCCGTTTTGGGGTCGTCGCTGAAAAACTGCTTACCGTCGACGAGCACTTTTTTTACCTCCTGCCCCTGCGCCCGGATGTTGCCCTCCCGGTCCACGACGACGCCCGGCAGTTTGCGCAATAAATCTTCCACGCTCGACCCCGGCGGCACCTTAAACGCCCGCGTGTCGTACTCTACCGTGTCGCCCCGGATGGTGAGGGGTGCGCGGGCCGTTCGTACCACCACTTCATACAGTTCCTTGGAGATGGGCTTCAGTTTGATCGTACCCAGGTCGACGGTGGCTTCCTGCTCGAAGGTGACGAGTTTGGTCAGCGGCATCATGCCCACGTAGGTGATTTTGAGGATATAATTGCCCCGCTTGATCCCCTTTAGTACAAATGCTCCTGATTCAGCAGAACGACCATAATTGGTTAGTGTTGAGTCGACTATGGTCTGTAACATTACCGTGGCCCCGCCGAGTTTAGCGCCCGTAGTGTCGGTAACGGTGGCCTGTAGCGCAAAGCGCGAAGGGGCTGTTTGGGCAAATAAGGATCCTGGTAGAAAGCACCAGAATAGGAGTTGAAGTAAGCGCTGTTTCATACAAAAAAGGAGTCGGAGTTGAGTTGACGGTCTAAATGTACTGACGTAACTATGGCTGAGATGTTGCTTAACAAAAATTAACTAATTCAATAGTTATTAAGCGGTAGGCGTATAAACACGATGCAAAAAGCCCCCACATTCCATAAAGCCCCCTACCCCCGAAGAGGGAACCTGCTTGCGCGTCCGGGCTGACGCATCCATAAAAAAGACCAGCTAGTCAATCGTCGCTGGTCTTTTTTTTATGGATGCGTCAGCTCGGACGCGCAAGCAGGTTCCCCCTTCGGGGGGTAGGGGGCTGTCCGCTGCCGACTACGATAGCCCTGCTCAGGGGTGTAGCCAACGGGCTGTTTGCTGTAGTAGCCCGTGCCGTCGTAGGGGCGTAGGAGTGGGTCGGCTTTGCAATCGTCGGTGCAGGTGCCCGCGTGGGTATCGCCGCAGGCTTCGCAGAGGGCCACGTGGTTGTTGCAGGCGGGTGACGCGCAATTGACCAGGCGCGTGCTGGCCGTACCGCAACGGAAGCAGGTGGAAATCACGGTGGGATTTACCTGATTTACATCAACGGCTAAGCGGTTATCGAACACGTAGCACTGCCCGTCGAAACCCTCGCCTTCGGCTTCGATACCGTATTTGATGATGCCGCCGTGCAGTTGATATACGTTCTCGAACCCCTGCGAAAGCAGGTATGCCGACGCTTTTTCGCATTTGATGCCGCCCGTGCAATAGGTGATAATCTTCTTATCCTTCAAATGCGCAATCTCACCCACGTGGTCGGGTAAATCGCGCAGGTTCTCCATGTCGAAGGTGACAGCACCGTTGAACTTGCCCATGCCGTGTTCGTAGTTCGACCGCATATCGACGAGTACTACGTCGGGGTCGTTTTTCATGGCCCGGAACTCGGCGGGTTCGAGGTGGATACCCGTCTGCACCAGCGGATCGACCGGCAGTTCAGAATGGACAATCTCGGCCTTCACCCGGACGTGCAGCTTCTGGAACGTATGGGCCGGAACTGGCTCGATTTTGAACTCTAGTGCGGCAAAACGCGGGTCGGCTTTCACCACGGCCATGTAGGTATTGCAGTCGGCGGCAAGGCCCGAAACGGTGCCGTTGAGCCCTTCGGGAGCCACAATGATGCGTCCCAGCAGATTCAGTCCCAGGCAAAGCTGATGCTGCTCTTCCCGAAACGCCTCAGGATCGGCAATGGGTGTGTAGCAGTAATAAAGAAGTACGTGGTACATATAGCCTCCTAACCCGAACGCGGGACCGCCACGAGCGGGGAAATTTTAGTTTGATTCAGGGTGCAAATTTACACAGTCTAACGGAGTGGGACGCACAGCCCGGTTTGCCCCGTCAGCCAACTACTTCACCCGAACGTAGCGTTCGATGTTCACCCGGTTGACCCCCGCTTGTTCAACCACTTCGATGCCCTGCTGTGTGAGCGTATCACGTTTAATTGTGACGGTGAACTTGAATTCATGGTTTTCCCACTCGCGTTCAGTGCAATAATCCAATTTTTCGGTGTAAAGGCTATCGACGAGTGTGTACCGCCCACCACCCGAATCATACGTTGCACTTTTGCCTTTACCGCCGGTTAAATCGTGCTTCAAAAACGCAAAGTGCGTGTCGTTGATAATTTTGATAAACGATTGGTCTTTGGTATAATCCGTCACCACGGTATCGCCCTTCTCGATGGTCGTGCCCGAAATAAGCTGCCACGTACCAACAACGGAAATGGCTTGTTTCTGCGCTATTGTGGCGTCGCTGGTATTCTTTGCGCCACAGGCGAAAAGAATACCAGCGACGAGTAGTAGACCCACTACATTTTTCGCGGGAATATGTTGCATATTAAGCCGAAGAGTCAGGCGTTTCCCGTTACTGAAAAACGCGAATATAATCTACCTTCATTGTCTGTGGAAATACCGTTGCCGAGTTGGGTTTGCCGGGCCAATCGCCACCAACGGCGAGGTTAATGAGCAGGAAATAATCTTCCTGAAATTCGCTCAATCCAGCCGGGGTGGTGTCGATGACGTGGAACTGTTTATCATCGACGTACCAGACAATTTTTTTGGCGTCCCAGACGATAGAAAACACGTGAAATTCATCATTGAAGACACCAGAAGTTAGTTTTGTGTTGCCGCCGTATTGCGCGTGGCTGTTGTTATTATCCCAGTGGGCAGTGCCGTAGACTACGTTGTCTTTATCGGTGCCGCCAATCAATTCCATGATGTCGATTTCGCCGCATTTAGGCCAGCTAACCTGCTTTATGTTTTTACCCAGCATCCAGAGCGCGGGCCAAATTCCCTGCCCTTTCGGCAACAGGGCCCGAATATCGACGCGACCGTATTTAACATTGAATTTATCCTGCGTCGTCAGCCGCGATGACGTGTAGTTACTGGCACCGTTGCTCTCAACGCGGGCTTCAATGTTGAGGTAGCCGTTTTTCACGGTCGTATTCTCTTTTTTATAATATTCCAGCTCGTTATTTCCCCAGCCGTTGTTATTACCGATTTCGTAATTCCAGTATTTGTCGTTCAGGCTGGTACCATCAAATTCATCAGCCCAGACCAGCGTCAGATTTTGGTAAGAAGTCGGCGTTGTGTAGCCTTTATCGACAAACGCGGCGGGCGCAACCACGTCGTTATCATCATCGGCATTATCGACGTAGCCAGCGTATTTTTCGCACGATTGGATACTGCTATTTTTGTCGCCCTTCCCGTCGCCATCAGCATCTTTATACCACGTTTTTTTTACGCAGGGGGCGTCTTCCTTTTTGCAGGAAACAAGCAATGTCGTTGCGGTAAAGAGCAACGTAAGCAGGTTAACACAGGTACGTTTCATGGCGAGTAACTAGTATGTGATGGTTGTCCCGACACCTGAGTAGCGTTACTTATAAGCGTTTGGGTTAACAAACATACAACAACTGCCACTCTAAATCGACGTTGTGCCCCGTTGCCCAACCTGCTCGGTCACGTCGGCCAAAGTAGCCACCGCCCCAATCACGATTATGGCGGGGTTTTCGATGCCCGTTCGGGCTACTTCGGCTATGATGCTGCCCATTGTGGCAACCACGGTGCGCTGTTCGGGCGTGGTGCCGTTTTGGATGATGGCCACGGGTGTTTCGGACTTGCCTAGCCCGACGAAAAGGTCAGCGATGAGCGGGAGTTTGTGCATACCCATCAGTATCACCACCGTAGCCGATGATTGGGCCGCGAGTTGCAGGTCACGGGAGAGTTGCCCCTCTTTGGTGGTACCCGTCACGACCCAAAAGCTTTCTGATAACCCTCTGGTCGTGAGGGGAATACCAACGGCGGCGGGCACAGCGTAGCTGCTCGAAATGCCGGGAATTACGTCGACGCTAATACCGTGTTGAGCAGCGAAATCCATCTCTTCCCAACCCCGGCCAAACACAAACGGGTCGCCGCCTTTGAGGCGCACCACGTGACCGTATTGCTGCGCGTAATGCACGATCAGGGGATTGATATCTTCCTGCACGCACGAATACGCACCGCGCCGCTTGCCCACGTACACCTTCAGCGCGTCGGGGCGGCAATAGTCGAGTAGTTCGGGCGCAACGAGCGCGTCATACATGATCACGTCGGCCACCCGAAGCACCTTAACGGCCTTCAGCGTAATCAGATCAGGGTCTCCCGGACCCGCGCCAATGAGTGTGAGCTTCATATAAGAGCGGCCCCCCGGCCCCCGAAGGGGGAGAGCTAACGCTCGCGTAGCTTCGCAACCGGAGGCTACACGAGCGTTAGCTCTCCCCCTTCGGGGGCCGGGGGGCTGTTTTTAGCTATCCTGCGCCTGGGTTAATTCCTGGAGTTCGGGGGCACCGTCGCGGGCGATTTGCTCCTGACGGTGGGCCTGTGCGGCGGCGAGGAAGTTGGTGGCTTCGGCGGTGAATTCGCGGGCGAAAGCCTCCGATGGTTCGTTCTTGTTAATACTGTAAACCAATGACTTGAACCCGCCTTCTGACGCGTGAAAACCGGTTACGCCAACGAATTTGCGGTCGAAATCGGTGACGATGCCGTGGTGCGTGTTCGTGTTGATGCCGTTACCCATGAGCATGGCTTTTGCGCTCGTAATCAGCACGTTGTAGGCATGGTACAGGGCGTCACTCCAGCGACTTTCGGCAAGGGCTTCGTTGGCCCAGATCAATTTCTCGGCGGCTTCATCGAGCGTCGTAGCGACGAGGTCGATCATCACAAAGGCGCACTCGCCCACGCCTACTTCGGTCACGTAGGCATTGGTATGGTCCCAGTCGATGTAGTCACTGTTTTGGAGCGTTTTCAGGTCGGCCAGGGGCTTCAGCAGAGTGTAGAAATAGTTTTTGCCCTGCCGGTTGTAGTAGTCGTTGTAATACTCCCCGTCGATGCTGTTGGCTTCATAATCCTGAAACAACACCCGGAGAGCTTCTGGGCCACGCTTGGCCGGAATCTTAATCACCTTATCACCAATCTGACCATCTCCGCGCTGTGCTCCCGCGCCGTTAAAACCGCCACCGAGCAGCACCTGCAACGCCGGTAATACGTACGCTCCGTTTTTCAGCGAGGCCCCGTGGAAGCCAATATTAGCCGCCGAATGCTGGCCGCAGCCGTTCATGCAGCCGCTGATTTTGATCTTGATATCGTTGTTGTAAATGATGTCGGGAAATTCCGCTTTCATCACGGCCTCCAGCGCCCGTGTGATGCCGTAGCTGCTGGTAATGGCCAGGTTACAGGTGTCGGTGCCGGGGCAGGTGGTGATGTCGGCAGTGGTGTCGAAACCGGGTTCGGCCAGGCCGAGCGCGTCGAGGGCATCGAACACAGCGGGCAGATCTTCGGGTTTGATAAACCGCAGCAGATACCCCTGATTCACCGTCACCCGAATATCGTCGGCGGCATATTGCTTCACAATACCGGCCAGTGCCCGCGCCGTATCCGACGACATATCGCCCAGCAACACCCGCAATTGCACCGCATACCAACCGACTTGTTTCTGCTCGAAAACGTTGGTGGTAAACCAGTTATTGGGTTTAATGTCTAATGTCCAAGGTTCAACCGTTGTGCCGGTGCGGTTGCTCACTTCTGGGCGAGGCGCATATGCGTCAGCAACAGCAGCGGCGGACCGTTTCAACACTGGACTTTGAACCTTAAACTCCTTATTCGGCAATGCCGTCCACTCCTCGTTCACCCGGTTCAGGAACTCGTCCAGGCCGAGGTCGTTGAGGAGGTATTTCATCCGGGCTTTGTGGCGTTTGGTGCGTTCGCCGTAGCGGTCGAATACGCGAATCACGGCCTCGATGAAGGGGATAACGCGCTCTTCGTCAATAAATTCGGCCGCTGTCTGTGCCGCAAATGGTAGTGCACCAAGGCCACCGCCGAGGAGTACTTTGAAGCCGTGTCTGCCTTCCCGAATGCGGGGAACCAGGCCAATGTCGTGCGTAAACCCGTAGGCCGTGTCGGCTTCGGAAGAGGACAGCGCGATTTTAAATTTACGGCCCATTTCCTGGCAAATAGCGTTGCGCAGAAAGTACTCGAAAATGGCCTGTGCGTAGCCCGATACATCAAACGGCTCGTTGGGGTCTATGCCCGCGCGGGCCGATCCCGTTACGTTGCGAACGGTATTGCCGCAGGCTTCTTTGAGCGTGATGCCTGCGTCTTCGAGATCAGCCCAAAGCTGCGGCGAATCGGCGAGTTTGACGAAGTGGAGCTGAATATCCTGCCGGGTGGTGGCGTGGAGGTTGCCCGTGGCGTAACGATCCGACACGTCGGCGATGCGGATGAGTTGATCGGCGGTGATGCGTCCGTAGGGGAGCTTGATGCGAATCATCTGCACGCCCGCCTGCCGTTGGCCGTATACACCCCGCGCCAGCCGGAATTTACGGAACTGCTCGTCGGTCATTTGGCCGGAGGCAAACGCCGCTACTTTCTTATCGAGGTCGAGGATATCACGTTTGGCGGCTGCTTGAATGTTGGTGGTGAAGGCAATAGGCATAGTGTTATAAGTCTATAGAATTTATATACTGCTTATTTAAAACAAATGCCGACAATTGGGTCGGCGGGGTCGGTGATGAACGAGATACAAAGGTAATGTCGAAGCGGGGCAAATCGTTCATGTTTGGGCCTAAAGGGGTGTTGAGGCGTGGGGCGCCGTTGGCCGTTGCCCTAAGCAGCCTTTTGCGCCGTAACCCGCCATTGAGCCAGGCCATTCAGTAGTATGGTCAGGCTATGGTTGAACTGGTCGCTGCGTTGTTCCTGGCGGGTGGCTAACTGCTTTTGCCGGGCAATGAGCCGGGCGGCGGTATCGGTGGGGAGGTCATCGTCGGTGGCCAGAAAGGCTTCCAGGTGCTGTAATAGCACTATTTTGTCGTGCCAGTTGCCTAGTTGTGTCTGCACCTGTTTTGCCCTTGTTAACAGGCGGGCCAGTTCATCGTCGGTGGTTAGTTGCATCAACAGGGTGCCCACGTCAATCAGCGACTTCAGGTGTTTCCGCATCTCATGCGTAGTTGCCGACGACTGTTTCAACGCCTGCAAGGTTTCGATTGCCGTGGCTTCGCGGTCGGTAAACGTCCGCAGACGCTGGTCGATTTTTGCCGGGCTTATTTTCCTGCCTAAACGACGAATCAGTTTTGCGGCAGATTTCAGGTCTTTACCACGAAACTTTCGCAACGCCTTTTTTAGCTTTCTCCGTGCCTTGTGTTCGCGCCTTTCCAGAAAATGGCGGTACTGTTTTTGTACCTCAGCAGGTACGGCCATCTGCGGTAACGCGTCCCGACTGACCTGGTATTCCCGCACTTGTCCCGCCCGTTTGAACAGCTTCCGGACTACTCGCTCGTGCCGACCACTGCGAAAGAGAAGCGGATGAATGAGTTGCATGAGCCGGTATAACGAGCGCAACCGTTTGATGCCTACCCGCACCCGCCGAATGCGCTCATCAGTGAGGTGCTCACCGGCGGCATCGGTCCGCTCAACGAGCGAGTGAGCGCGGTGCTGATAGAAAGCGTAGAGCGTATTTGGTGTGTCCATAATCTGAACAACAAAAGGCCTCAGGATGGTGTTTGAGGCATTTTCTGAATTAGGACATCTATTTTTTGCTGCAACAGCCTGATTTCGCTTTCGGCCTTCAGGTTCACTTCATAATCCTGTTTGGCGCGTTCGCGGTCGCGTTCTTCCTGCCGATTCTGGCTCATCATGATTACGGGTGCCTGCAAGGCAGCCAGGCATGAGAGTACCAGATTGAGCAAAATGAACGGGTATGGGTCAAACCCCCGGTTAGCAAAAAACCAGACATTCAGGCCTATCCACGAAAACATAATGCCCAAAAAGGTCAGAATAAACGTCCAGCTACCGCCAAAATCGGCAATATGGTCGGCCAGTCGTTGCCCCAGCGTCAGGTTAGCATCTACGTTGGGCGGAGCAATCAGCAACTGCCCTTTGGGCACCAGTTGTACCCGGTCAATGGCCCGGTTTACGTAGGTCATCAACCGGTTGAGCGAGATGTAGCTTTCAGGTTGAAACGTGGGGAAATCGGCCCTGATTTCAGCTAACAGACGTGGGTGGAGCTCACTGCCCGGTACGGCTGCCTCAAGGGCCACGCGTTCGCCCGATACATCACACAATACATTCACAGTGTTTTCCATAGTTAGCTGTAATTTAACCACTATGCGCCCAGTGCTGACATACATATTCCTGTTTAGTCGTGCCCCTGCTATACCCTCGTTTGGCCACCATCAATCACGGTTAATCTGATCACTTACCGTCTAATCACTATATATTGACCTTGTAAAATTAAATATAGAAAATTTGGCATTATTCCTACGGCCTTAGGAACACCTGTAGTAGAGGTACTTCTGTTAGGCAGGAATGTGTGGAAGCAACGCTTGGGAAAGCGGATGATGAGCCTGATGGGTTTTCACCACCTGATAGGAGCTAAAGAAGATCCGGCCAGCGACATCCGCATCAAGGTGTACCCCAACCCATCGGCGCAGTCGGTGAAGGTTGAGTTTCTGACCGAGCACGCCGATGGAACGGTCGTGATCGCCGATCTGATGGGTAATGCGGTCAGCCGTACGCCATTTGACGACACCGACAGCGAGGTCAGCATCAGCACCGAGCGGCTTCGTTCGGGGATTTACGTGGTGCAGGTGCAGCAAAGCAACGGCACTCTACGGTCGGCACGATTGGCAAAAGAGTAGGGTTGACCAGTGGATTTATCTGTATGAAAAAGCCGTTCCTGCTATCAGGAGCGGCTTTTTCGTTTGTTGTTATGGTGTTACTTGGCTCAGTTCGGGGTGCGTCGCCGGGTAACGACTGGGTGTGGGCGGTGATCTTATTTTTCCTTAACGCCACTGATCTCCTGCCCCTGCGCTGCAAGGGTCAGGCCCGTCACCTTTTTCGTGGCAGCATCGCGGAGGAAGGTGATCATGGAACCGTAGGAACTGGTTGACTGGAAGGTATCAGCTTTGGGTTGTTTCACCAGTTTATAGTTGCCCATGCCCGCGTCGCCGAACAGGCTGCCATCTTTCACCGTCACCGCATAACTGCTGACTGGGCTGCCGCTGGCAAAGGTATAGTTGCCCGCATAGACGGCTAAGTTGGTCGTATCGGTGGCGGCCGGAGTAGCGGTTTGGGCAAAAGAGCAGGTTGATAGGAAGCCGAAAACGAGTACGAGCAGGAGGGAGAATTTCATAGTAACAGGGAGTTTGTTTAGGGCAAGTTCGGAAAAAATGGACAGCTAACAATCTGGAGGCCGTTGTTTGGTAAGCGGACGTCTATTTTAATCTGTTTTTAAAACATCGACTTAGTCTGATTGTTGAGTTGGGTACCGAATCAAAACAGCGCAATGAATGTCTGTTACAACCTGACAGCACCCACCCAGCCGAGCCGTGGAGGATGCAAAACTTGTGGCCTCTCCAGTGCCATTTATCGAACCCGGTATCGTCAGGCTCACGGTCAATGGCCAGATAAAAACCCTTCAGATTGCCCCCTGGACCACTTTATTGGATGCCCTACGTAAATACGCCAACCTGACGGGTACCAAAAAAGGCTGCGATCACGGTCAGTGCGGGGCCTGCACGGTGCTGGTAAACGGAACGCGCATCAACGCCTGCCTCACGCTGGCCGTTATGCATGATGACCACGAGATCACGACCATCGAAGGTCTGGCCAACGGTAACGAGCTGCATCCGTTGCAAACGGCGTTCGTTGACCACGACGCCTTCCAGTGTGGCTACTGCACGCCCGGACAAATCTGTTCGGCGGTGGGACTCATGAACGAAGGCCACGCCAAAACCGCAGCCGACGTTCGCGAAGGGATGAGCGGCAATATCTGCCGTTGCGGGGCTTACCCGCATATTATAGACGCGGTGATGGAAGTGATGCAAAAAGAGAAACCCTAATGAACCCATTCACCTACACCCGCCCCGGTTCTGTTTCGGAAGCCATCAATGAACTGGCAACTAAGCCAACGGCCAAATTCATTGGTGGCGGCACCAACCTGATCGATTTGATGAAAGAAAACGGCGAACATCCCACGCGGCTGATCGATGTAAACCGACTGACCCTCGGTGGTATCAGCGAATTACCCGACGGTGGTTTGCGGCTGGGAGCCAACGTAACTAATGCTGAAACGGCTTATAATGAGCTGGTTAAGGCCCAGTACCCGTTGCTGTCGCCAACCATTCTGGCGGGCGCATCGCCCCAGTTACGCAACATGGCGACCAACGGCGGCAACCTGTTTCAACGCACCCGCTGTTACTATTTCTACGACACGGCCATGCCCTGCAACAAGCGCAACCCAGGCCCGGACGCCGGACCGCTGGGCTGCGCGGCCATTGGGGGTTACAACCGCATCCACGCCATTTTGGGTACCACCGAATGCCGAATCGAACTGCATTGCCACCTACCCGTCAGACATGGCTGTAGCCCTGGCCGTGCTCGAGGCCGTGGTGCAGGTAACTGGCCCCAACGGCGAGAGAAGCATTGCCATCGCCGATTTTCACCGGTTGCCCGGCAACGAACCGCAGCATGATAACACGCTGAAAACCGGCGAGTTAGTGACGAGTATCGACCTGCCGGTGAAGGGGTTCAACCAGCATTATACGTACCTGAAACTCCGCGACCGGAGCTCCTATGCTTTCGCACTAGTGTCTGTGGCGGTGGGTCTGGAGATAGATAACAACCGTATCGCCACCGCCCGTTTGGCATTGGGCGGCGTGGCCCATAAGCCCTGGCGCATTCCCAAAGCCGAGCAACTGCTGGTGGGTAAAGAAGCCGTCTCCGGCAACTTTCAACCCGTGGCCGAAAGACTCCTTGCCGGTGCTAAAGGCTATGGCCATAATACCTTCAAAATAGACCTCGCCAAACGCGCCATCGTCAGGGCGCTGGAGGTGGCCACTACTTTCTCCCGTTTACCATGACCTACATTGGACAACCCGTCAAGCGTGTTGACGGCAATGATAAAGTGACTGGCAAGGCTAAATACGCCGCCGAAGTCAACATCCCTGATTTGACTTACGGTTATGTTGTGTCGGGTACGATTACCAAAGGCACTATCCTCGACATCGACGAGTGGACAGCCCGTGCGGTGCCGGGCGTGATCGAGGCGTTTACGCACAAAAACCGCCCTCATACGGCCTGGTTTGATCTGAACTACAAAGATCAGGATGCGCCACCGGGGTCGCCGTTTCGGCCTTTGCAGGATGCGGAGGTGAAATACAACGGCCAACCCATAGCGCTGGTCGTGGCCGAAACGTTTGAGGTGGCCCGGTATGCGGCCTCGCTCATTACCGTTTCGTATGCCGAAAAACCGCACGAAACCAACCTGGACGATCACCTTGCCGAGGCCCGCGACCCCAAAACAGGGTTGGCTACGTTGTTGAAGCCCCTGCCGCCCAAACCGTGCGGCAATGCTGATGCTGCCCTGGCTGCCGCGCCGGTTTCGATTCGTACGCACCATGTGCACGGGCCACAGCACCACAACCCGATGGAAATGTTTGGTACTACCGTCGACTATGGGAAAGAAGATAAAGACGGCACGCCGTACCTCACGATCTACGACAAAACGCAGGGTGCCCCGAATAGTCAGCTCTACATGGCGCAGATTTTTGGCTTGCCATTCAGTCACGTCCGGGTGATTTCGCCGTATGTGGGTGGCGGGTTTGGGTCAGGATTACGACCTCAGTATCAGTTGTTTCTGGCCGTGATGGCGGCGAAGGCGTTGAAGCGGTCGGTGCGGGTCACGCTCACCCGACAGCAGATGTTCACGTTTGGCCATCGGCCACAGACGGTGCAGAACGTATCGCTCGGTGCCACGCCCGACGGCACCCTTACCGCCGTGAAACACGACGCCACAGCGGCCACGTCGCAGTTTGAAGACTATACCGAAGTGGTGGTAAACTGGACGGGAATGCTCTATGACGTGCCCGACACCACATTGGCCTACAAAATCTCACCGCTGGACATTTATTCGCCCCTAGACATGCGCACCCCCGGTGGCGTCACTGGGGGCCATGCCATTGAAACAGCCATGGATGCCCTGGCCTACGAACTGGGGATGGACCCGGTGGAATTACGGTTAAAAAACTATTCCGAAAAAGACTGGACGGAAGATAACAAGCCGTTTTCGAGCAAAGAACTGCGCGAATGTTTCCGGCAGGGGGCCGAGCGGTTTGGCTGGTCAACCCGTAACGCCGAACCCCGTTCCATGCGCCGGGAGCATACGCTCATGGGCTGGGGAATGGCCACTGGTATTTGGGATGCCAACTGCCTGCCCGCCCGCGCCGAAGCCGTGCTGACCGTCAACGGGAAGCTCCGCGTGAGCAGCGCCACCGCCGACATTGGCACGGGTACCTACACGATCATGACCCAAATTGCCGCCGACACGCTGGGTATGCCTATCGAGGACGTGATCTTTAAACTCGGCGATACCGATATGCCGTTGGCCCCGTTTCAGGGTGGGTCGTTCACCGCCGCCACGGTGGGTTCGGCGGTGAAACAGGTCTGCGACGATTTGGGTAAAAAACTGTTCAAACTGGCCCGGAAGGCCCCCAAATCGCCTTTTCACGACGCTGACTGGGACGAGGTAAACTTTGTTGATGGGCAGATGCGCCTGAAAAAAGACCCCGCAGTAACTATGGCGTTGATTGATATTGTGGCGCTAAACGGTGGCCGCGCGGTGAGCGAAACGTCGACCTCACTACCGAATCCGCTGAAGACAGCGAAGTTTTCAAAACATACGCATTCGGCGGCGTTTGTGGAGGTGGAAGTGGATGAAGATCTGGGCACCGTAACCGTGACGCGGGCAGTAAGTGCCATTGCCGCCGGTCGGATTTTGAACCCCCGCACGGCCCGGAGTCAGATCATTGGCGGCATGGTGTGGGGTATTAGCCATGCCTTGCACGAGGACTCAAAAATGGACCACCGCTATGGCCGGTTTATGAACCAGAATCTGGCCGAATACCATATGCCCGTTGCCGCCGACATTCACAACCTCGACGTGATTTTCGTGGAGGAACATGACGAGATCGTGAACCCACTGGGCGTGAAAGGCCTCGGCGAAATTGGCGTTGTTGCCATGCCCGCTGCCATCGCCAACGCTGTTTTCCACGCCACCGGCAAACGCATATACGACCTGCCAATTACGCTGGATAGGGTGCTGTATTGATAAAAGCTTACAAGGTCCCAGACGGGGATACCTGGACCTTATAAGTTTGATTTCCAACGCTCCACGTCTTCCGGCGTATCCAGATCAATGCTGCCTTGTTCAAAGGATACGCTGGCAACGTCGTCGGGGTGATTTCTAACCAGTTGGCGGGCACCGGTGTCGCCAGTGAGGGCTTTTAATTTGTCAAAGAAGGCCGGGCGGAAGAGGATAGGAACGCCCAGCGCGTCGCCGTATTGGCTGGCAATGATGGCTTTGTGGGTTGAGGTGGCCCGTTCGGCGAGTTGCTCCAGCAGGGCGCGGGTCACGTAGGGTTGGTCGGTCAGCAGCACCAGAATGGCTTCTGGAAAGGTCTTCTCCAGCGCCTCCACCCCGATCTTGAGTGAACTAGCCATGCCCGTTTCCCAGTCGGGATTCAGCACATGACGTACCCGCAGGTCGTGGAGGGCTTCGGTAACGGCCTCCGCGTTGGCGCCCGTCACGACCACAATGGGTCCGGCATTAAAATCAACGGCAAGTTGGGCCATGTGCCGTACCAGTGGCACGCCGTTGTGTTCCAGTAATTGTTTGGGTTGCCCCAGCCGCGACGAGGCCCCCGCCGCGAGAATGATGGTTCCGATAGTCATAAATAGTTTAGAGTTTATAGTTTGGAGTTTTCAGTTTTGCTGACGCCAGCGTATTCCTCCTGCGTCAGCAAAACTGAAAACTCCAAACTATAAACGCCAAACTGAAAGCTCAGTTTGCCAGCATCAACGCACCCACAGTCACGTTGCTGGTTTCGTCGATCAAAATAGCCCCGCCGTTGGCGCGGTTTTGGGCGTACGAATCAAAGGCAATGGGTTGGGCGGTACGCAGCACCACACGAGCTAAATCGTTGAGCTTTAATGAGTCAACACCTTCGATTTGCTCATAGGTTTCGATATTCAACTGATACGGAATGGCGCGTACCGAACAGCGTGTGCGGGCCGTGCCGACCTGCAAAACGTATTTATTGCCGACCGAAAAAGTCTTGCTGTCCATCCAGCATAGCATCGCTTCTACATCCTGACTCACCGTAGGCTGGTTGGCGCTCGGCACGATCAGATCGCCCCGGTTGATGTCGATATTGTCCGTTAGATGCAGGATAATGGATTCCCCGATGGTGGCTTCCGAAACGTCTCTTTCGCTCCGTTCAATCCGCGAAATCGTAGATGACTCACCCGATGGCAGCACCGTTACGGCTTCGCCCACGCGGAATGAGCCGCTGGTGATTTTGCCCGCATACCCCCGGTAGTCAGGTAGTTCTGCTGTTTGGGGCCGAATCACCAACTGCACCGGCATCCGGCCTTCTGGTAATGACGAATGCTTTGCCAGTTCCACCGTTTCGAGGTGGTTCAACAGCGTCGTGCCGTCATACCACGGCATTGCCGCCGACCGGTCCACCACGTTGTCGCCGTTGAGGGCGCTCATCGGGATGTAGGTAAGCTGTGGAATGGCCAGTTTCCGGGCCAGTTCGGCAAACTGGATGCAGATGTTGCTGAAGACGTCTTCCGAAAAATCGACCAGGTCCATCTTGTTGACGGCCACCACCACATGCTGAATCCCCAGCATCGAGGCAATGAGCGAGTGCCGCCGGGTTTGCTCCACCACGCCGTGCCGGGCATCAATGAGCACAATCGCCAACTGACAGTTCGACGCCCCCGTGACCATGTTGCGGGTGTACTGAATGTGCCCCGGCGCATCGACGATGATGAATTTGCGGGCGTTGGTCTGGAAATAGCGGTATGCCACATCAATCGTGATGCCCTGTTCCCGCTCTGATCGAAGCCCATCGGTCAACAAAGCGAGATCAACCGGGACGCCGGACCGATCCCCGTTGTCCCGGCTCTTGGAAGCCCGTTCAACAGCTTCAAGCTGATCAGCGAGAATCGATTTTGAGTCATAGAGCAGTCGTCCGATGAGGGTGCTTTTCCCGTCATCCACGCTGCCGCAGGTAATAAAGCGTAGGAGGTCCATATGTAAAGGAATGTACAATGAACAATGTATACCATACAGTGGGAGTTAGCCTTACCACTTACAAGTCATTGTACATTATACATTGTTCATTGTACATTTTTTTAAAAATAGCCCCCTTTCTTCCGGTCTTCCATGGCGGCCTCGGAGAGTTGGTCGTCCATGCGGGTTTCGCCGCGTTCGGAGATGCGCGTGGCCTGGATTTCGGCAATGGCGTCGTCGAGCGTGGCGGCGTCCGATTCGACGGCGGCGGTGCAGGAAATGTCGCCTACGGTGCGGAAACGCACTTTCCGGGTCACGATCTCGTCGCCATCTTCGGGTTTTATGACGCCGCCTGCGGTAGCCATCAGCTTGCCATCGCGCAGAATCAGTTCGCGTTCATGGGCGAAATAGATGCTTGGCAGGTTGATGTTTTCGCGGCGGATGTAGTTCCAGACGTCGAGTTCGGTCCAGTTGGAGATGGGGAATACGCGCACGTTTTCGCCCTTATGAATCCGGCCATTATAAAGGTTCCAGAGTTCGGGCCTCTGGCGTTTGGGGTCCCACGAACCAAACTCGTCGCGCACCGAAAACACGCGCTCTTTAGCCCGTGCCTTCTCTTCGTCGCGCCGTGCCCCGCCAATGCAGGCGTCAAATTCGAACTCTTCGATGGTGTCGAGTAGCGTGAACGTTTGCAGGCCATTGCGGGTGGCGTTGCGGCCCGTCGGCTCCTTCAGGTTTTTGGCTTTGATAGTGTCTTCTACATACCGGACAATGAGCCGTTCGCCAAGGCTGGCGGCCAGGTAATCGCGGAAATCGAGGGCTTCCTGGAAATTATGTCCCGTGTCGATATGCACGAGCGGGAACGGGAACTTGCCGGGTCGGAAGGCTTTCCGGGCCAGATGCACGAGCGTAATCGAGTCTTTCCCGCCTGAAAACAACAGCGCAGGCCGTTCAAACTGCCCGGCCACTTCCCGCATGATGTGAATCGCTTCCGATTCGAGTTGATCAAGGTAATCCAAAATGAGTTTTCAGTTTGGAGTTTTTAGTTTTCAGTTGCTTCGCTGTTGTCAGTATGATCTCGTGCAGAGAAACTGAAAACTGAAAACTGAAGACTGAAAACTCATTTCGCGTGCAGTCCACACTCTTTTTTTGAGTTGTCTTCCCACCACCAGCGGCCCGCGCGGAAGTCTTCGCCGGGTTGGATGGCGCGGGTGCAGGGCTGGCAACCGATGCTCACGAAGCCCTTGTCATGCAGCGGATTATACGGCACATTGTTGACCTTAACGTAGGCGGTCACATCCTCGAACGACCAGTGCATGAGGGGATGAAATTTGTAGAGCTGATGCGCGTCATCCCACTCCAGTTGGGTCATGTCGTGGCGGTTGTTCGACTGGTCGGCGCGGATGCCGGTGATCCAGATTTTTTGCCCTGCCAGTGCCCGGTTCAGTGGCTCCACCTTACGAATGAAACAGCATCCTTTCCGGTTCTCCACGCTCTCATACATACTGTAGGGGCCTTTTTCGGTCAACAGGGCCTCCACGTCGGCCTGCTTCGGAAACATCGTGTCGATGGTGATGCCGTAGCGGCTGAGGGTCTTGTTCCAGACCGAATACGTCTCGCCAAACATGCGCCCGGTGTCGAGCGTGAAGAGGCGGATGGGGATGTTGTTGGTCGCAATCAGGTTGGTAATAACCTGATCTTCGTAGCCCAGACTGGTCGAGAATACGACCTGACCGGGAAACAGGTCGGCCAGTTTTCCGAGCGCCTCGATTTCATTCAGCCCCGCTAGTTGGGCCGAAAGTGAGTCGAGGGTGGGCGTGGTTGGTTCGGCAATCATGGTTAGTTCAGTATTACCGCCCGGCCCGTTTTGGCAGATTCGCGGGCGGCGTCTAAGATTTGAACAACAATCAGGTTATTTTCGAGTGAGGTCAGCGCATCGGGTTTGATTTCGTTGCGGAGGAGTTTGCTCAGGTAGGTGAATGGGTCGGTGGCGGGGGCTTCGGACTGGGGTACGTCGATGGCTTTTTCAGCCTTCTCGCCCTTCAGCCGAATGCGCATCCGCGTACCGTCGATGGTGTTGACGTAGCCAGTCTGGCCATATACTTCCATGTCTTTCCGCGAAAAAGGCCAGTTCCACGAGGCCTGAATAATGGACTGCGCTTCGGGGTAATTCAGCAGAATCACGGCGTCGTCGTCCACCTTCGGATAGATGTCAGGCTTGATTTGCTTCGTTACGGCCTCCACCGAAATGGGCTTTTGCCCCTGCATGAGCCATGTAGACAGGTTGGCCCCGTAGCAGCCAAAGTCAAATAACGCCCCCGCGCCGTTGCCAACGGGGTCGGTGAGCCAGGCCAGAAATTCGGGGTTGCAGCCAATTTCTTTTGGTCCTTCATGGCCATCATGCACCACAATCTTGCGGATATCGCCGATGGCTTTGTCAGTGTGAGCCACGGCGTAGGCGTGGTGGTTGCTGCCATACCAGGTTGTTTCGTAATTGGTCAATAGTTGGACTTTATGCTTGCGGGCCAGCGCGGCCATGTCTACCGCGTCGGTGTATTTCGTCGCCAGCGGTTTCTCGACCATGATGTTGATGCCTCGTGGTGCGGCGGCGTTCACCGTTTTAACGTGAGTGTTAATCGGGCCGAAATCGAGCACGGCTTCGGGCTTGGTTTTATCCAGCATGGCTTCCAGCGACGGCATCACCAGGGCCATGTCGAAGCCGTATTGTTTCGATAGCTGTTCGGCGCGGTTGCGGTCGGTTTCGTAGATACCCACCAGTTCCAGACCGGGTCGTTTCAGCCGGTTCAGAATCTCGTGGACGTGCGCATGTGACAGCCCAGCAATGGCTACCCGCAGTGGTTTCTGCGTCGTTTGCGCCAAAGCAATTTGGGCGAAGAGGAGGGAGGTGAACAGGAGGGAGAGGGTTCGCATGAGGGAGAGGGTGAAGTAGTTATGTGACTGTTTTGTTGGTGGCTTCGCGCTGCGGGGCGCGAAGCCACACGCGACAGCAATACGTTTATTTACACTCCTTCCTTCACCACTTCCGCGCTGACGGTCAATGCCTGCGCGAAGTCTTCGATCAAATCGTCGATGTGTTCCAGGCCAACGGAGATGCGGATAAGGCCCGGTGTAATGCCGAGGGCCGCTTTTTCGTCGAGTTTTAGCTTCGCGTGGGTAGTGGTGTTGGGGTTGGTCACGATGGTGCGCGAATCACCGAGGTTTGACGAGAGCGACGCAATTTGCAACGCGTCCATAAACGCCTGTACCCGCTCGAAACCGCCTTCCAGTTCAATCGTTACGATGGCCCCGCCCGCGCTCATCTGCCGTTTGGCCAGTTCATACTGCGGGTGTGACGGCAGAAACGGGTATTTCACCGTGGCTACGTCGGGGTGCTGTTCCAACGATTCGGCCAGGGCCAGAGCATTTTTGCAGTGCCGCTCCATGCGCAGATCGAGCGTTTCGAGGCTCTTCGACAACGTCCAGGCGTTGAATGGCGAGAGTGACGGACCTGTGTGCCGCGCGAAAAACCGGATCGGCGCAATCAGGTCGGCCCGGCCCACCACGATACCACCCAGAACCCGACCTTGACCGTCCATGAATTTGGTGGCCGAATGCACCGACAAATCAGCCCCAAAATCGAGCGGGGTTTGCAGAATGGGTGTGGCAAAGCAGTTGTCTACGTTGAGGATGAAGCCGTGCTTGGCCTTCAGCCGCCCCAGCATGGCCAGATCGACCAGTTCGAGGCCGGGGTTCGAGGGTGTTTCGAGGTATACCATCCTAGTGTTGGGCTGTATGGCGGCATCCCATTCGGCCTCGGTGGCGGTGGCGTCGAGGTAGGTATGGGTGATACCCCATTTGGCCAGAATCTGCGTGATTACCTGATGCGCCGAGCCAAACAGGGCACGACAAGCAACAATATGGTCGCCCGATTTCAGCAGACTGGCCATCGAAGCAAACACCGCCGCCATGCCCGTTGCCGTGGCGATGCCTTCTTCGGCCCCTTCCAGCATACAGACTTTGTCGACAAACTCGGTGACGTTGGGGTTGGAAAACCGGCTGTAAATGTTGCCCTCGATGCTTTCCTCGAACAGTTCTTTACCCTGCTCCGCACTCTCGAACGTGAAGCTCGACGTCAGAAAAAGGGGCGTTGAATGTTCGCGGTACTGCGTTTGCCCAGTTTGGATACGGATAGCTTTGGTTTGTTTTTTCATAGGGAAATGAGTCTGGAAAGTCCGACTTTGCAGACTTTAGAAGAATAAACTAATCTTCCGCAAACTTACGATGATGACGACGATGCCGACGAGCACCATCATCGTTTTCACGGGTAAACGTTGGGCCAGATGCGCGGCGATGGGGGCTGCGATACTTCCACCCAAAACCAGGCCGAGGATCACCAGGCCATAATTACCGAGACCAACGCACAGCGCAAACACCACCGACGAGGCAACTGAGACAAAGAATTCGGCCAGGTTCACCGACCCAATCGTGTAGCGCGGGTGCCGACCGCTGGCAATGAGTGTAGAGTTAACGATGGGGCCCCAGCCACCGCCCCCAATGGAATCCAGGAAACCGCCCGTCCAGGCCAATAGCCCAATGTGGTTGACGGACTTTTTCACGATCCGCTTTTTCAGCGCTTTGCGGATAATAAGGATGCCCAGGAAGGCCGTGTAAAACGAAATAATGGGTTGCAGGGCTCTGGCGTAAGTCTCAAACGCACTCAGTTCTGAAATCACCCAGGCACCCAGTGCCGCCCCGATGACCCCCGGAATGAGTACCGCCTTGAAGAGTTTGCTGTTGATGTTGCCGAACTTCAGGTGCATATAGCCCGATACGCCCGACGTGAAAATCTCGGAACTGTGTACGCTCGCCGTGGCGTGTAACGGGCTGATGCCCACGCTCATCAGAAACGTCGTGGCCGTTACGCCGTAGGCCATGCCCAGGGCACCGTCGATTAGTTGGGCCACGAAACCGGCCATCAGGAAATAGAAAAATTCGGGCGTCACCCGCACCGACGTAGCCAGCAGCGTGAGCCGGTCGAGGGTGACGTAGCTGAACAACAGATGCCCCACGATCATCAGCGAGAGGGCCGCCGTGACGTAGATCAAAATCTCCTTGCGGGTGCGTTTCCGCCAGATGGGTTCGGTGGTTTCGGTCTGAATCTGCGCGTTGGGAAACGCCCGCCGAAGGGCCGCCGCCTGTTGGGTGGCCTGTTCGCCCTGCACCAAAATCGTCAGCCCGTTGAGGTCGAACGGGGCGGGGAGGTTGGTGTCTGTGGAAACCGGAACGGGTGGCGGCGACTGATCAATGTCCATAACGTATTAACTCTATCGACTTAATATAGTAATGTATTAATGAAAAGCGCCACGATTTCTGTGGCGCGTTGTTTCGTGCTGATGACGCACAAATGTAGTAGAAAGTTCGGAAAGTTGTAAACGGCTTAACGTGTTGTCGGTGGGAAAAGCAGGGTACAGTACGTCCCAATCGACCTTAAACAGCCTACCAACCCAAACACAATCAGGGCGTGAGTCAGTATCAATTAGTTAGAGTTGTATTCTTCTTTCAACGTATTCAGTAGCTTCTGGGCCAGTTTCTTTTGTTCCTTACTCGCCTCCAGGTAACTACGTTGTAAGTTGCTTAGATAGAAGTAGCTATTACTTAATTCATTGAGGGCTTGGGGGTCACGATTGTAGACCATCGTCTCGTGGAGTTGCTTGATGTACGCTGCTTTGTTAAAGTTGGAGCTGGGGTTACGAAGAGTGATCAAGTCAGGGCTTTTAGCAATCGAGAAACCAATAACTTTTGAGATTGTTCGCGTTGCCTCGATCATTAAACTGCTCATCTGTTTCCGACCATCATCTAAACGTTCGGCCGCTGTGTAGTATTCACTAATCGCATTCCGACTGCTATCCTTTTTGATAAGCCGTAACCCGCCGCTGAATTTGAGTTGAGAAAAAGCGGAGTTGTTCACGTAGATCGTCGCAGGTTCATCGCTCTCTGTTCTAAACGCTCTCAATAGGCTATCTGCATCTATTTTTTTTCGAGAAAAGACAGAGACTGCTATGCTTATATTGCTGTAAAACTCGGTTTGTACCTGCCCTTCTTTTGCCACTCTATCAAATGCCAACGTGTCTTCCCTTAAATCTTTAACGATTGCCTTTATATACTCCTTCTCCCGGTCGGATTCAATTTTGTGTTCTAAAAAATATTCGGCCATTGAGCCGCAGAAGACCGCTAAGAATAGCATGAAGAACTCGGAGGCGTAAGATTTCCAGGTTTTGGGGCTGTGGTCGTGGCCGGCATGATGATGTACTTCCATTGGTGGTGGATCAAGTAACGGAGTAATGGACTGATTTATAGTTTCTGAATGTATTAGTTCGTCGTCATCTGGCTTTATCGCCTCAGTCTGACCTGGGTGATCGGAAAATTCGGAGGGGTCCATTTACAGAAGCGGAATTAGGGCCGTCAAAAATAAGGCGTGACGTCAAACGATAGTAAACCGGCAGACTCATTTTAACGCCTCCGCCACCAGAATGCCCAGGTACGTGCCGATGGCATTGCCCAGCGAGCCGACGAGTACGGCGGGCAGTTGCAGGTCGGGGCGGCTGAGGCTGCGGGCCAGGGCGAGTGCTGAGGTAGCCCCGCCGATGTTGGCCTGCGAGGCAATCCCCAGCACGTCCCAATCGACCTTGAAAATGGCGCCGATGCCAAACACGATGAGGGCGTGGATGAACACCAGCGTACAGATCATGCCAAACAAAACAAGGGCCAGTTGCCCGTCGCGGAGCATGGCCGCCAGATCACAGTAGGCACCGATTACGGCGAGGAATAGATAGATGCCCAGCAGGCCCAGCACCCGGCTGCCCCGCAATTTATTGACCACCCGAAACTGCGCCAGTACAAGCGCTATCGTGGTCAGGATCAGCACAAACGGTATGTTTCTGACCAGCCCGGCCAGTTGTTGCGCCACGAAGATGGCACCCGTGCCCATGGCTAATAAAATGGCGAGGTCTTTGGGCGACAACGTCTCCTCATCGTTGGTGACAAGGCTGCTTTCGCCCGCTGCCTGTTGAATCAGTTTCCGGGGGCGCAGGCGTTGCAGGGCCTGCGGAATGGCCAGCGTTGCCACCATCCAGAGTGCCGTCAGAATATTGTCGGCGGCAGTGGCGGCGATAAACAGGTTGCCCGCTTTCGAGACGCCATAGTGCAGGGCCACCGTATGGAAATTGATGGCCCCACCAATGTACGTACCCGTAAACATACCCGCCAATGCGAAGTACTGCGGCCCCACCGTGCTCGGTGCATTGAACAGCCACACGCTGGTAACAACCCCAATAATGGTGCCCATCGACCCGATCAAAAACATCGTCAGCATGGGCAGACCAGCCCGCCGCAGATCATTCAGGTTGACGTTGAGTAGCAGGATAAACAGCGAAAACGGGGCTATATAGCTGAAAATACCGTTATAAAGCGGTGTTTCGGATGTGGGTACGAGGCCAATGTTGGCTTCGATGGCGGTGAGAATAATGACCAGAAAGGCCGTACCCATTTGCCGAAAAACGGGCTTTGTACTAAGCCATTCGCAGAAGACAATATTCAGAAAAAGTATGGCGAGTAGCTGCAAGGGGAGAGGGGGGAAGGGATAAAAGTGCGTTCAAATTCCATCAAAACTCGGCAACGCATCGGTCAACACCTGCAAATAGGTATCGATATAGTGCTCAATGTATTTCGATTTGTACTGCAAAATATAACGCGGATGGTCAAGCGAGACTATTCGACCAAAAAAACCGGTTTCGTCGTTTATTTTTTGCAGAAAACCTTCATTTTTCCGACCAAAACAAATCACCGTTCGCCCATCGCAACCGAAGCTGATTTGCTCCCGGAGGCCCTCAATCATCACCGGCCAAAGGTTCCTGGTCGTGGTTGGGTCGTCGTAAAAATTATAATTTTTCTCATCTTTTACGAGCGCCAGCGGGTAGAGCGACGACAGGAAAAAACGGCGATAAAAGGCCTCTACGCCCCCAATTGCATCGATATGGCGGTAGTCTTACCGGCTCGTCTGC
>JBBRMP010000011.1:0-53023 GCA_038230755.1 Cytophagales bacterium | reverse complement strand
TGGCAGTGGCTGACGCGTAAGTAGTCTTTACGCGTCAGCAACTGCCCACTGCCCCGATACGTCGGACCGCTGCCTACTGCTGCTTTTACCCCTCATTCATCAACGTCTCAATCTCGTCGGGGTCTACCGGAATATGGGCCATCAGGTCGATGTTGCCGGTTTCGGTGATGAGGATATTATTTTCCAGCCGGATGCCCAGCCCCTCTTCAGGAATATAGATGCCCGGCTCGCAGGTGAACACCATGCCCGGCTCAAACCGGCGGTATTTGTTACCCACGTCATGCACGTCGAGGCCTAGAAAATGCGATGTGCCGTGCATGAAATACGTTTTGTACAATGGCGCATCAGGGTCTTGTTTTGCCACGGCCTCGCGATCTAGCAGCCCCAGCCCAATCAGTTCTGACTCCATAATCTTGCCCACTTCACGGTGGTATTCGTCCCAGACGTTGCCCGTCACGAGCAGAGCCGTGGCTTCTTTCATCACGCGCAGAACGGCCTCATAGACAGCTCGTTGCCGTTCAGTAAACCGTCCACTGATGGGAATCGACCGGGTCATGTCGGCGTTGTAATTGGCGTATTCAGCCCCGATGTCCAGCAGGATCACGTCGCCCGTCAGGCACTGCGCCGAATTGTCGATGTAGTGCAAAATGCAGGCGTTCTTTCCCGACGCGATGATGGGCGTATACGCTGCCCGCCGCGACCGGTTGCGCAGGAACTCGTGCATCATTTCGGCCTCGATTTCGTACTCCCATACGCCCGGTTTCACGAACTTGAGCAGCCGCCGGAACATGCCGTCGGTAATGTCGATAGCGCGTTGGAGCAGGGCTACCTCTTGAGGCAGTTTAATGGCCCGCAACTGATGCATGAGCGGAGCCAGCCGACCCAGTTTGTGCAATGGGTGCAGGCGTTTGACGTCCTCTATAAACCGATCTTCGCGGGTTTGAACGGCCCCGCTGAAACGCGTATGTTCGTTGGTATTCAGATAAATAGCGTCAGCTTCAAACACCATCTGGGCGAAAATGGTCTCGAACTGATGCGTCCAGTAGACCTGTTTGACCGGAATCCCCGATGTGGTTTCGGCCTCGGCTTTGGTGAGTTTATGGCCCTCCCAAACGGCAATCAGATCCGACGTTTCGCGCAGAAATAGCGCCTGCCGGAACGTTGGGTTCGGATGGTCGGGGAACAATACAAGGTGGGTTTCTTCCTGGTCAACGCCCGTGAGGTAAAACAAATCCGTGTTCTGCACAAACGGCAGGGTGCCGTCGGCGTTGGTGGGCATGATATCGTTAGCGTTGAGTACAACCAGCGATTTGGACGGTAGTAGCTTGGTCAGCCGCTCCCGATTTTGCACGAAAAGGGCGTTGTCGATGGGCAAATAGCGCATGTAGAAACTGATTTACGAATTACGAGGTACGAATTACGATTTAATCCTGACACCGGTGAAGGTTTACATCAGCAATAAATCGTAATTCGTACCTCGTAATTCGTAAATCAGTTTCTACATGCGCTTTTTCTTCGGGCTGACACTACTGGGATTCGTCAATCTGGCTCCCCGAATGGCATCGGCACAGCCGTCGATTTCCCCAGCAGTTTCGCCCAAATACTGGATTTTCTTTACCGATAAAGACCCGGCTTCGGCTCCGGCGTTGTCAACTCAGGCCCTAACAGACCGAAAGGCCCGGAACCTGCCTGTAGACGCAACAGACCGACCCGTTTCGGCGGCGTATGTGGCGCAACTGCGGGCATTGGGTGTGCAGCCGGTGGGGCAGTCGCGGTGGTTCAATGGCGTATCGGCCCCACTCACGGCGGCGCAGCGGCGGCAGGTGGCCGCGTTGCCGTTTGTGCAGTCTGTTGAGCCACTAAATCCGGGCCTTGTGATCACGAGTTTACCCCATGCCGACGCCCCGAAACTGGCCGCCGTAATGGCGCAGATGCAGGCCGGTCTGTTTGCGCAGGCGGGCCTGACGGGGCGTTTTGTGCAGATCGGTGTGATCGACGCGGGCTTTTTTGGGGCCGATTCCATGTCGTGGCTTAAGCCCATTGCCCAGCGGGGTGGGTTTCGGCTGGTGCGCGATTATGTGAACCGGGCGGGCACCCACGACGACCTGATTCACACCCGCGAAACCCGCTCCGACGACCACGGCACCGAGGTGCTGGGGGCCATTGGCGGCTATGACCCCGTGAGCGGATTGCAGCTTGGCTTAGGCTATGACGCCACATTCTATCTGGCCCGAACTGATGCTGGCAACCGCGAATTTCGGGGCGAAGAAGACAACTGGATTCAGGCTATCGAGTGGATGGACAGCCTGGGCGTGCGGCTCATCAACACGTCGCTGGGCTACGCGAAAGGCTTTACGAACCCCCGCGAAAACTACGAGCCCAGCCAGATGGACGGCCACACGAGCCTGATTAGCCGCGCCGCGCAGATGGCGGCCGACAAAAAAGGGATGCTCATCATTGTGTCGGCGGGTAACGAGGGTGACGACCGCACCTGGCGCGTGATCAGCACCCCCGCCGACGCCGAGGGTGTTCTGGCGGTGGGGGCCACCAACAACCGCCTCTGGAACCGCATTGGCTATAGCAGCATTGGCCCCGAAGCGTTGCCGTATCTGAAGCCCAACATCTCGTGTTTTTCGCTCTATGGCACCTCGCTGGCGGCCCCGGCCATCACTGGTTTTGCGGCTTGTCTGATGCAGGCCAACCCCCAACTGACCAATAAACAGCTCCGCGACATTATCCAGCAATCGGCCCATTTGTACCCCTACGGCAACAATTACGTGGGCTACGGCGTGCCGCAGGCCTCGCGGGCGTTACTTTTATTGCGCAATCAGCCGCTACCTAACACCAGCCGAACACTGACCGCCACGGGTAAACAGGTGGACCTGGACATACCGACCAACGCGGAGCAGACGGTATCTGTTTTTCGGAAGAAAAGCCCCCAACACGTGATCCGGCAGGAGGCGTTGCGGGTCAGCAAAAGCAAGCTGACCTTACACCGGCTGGCGGGCGAAACGCACACGACCGTTGATATGAAAGACGCCGTAATTGAAGTGATCTGGGAATAGGAAGGCTACTTGTAAATTCCCTCAAAAAAGGTCGTGCGGGAGCGGATGCCTTCATAGTGAAAGAAGATCTCGCCGGGGAGGCCCGCCGCCCGATTGGCCCTGATTTGCTGGCTTAGCACTGAATCGGGAGCGACGTAGCTACCTACTTTTAATAGCACGCCCGGCACGACGAGCGCCTTTTGACCAGTTGAAACCTGCGTGTTCACGATCTTATCTAACTCGTTTTGATACGCTGCCCGGTCGCGGCGATAGATCTGCGGGCTGACCATGTCGACGTCGCCGTTTTTGACCCACGCGGGCCAGTCCTGCAAATAATTGGTGAGGCTGAAGGGATACACACTCGGAGCCATCGACACCCGGCAGGTGGGTTTGGTGTTTTTAACCATGATGGTGAGCCTGTGTAAAAAACGGGTAAGCTGGGCTGCCCGCCACGCTACCCAGGCAGCATCCTGCACGTTGGCAGGCACGGCATTGCCCGTTTCCTGGGTGTATCGGGCCTTCGTGTCGGCATCATAACCTCCTTCGGTGGGCATGGCGGGCAGGCGGTCATCGCCCTGGATACCGTCTATATCGTAGTTGCTGACCACTTCGTTGACCAGATCGAGCAGGAACGATTGCACATCGGGCTTCAGGGCGTTCATCCAGCGGAATCCATTTTTGGTCGTCACCGAACCGTCGGCAGAGCGGGCAGCCCAGTCTGGTTTTTGGGTCAGAATATGGGCGTTGATGCCGCTGTAATCGGCCGCGAAGCCGAACTCGAACCAGGCATACACCTTAATGTTGCGCCTGTGCGCCTCGTCAATCACCTCTTTCAGTGGATCACGCCCGGCGAAGCGAGGGTCGATCTGCTTGCCGAAGGTGCGCTTCATCAGGGCGCTGGGGTATTGTGTAAAGCCGCCCGTCCAGGTGACCACAAACAGGTGATTGATACCATACCGGGCACACTCATCGACCATACGGCGGATGTTATCCCGTGAAAAAAGGGCGTCAGAATCGCTGGCGGGCAACCAAACACCCCGGACGGGTACTGGCACGGCGGGTGGCGCGGGTGGGCTGGCGGGCGCGGTCTTCTGGCAACTCAGGCTGGGAAGCACGAGCAGACAAACCAGCAACAGGACGGTCTGGGGTTTCATGAATAGCGATGACGCTGAGTGCCTAAAGATGCATCAGGCTTCTTGAAACGAACGGTATTTCGTGTACTTTCGGGCATCATTTACCGTAATTCTTTGACTACCATGCGCTACCGTATACTATTACTTTGCCTGCTATCTGCTTCATTATCAAGCTGTATGGACCCATTTCCGCGCACAGGTGGCTCTACGGGCGGTGGCAGTACCAGCGATGGCCGGGGTACCAACACGGGTAGCGACGACACCTACGGCCAGCCCAGCTCCACTGGCCCCTCGCAATCGGCAGAGAAGGGAGTGAAGGTTAATGATATCCGCCTCACACCCGATTACACGATTCTGTATTTGACCTACACCGATCTGAACAGGCCCAAGTTTGACCAGTCAGGGAAGCAGGTGGCAACTGGCGAAATTGCGTTTCAATCTCAGGGAAGACTGGTGGCCGCAAATGGTGCGCGGATATTTAGATTTGTCAAGGCCGAGAATATACCTATCGAGCCTAGGCGCCAGCCTACCTATGGCGGACGCTCGTATTCGTTCGTCGTCTATTTTGAGCGGCTCGATAAGGGGCTGGAAAACTTCGATCTGTTTGAATGCAATGATTATGACCAGCTTACCTGCTGGAATATCTATAATCTCTACGTTCGGAATCCGGCTAGTCCGGTGCTGAATACGCCATTACCACCCGCACCAACGCCAACCAATCCCAGCAGACTCCCCGGCGAAACGCCCATGCCCGCCCCAACCCCCAAACCGGTTGACCCACCCGCCGTGCAGACGGTGCTGATTTCGGGTATTGTCAGTAACTCGTTGACCAACAAGCCCGTTACGGCCACGATAGATTACCAATTGTCGAACAAATCGACTCCGCTCGATTCGGTACAGAGTTTCGCCGCCGACGGGTCATACCGGATGCAGTTGCTGCGGAGTCAGGTATATACCTACGTGGCCTCGGCGAAGGGTTATCTACCCGCCAGTGGCACGATTGATTTGATGAAAGCCACTAATAATCAACGAATTACGCGCAATATTCAGTTGAAACCGCTGACGGTGGGCACGAAAATTACCCTCCAGAATATTTATTTCGCCATGTCGAAATCGGACCTGCTGCCCGCCTCATTTTCTGAATTGGACCGGCTGGTGACGTTGATGAACGACAATCCGCAGGCGCGTATCCGGCTGGAAGGGCACACCGACATTGTGGGTGATAAAGACGCCAACCTCCAGCTCTCGCGCGACCGCGTTTTGGCCTGCCAACGCTACCTCGTCGGCAAGCGCATCGACGTAGACCGGATCGAAACCATCGGCTACGGCGACACCCGCCCCATCCTGACTAAAGGCACCGACGAAGAGCGCAAAGTGAACCGGCGGGTGGAGTTCGTGATTTTGTCGCTGTAAGGGTAGGATTTAACCACAGAGACACAGAGAAAAGGCACAGAGGACACATAGTTTCTCTTTCCAGTTGACGTCTGTGTCCTCCGTGCCTTTTCTCTGTGTCTCTGTGGTTAACCCAGCCCTGCTTACTTCACTTGCGTGTCGAAGGCCCCCGTGAGTACCTGCCCGTTACGTTTTACCTGCACCCAGATGCGGTAGTGGCCCGCGCGCGGGAAGGCGTAGGGGAAGGTGACCATGTTGTTGATGCCGTCGGCGTGGTTCATGCCGGGCATTTGCAGGGCTAACAGGGCGTTCTTTTCGGCCTCTGGTTTGGTCTTGAACTGGGTCAGGTAGGTGTCGATGCTGTCGCGGAAACGGGCACCGTTCAGTTTGGGCACCACGCGCGACGTGTCGGCGATGCGGTTAACGAGCATGGTTTCTGAGGCCATCGAATAGGTGCCCACGGGATGCAGGTGAATGTAGACCGTGCCGTCGGAGCGGAGGATGGCGGCGTGGCCGGGCATACCCAGATACGGTTCCAGTTTGGCCGCTTTTCCGGCGGCGTCAGCTACGGCAAATTTCAGGGTATACAATTCGCCCGCGTTCAGGATGGGACTGCTTTTGTCGGTCCATACCATCGTTGATCCATCAGCGAGGCGGGTGCTGGCAGCGGGTTTTCCGCAGGCCACCATGTCATCGTCGAGGTGTAGTTTGCCCACTGCATCCTGCTTTACCCCCATTGGTTCGGTAATTAAATAGCTGTCGTCGGGGTCAGTTGTGCGGAGTGCGGCCTGGGCAGCAGATACTTTTACGGCGGGAACATCGACGGTGTCAGCCAGTGTTTCGGCGTAGCCAGATCGGTACACCACATCCATGAAAACAAGGTAACGCCCACCGGGTAACCGGCCAGCGGGTAGATCAGCCTGGTAATGTAGCGAATCGCGGCGGGTAGGGTGTATGTGCGCAAAAGCATCCATCCCTGGCATCCTGACCAGAAACGTGTGCATGAGCTTACCATGGTCAGGCACGAGCAGATTGAAGTCACGCCGCCGCTGCCAGTTTTGCGAGAAGCCCGTTGTGTCGGGCTGCATGGTCAAAATCACCTGCGGAACGCCGCCCGGCCCGTTTTGGTCGGTAACGGCCTTGCTGATGAGTGGCACGGGTTTGTAGAGTTGCACATTTCGGTAGTGATCGGCCCAGCCGTTCCACCACATACGCCCGCCAGAGAGGATAGAAATGAGTACCACGCCACCCACTGCCATGCCCACCAATCGGCGACGCCGAAAGCTCTTGCCAGTGGCACTGCCCGGTGCGGTAACGCCGTCGGCATTGCTGGCCCCGATAATGGTCACGAGCATAGCCACCAGGAGCAATCCCATAACGGCCAACCCGGCACCGGTCCCGGCGGGCATCTCGCGCAGGGCGGTCGAGGTGGCCAACATCGGGATGACTACGTCGGCTTTACCGTCGGGGCCGTTGAGCGTGAGTTGAATACTGGTAGAACCCGACTGCATCAGCCAGATAGCCCCTTCGTAGCGGCCACCCCCAACGGCTTTCAGGGCTTCAGCTTCGGGGGCACCTTCGTCGCCTTCAAAAAAATAAACGGGCCGACCCACGATGCTGGTGGCCAGGCCTTTTTCCAGGTAACGGTCACCTGTGCCGTGCCCGGCACCACATCAGGCGGTTGTACACTGACGAGTAGCTGGTAGTTGCCCACCTGTTTCTGCACAATCACGCCGGCGCTACCTACGTGGGCTTCGGTAATGAATGAAAGAGCGAATGAGAGAAGGAATGAAAGTAGGAAGGGTTTCATGAGGGAGAGAGTATAATGATTTACGACTTACGATGGACAACTTACGATTTATTGCTTTCGCATCTTTTGCTCTGGCGAAAGCAGTAAATCGTAAGTCGTCCATCGTAAGTCGTAATTTTTTAGCGTACCACCCGTCGCATCCAGTTGCCCCACCAGAGGCCAATGCGGGCAGAGACAAACGCAATGAGCAGCGCAACGCCGAAGCCGGAAGCAAACTGACCCAACGTTTGGGCAAACCACGGCCCGAATTTATAGCGATATTCCCAGGTTGGGTCTTCGGCATACATCCACGAGTGGCTCATGAAAAACCAGTTACGCGCCAGCGGCGATTCTTGCAGAAACCCACCAAAGGGCCACTGCACGGCCAGGAAAACGAACATGAACGCCACCGCCGCCACCGCCGCTAGTAGCCAGTCGTTCAGGGGTTTGCTGGTTCGGTCTTTTGAGAAGCGGTTGAATACCCAATCGAGGGCAACGCCTGGAAAAACGAGCAGCAACGGAAAAATAAAGGCCTGGTAATGGGTAATCGGGTTGCGGACAGGCCCCAGTTTCGGCGTGGCCGGAAACGCCTGTAGCACCCAGCTTGGCACCGCAATGACCAGCATGTAAATGGCCGCTACCGTCAGGATAGGATACCGAAACTGGGCATCACCACCCGCCGCACGACCAACGGCCAGCAGCAGAAACGGGAAGATAATGGCCGCGTTGGTGTAGTACGACGAGTTGTGCGACGCGTACCGACCCATATTTTCCGACACCAGCACAAATAACACGCTGAGAATGAAGGCACTCGACAACGTAAACAACAACCGGATGCGGGCTTTCAGACGGGGATCAGACTGGCTGGTAAGCTGGTTCTGTTGAGCCAGCACCGCCACAATGGCCCCAAACTGTACCATCATCATCCCCACCAGCAAAATGGTGTGTGGTGGGGTAAGGATCTGAACGTCAAGGCCGTAGGTGTTGTGCCACCAATCGTCGAAAGGGGCGGAGGTGAGCATGGCCAGCGCACCCCACACGCAAAACATCGCGCCCAGCGACCCGTAGAAAATACCCCAGAACCGCACCGATTTGGGCCGGTCAAGGTGATTTTTCTGGACCGTCATGGACAGAATCTGGTAGCCCGAAAACAGGCCCGACACCAGCGCTCCGGTATACATGACCACGTGCGGGGCCGAAAACAGTCCGTCGCGGCCAATGCTCATGTGCCACATGATGTCCCAGAGCAGGCCCATGACAATACAAAACGAAGCAAAAACGACGGCGTAAACGTAAGTGGGTAACCCCAGCCGCCAGTCGGTAGTACGGGGTTGGGCAAGGGAATAAGCCGAAGGAGAATTAGGGATGGCAGCTTGCATAAGTTTGGTTCAGAACGAGTTGGACCAAAGATGCATAAAAGTCTGAAATGGTTGCCCGTGAAGTTGACGAGCGGTTCTTTTCTACGAAAATGGCTATTTTGACAAGAACCCTTTGGCAATCAGGTAGGGAATTAAGAGCCAGAGCAGGCCCTTGACGAGGAAAAAGAAAAATCCCGCCCAACCGAGGCGTTTGAACCACAGCATGAATTTGTTATTTGTCTCAGCCATATGGCAAATTACGAATTATGATGTTTGCTGCCGCGTCCTGTTTAGCGGACGGGGCCGCCCGTGCGGTGCTACTCCGCTAAACAGGACGCGGCAGCAAACATCGTAATTCGTCCTGCAGCGGCTAGGCGCCCCCGGCGGACCGCTCGCAATTCGTGCGTCCCAACTCCTACGTTTTCTGCTTCTTCTTTTTCGCCGCCGGAAACAAAATATTATTCAGAATGAGCCGATATCCTGCCGAGTTGGGATGCAGGTTCAGGTCCGTGGGTTCCTCGCCGATTTCGTGGCGGTAATCTTCGGGGTCGTGGCCCCCGTAGAAGGTGAAAAAACCTTTGCCGTAGGGCGCGTGGATGTACCGCGCCTCGCCCGCCGCCCGGTTTTCGGCCAGAATATCTACCTGTGGCTTAATGTAGGCCTTTTTGAACGCCGTAGTCTGCCCCATAAAGCCCTTGATGGTGCTTTGGTGGTTCTGCGTCAGCATCGTCGGAATGGGATTCCATTTGGCCGAAAACTGGAAGAGCGTGAAGTAATCGTTGTGTTCGCTTAGGCCCCGCTCCTCGGGCTGATTGTCGATGTTTGAGAACTCGATCATGTACGGATTGGTGTACACCTGAAAATCCTTGAAGGCCATCGTCTGGCTGAAATCGAGCTTGCTGTTACACTGCGGATCGAAGGGATCCCCGTCGTAAAAAGCGTCTACAATGTCTGTGTTCTGAGCCGCCAGGGCAATATCATAAGTGTCGGTGGCATTACACATGGCAAACATATAGCCCCCGCCCAGCACAAAATCGCGTATCTTTTTGACCACCGCCAGCTTCATCTGCGGCACTTTGGTGTAGCCAAATTTCTGCGTGATTAGCTCGGCTTCGCGGCGTTGGGCAATGTACCAGGGCTGGTCTTTCATGTGGAAAAATTTACCGAACTGCCCCGTAAAATCTTCGTGGTGCAGGTGCAGCCAGTCGTATTCGGGCAGTTTGCTGTTCAGCACCTCTTCGTCGAACACCACGTCATAGGGTATCTCGGCGTAGGCCATCACCATCGTCACGGCGTCGTCCCAGGGTTGTTTGGTCTTGGGCGAATAAACGGCCACTTTGGGGGCTTTCTGTAGCTTCACAGCGTCCATATTGGCATTGGGCGAGTTGACTTCAGCCAGAATGCTCGCTGCGTCGGCATCGGAAATGGTCTCGAACGTAACGCCTCGAATCAGCATTTCTTTGGCAAAGGCGGGCGACTGTGGCATCAGAAACGACCCGCCCCGGTAGTTAAGCAGCCAGTCTATTTCAGTGTCGTGCGTTTTCAGCACCCAATAGGCAATACCGTAGGCCTTCAGGTGATTTTTTTGTGCTTCGTCCATCGGCACCAGAATTCGGCTGGCGAAACTGGCCGTTGAAATCAGAAAAAGGACAAGCGGTAGGAGGAGGCGTCTCATTGGCAGGTTGTTGAGCTGGTTAGCTGGTAGCTTTGTAACGAAGAAGAAAACATTGAATGTACAGTGAACAATGTATAATGTACAATGAATCTGCAACCAGCGTACCCAACCTGGTCAGCCTTGTACCAACGGATGTCATTGTACATTATACATTGTTCATTGTACAGTCAAGATGAATATACTCGAAAATATCCGCGAAGGATGGCGCTCAATCCTGAGCAATCGGCTGCGGACCATTCTGACCGCCCTGATTATTGCCATCGGCATCACGTCGCTGGTGGGCACCCTTACGGCTATCGACGGCATTCAGGCATCACTCAGCAGCAGTTTCGAGGGGCTGGGCGCCAACACGTTTAGCATTGGTCCCCGGCAGGAAACGCGCCGCTTTAGTGGCCGGGTGATTCAGCGAGACCGCGCCATCGACTACCACGAAGCCCTGGCGTTCAAGAAACGGTACAAATACGGGGCCACAATTACCATTTCGGCACCCATCACGGGGGCGGGGCAGGTGAAATATGGGTCAAAAAAAACCAACCCCAACGTGCAGGTGCTCGGTATCGACGAGGGGTACTTACCCGTGAAAAGCTACAAAATGGCGCAGGGACGGGCGTTTACTGCTAATGACATCGACCTGTCGCTCAACGTGGCCCTGATTGGCAGCGAGCTGGCCGGTACGTTGTTTGGTAAAACTATAAATCCCGTCGGTCAGGTCATTCGGGTCATGGGCGGGCAGTTTCGGGTGCTGGGCGTGCTGGCCAAAAAAGGCTCGCTCTCCGGTGCGGGCGACGACCGAATTGTGCTGGTGCCGTTTGAAGCAGGCCGACAACTGGCAGGCGACCGGGCGTTGACGTTTAATATCTCGGCCTCGGTGACGCAGATCGACAACCAAGACATGGCTGTGGGCGATGCTACCGGGCTGATGCGCCAAATTCGCCACGACCCACTGGGTCAGCCCGACTCGTTCGAAATTCAGCGCGACAATGCCCTCCTCGACGATATTGCTGACACCACGGGCTATTTGCGCTGGGGCGGGTTTGGCATTGGAGCCATCACGTTGCTGGGCGCGGCGATTGCGCTGATGAATATCATGCTTGTATCGGTCACAGAGCGCACCCGCGAAATCGGCATTCGGAAGTCATTAGGAGCCACGCCGAGCCGCATTCGCCAACAATTTTTGTTTGAAGCCATTGTCATTTGTTTACTGGGCGGCCTGTTTGGTATTCTGCTGAGTTTGGCACTTGGTAACGTGGTGGCGCAGGCCGTTAGCAAGGGTACGGGGCGGTTTGTGGTGCCCTGGTTGTGGATGGTGCTGGGCATTGTGGTTTGTATAGCAGTGGGCTTATTCTCAGGCATTTACCCCGCCATTCGAGCCTCGCGCCTCGATCCGATTGAAGCCCTTCGGTATGAGTAGATACCGGTAATGGCAAACACACTGTTTGTCGGTTAGCAGCTATTGTCGCGGTATTTTGTGTGTAATCTGTACAGTAAGCTGTATAGTTTGTACGCATATGCCCTTCATTTAATACGAGTTTCATACGGTTTTGCGGAAGGATTGAAAAATTCTATTAACTACATTTGTCTTTAGGCAATACAAAATTGCCTGTTTGGTCAAAAAAACAGTAGAACCTATGCTTAATAAGTCCACCGTAGCCACTCGTACCGTGGTATCCGTAATTTTACTTGTGCTTACCACGAGTTTGTCGTGGGCGCAGGCCGTGCTGAAGGGCACGATCACCGACGAAGCCAAAGCTCCGCTTGCCGGGGTGTCGGTTGTGCTGGTTGGTACAAACACCGGTGCCACCACCGACGGTGAAGGGAAGTACGCCCTGAGACTGCCCGACGGCGCACAAAAAGTGAGCTACTCCTTTATTGGCTTCACCACCCTTACCAAAACCATTACTGTAGCCGGTGCCGATCTTGTGCAGGATGTGCAACTCGTAGCCGCCCTGGCTAATCTATCTGAAGTGGTGGTGGTGGGTAGCCGCGCCTCACAACGTTCCGTGGTCGATTCGCCCGTGCCGGTTGATATACTGTCGGCGGCTGACCTGCGCAGCACCGGGCAGCCTACCTTCGACAAGTCGTTGCAATACCGGGTGCCCTCGTTCAACACCGTGAACACGCCCGTGAATGACGCCACCACCCTGCTCGACCCCTGGGAACTGCGCAACATGGGCCCCAGCCGGACGCTGATTCTGATTAATGGCAAGCGTAAAAACCTGTCGTCGCTGCTCTACGTGCAGTTTTCGCCCGGTCGTGGCGAGACGGGCGTCGATATTTCGGCCATTCCGCAGCAGGCTATCAAACGCGTTGAAATTCTGCGCGACGGAGCCTCGGCTCAGTATGGTTCGGATGCCATTGCCGGGGTAATGAACATTATTCTGAAAGACAAATACGACTACACGAGCCTCAACATCAATTCGGGTGTTACGGCCAAGGGCGATGGCGGCATGTATAACGTGGCCCTCAACGGTGGCAGCAACCTGGCCAGTAACGGCTTTGTGAACTACACCGTGGAGCTGATGCAACAAAACAGCGCCGTGCGGTCGGGCATTGTGGACGTACCTACCGAGATCGCTACGTTTGGCGACGGTAAGGGGGGCGCACAGGACCAACTCATCAGGACGTACCTGAAAGACTACCCCACGGCCAACAACATCAACGGAAGCGGCGATGTTGCGTCGGCTAAATTCCTGTTGAATGCAGGCGTAGCGGTGGGCGAAAAAAGCCAGCTCTACGGCAACGCAGCCGTAGTGGTGAAGCGGGTGTCGAGCTTTGCCAACTACCGCCCGGCCTATTGGCGTCAGGACCGTGGTCTGCTGCATAGCCCCACCGACAACGGTGGCAAAAACTACATTACCGAAGCTACGCTGGCGTTCCCCAAATCGGCTGATAACCCAGTTAATTTCGATAACGTTGACCTGTACAAAGGCTACATCGGCTACGTACCTACGTTTGAAGGCAACCTGATCGACTACAACGGTACGGTAGGCATCAAGGGCGAGTCGAACGGCTGGAAGCACGACGCGAGCCTCACAACGGGTTTCAACGAGCAGGTTTACACGGTTGAAAATACGGTGAACCGGTCGCTTGGTAAGACCAGCCCCACGCGCTTTAAGCCGGGCGGGTACCAGTTTGGCCACCTCGTGGGCAACATCGACGTGTCGAAGCAGGTGAGCGACAAGCTGGGCGTGGCTTTTGGTATGGAAGCCCGCACCGAAAAATACACGATTCTGGCCGGCGACGACGCGTCTTATACGGGCGAAGGGTCAAACTCATTTCCGGGCCTCGACAAACTCAACGCCGGGTCCAACCAGCGGTTTAACATTGGGGCCTACGTTGACTTGAGCTACGACATCACCAAAAATTTCCTCATCAACGGCACGGCCCGTACCGAGAACTACAGTGATTTTGGTGGAGCCAACGTTTGGAAACTCTCGACCCGCTACAAACTCGCAGATGATAAAATTATCCTTCGTGGATCGTTGTCAACCGGTTTCCGGGCACCGACGCTCCATCAGATCTACGCCCAATCGGTGCAGGCTGCCTTTGTGGGCGGCTTCATCCAACTGTCGGGTTTGTTCAACAACCGCAGTTCACAGGCCCGCGCATTGGGTATTCCTGCCCTGAAGCCGGAAAAATCAACTAACGTAACGGCGGGTATCGCGCTGAACCCCTCAAAGAACTTCAGCGTCACCCTCGATTACTACGGCATCAATGTATCGGACCGCATCGTGTATAGTTCATCCATCTCTTCGTCGGACCCTACCAGTACACTGGGCGGCATTCTGAACGCGGCGGGGGTGAAAACGGTGCAGTTCTTTATCAACGGTATCGAAACCAGAACGTCGGGTCTTGACTACGTAATTTCCTACCGGAACCTGGTGACGGGCAGCGGCAAACTGGGATTCAGCCTCGCCGGTAATTTTGTACTGAACAACGAGATTGTGGGCCTCCCCGCTGATCCCCCGGCCATTAAAGCCGCCAAGTCGAGCATTCTAAACACGCAGATTCGCTCACTGCTGACCGAAAGCCGCCCCCAATACAAGTCGATTCTGGGCATCGAGTACACGTTGAACAAGCTGAACGTGAACCTGTACAACACCCTGTTTGGCTCAACCTCCTTCCAGGACCTTGACAATGGCGGTTCGGCCATGGAGGATATCAAGGCCACGTTCAAACCCGCTGTCGTCACGGATTTGAGCGTTGGCTATGCCTTCTCGAAGAATATCACGGCTACCGTCAATGTCAACAACCTGCTGAATATTCTGCCCAAGTGGGATTTGGTTGCCCTGAACCCCGAAGGGGCCAAAGCCATTGCCAACCCGGCCGACAAATCGCTGCTGCGCGGTTTCCTGGGCTTCAGCGGCCGGTACGATATTCTGGGTTATAACGGATCACAGTTTAGCCAGCTAGGCACGATGTACAACGCGAACCTGGCTATCCGGTTTTAGCGTTTAGCGGAGCGTTTCTCCGTTGCGTAAATCAAACAACGGAGAAACGCTTCGCTAAACAGCAAAATGCCCTGTCTGCTACAGATGGGGCATTTTTTATACCCCTGCCGACACCACGACGGTATCAAACGCGTAAGTCGGCTGCCTTTTTTCAGCCAACACCCGCAGGCCCGCCAGTTGCAGCAGCAGTTGGATTTCGTCGGGTAGAAACGCACGGAGGGTAGCCACATCGCTGTCTAGTTGTACAGACAAGGCCCCATCGGTTTCGGTGAAAAAGGTCGAGTGCCAATCCCAGGTGAAGCCGGTGGCGAGGTTGGGCACGTAACGACTTTGGCGCAGGTAGTGCTGTCCGGCAAAGTCGGCCCGGTGTTCGAGAATCGCATCGGGGTTCATGGCCGGGAAAAACGTACCCGCGTCGATATAGTCGAAATGGATAGTACCACCGGGATTCAGGTGTTGCCTGAGGTGCTGGAACGTGCTGATCACGTCGGGTGTGGTAATGATATAACTCAGGCTACGGGCGGTAATCAAGATGGCATCGAACCGTTCGGTCAGCGTCAGTGTGCGCATATCGGCTTGCACAAAATGGGTCGTAGGGCAACGGTTGTGGGCAAGTTCCAACATCGGCTGGCTGATGTCGATACCCAGATAGGTATAGCCCTGTGCAACAAATCGTTGCGCCAGATGCCCGCTGCCGCACCCGATTTCGAGCACTGATTTGGCACCAAACGGCTGAATCAGCTTGTCGTAGAGTGCGAACTCGGCGTCATAGTCAATAAACGTCTGGTACATAGCATCATAGAGGTAGGCCAGATCGGTATAGAGCTTCGTCATGGACACAAGTTAGCCGACAAGTTGCTTTTTCAGGCCGTAGACGCTACTTTTGCAGCACGTTCAACAGAACAACTACTGAGTCAAACCTGCCGGGTTGGCGGAACCGGTAGACGCGATGGTCTCAAACACCATTGTTCGCAAGGACATGCCGGTTCGAGTCCGGCACCCGGTACATTTAGCCCCTTCACCTTGTGGAGGGGCTTTTTAGTTTATAGACTATATATTTTGAAGGATTCTACAAAAAAATAATTGCTATTTTGGGCATGACTATTACCTTTGGTTATCAGCAAGCAGGAATGGTAGTTAAACTGTCAGATATAGCCACGATTCAGTTCGGGTACTACGATGCGCCTTCCGACGAAGAGGGTGAGTTGTACTACCTACAGGCAAAGCATTTTGATGATAACGGGGCGTTCACCCGTTTTGATGATTCGTTCATACCATCGGACGGGAAAAGCCAGAAACACCTGCTGAAACCCGGCAACATTCTGTTGGCTGGTAAAGGATACCGGCTGTTTGCCTGGCAATATGAGGGCCAACCTAGCCCAGCAGTAGCCTCCACACTCTTTTTTGTCATTGAGGTATTAGACCAGTCGCAGGTGCTGCCAGCGTATTTGACTACCTACCTCAATATGCCCAAAACGCAAACGTACCTGCGACAGTTGGGAGCGGGTACCAGCATTCCCTCGATTCGCAAAAATGAGCTGAGTGAGCTGCAAGTCCCACTACCCAATATGGCTACGCAGCAGCGCGTAACCCAGATTCAGGCGCTGCACCAGCGCGAAATGGCCTTACTGACCGGCTTACTTGCTGAAAAACAACAACTTACTGAAACAGTACTCAACCAACTCATTTATGCTTCCTCTGAAGAAGGTTCTTAGCCGCGACGAAATTGCCGCTGTTGTCTGGCGTGGTTGCGACACCCTGCGCAACTCGGTCGATCCAACCCAATACAAGGACTACGTGCTGACGATGCTCTTCGTTAAGTACCTCTCCGACGTTTGGAAAGATAAGCTCGCACAATATGATGAAAAGTACCCCGGCGACCAGGAACGGATTGACCGGGCACTGCACCGGGAGCGATTCTATGTACCAACCACCTCAACCTTCGATTACCTGTATGAAAACCGGGGAGCAGGCAACATTGGTGAGCTGATCGACATGGCGCTGATGGGCCTTGAAGATGCCAACCGGGCCAAGCTGGAGAACGTATTTCGCTCAGTATCATTCAATTCCGAGTCTCAGCTAGGGCAAACGGTCGACCGTAACCGGCGGCTCAAGAACCTGCTGGTCGATTTCTCAGAACTGGACTTGCAACCGTCGCACCTGCTGAATACCGATGTAATTGGCGACGCCTACGAATACCTGATTGGTCAGTTTGCGAGCAAGGCAGGCAAGAAAGCAGGCGAGTTTTACACCCCCGCCGAAGTATCGGCACTGCTGGCAAAACTGGTTGACCCTCACCCCGGCGACCGCATCTGCGACCCTACCTGCGGGTCTGGCTCATTGCTGATTAAAGTGGCCTACGAAGTGGGGGGCGACAACTTCTCGCTCTATGGGCAGGAAAGCAACGGCAGCACCTGGGCACTGTGCCGCATGAATATGTTTCTGCACGGCATGGACCGCGCCCGCATTGAGTGGGGCGACACCCTGAACACCCCTAAGCTCATTGAAAACGATGCGCTGATGCGCTTCAACGTGGTGGTGGCGAATCCGCCGTTCTCACTCGATAAATGGGGAGCCGATAACGCCCTGGCCGACCGCTACGGACGCTACCACCGGGGGGTGCCGCCCAAATCGAAGGCCGATTTTGCGTTTATCAGCCACATGATCGAGACGACCTACGAAACCGACGGGCGCGTGGGTGTAATTGTGCCCAATGGGGTACTGTTTCGGGGTAGCTCGGAAGGCACCATCCGGCAGCAACTGGTCGAAGAAAACCTGCTCGAAGCCGTCATTGGTTTGCCCGCCAACCTGTTTTTTGGTACGGGTATTCCGGCGGCGATCCTGCTCTTCAACCGCAGCAAAGGCGACAATACCGATGTGCTGTTTGTGGATATGAGCCGCGAGTTCGACAACGGTAAAAACCAGAACCGCCTCCGCGACCGTGACATGACGCATGTGCTCGACACCGTGAAGCAGTTCCGGCTTGGAACGCCCAACGGCGGGCCGGAAGGGCAGGTGGTGGAAGACCGGTACGCCTACCGCGCCACGCAGGCCGACATCCGGGGCAATGACTTCAATCTGAACCTGCCCCGCTACGTCGATACATTCGAGGAGGAAGAGACCGTGGATATTGCCGCGACCAAAACCAAAATTGCCCAAATCCGTACCGAACTCGCCGAGACAGAACGGCAAATGGACCTGTACCTGACTGAGTTAGGCTTCTGATTGTATATCCAATTAATTTTTGACACCAGTGGTGTCAATAAGTGTAGCACCAGTGGTGCTACAAATTAGCCTGACAGATCACCCGAACGTATCTGAATCCCAACCGCCACTCATGAACGTACCTGACTCGCTCCCCGACTGCGGCAACCTGCTCTCGCGGATTGCTTCGCTTTACACCGACGGTCAAACGGCGGCGGTGCGGTCGGTGCAGCGGGCCTTGCTGCTGACCTACTGGCAAATCGGGCAAACCATCGTTGAATTTGACCAACACGGACAGGCACGGGCCAGCTATGGGAGCAAATTAATGACACAGTTATCAACTGACTTGTCTGTCAAATTTGGGAAGGGCTTTAGTCGTAGTAATCTGAATACCATGAGGTTACTATTTATCAAGTACGATGATAAAACCGTCTTGTCTGACAAATTGACGTGGGCGCACTACACCGAACTGGTCAAAATTGACCACGTACCCAACCGCTACTCGATATGACCCCACAACCCCCTAAGCCCCTGCCCGATTTTTCGGAAATCGTATCGTTGATTCAACAGGCCCGGCAGCGGGCAATGTCCAGCGTCAACCGCGAATTGGTTGGCCTATACTGGAACGTGGGGGCATACATCAGCCAGAAACTGGAATCCAGCGAATGGGGTGACGGTACAGTGGTGCAATTGGCCAAACACCTCGGTACGCAACATCCTGATATGAAGGGGTTTAGCCGGTTTGGCTTGTATCGGATGCGTAAGTTCTACGAGGCGTATCGTGACAAGTACGAAATTGTTGCACCAGTGGTGCAACAAATTAGCTGGACGAATCACCTCATCATTTTGGCGCAGTGCAAGACCCCTGAGGAGCGGGAGTTTTACCTGCGCCTCACGGCAACGGAACGGTATAGCAAACGCGAACTGGAACGCCAGATAAAAGCCGCTGCCTACGAGCGGGTGATGCTTTCGCCAAATGTGTCCGCAGTGCGGACACAAATACAAAACCAGGCCCGTGACCCCTTTGGCGACGGTATTTTCCGGGACCAATACGTGTTTGAATTTCTCGACCTGCCCGAACGCCACTCCGAGCGTGATTTGCAACACGCACTGATCGCCAACATGAAACGCTTTTTGCTTGAACTGGGACGCGACTTTACGTTTATGGGCGAAGAATACCGGGTGCAGGTGGGAATGCGCGATTTCCGGCTCGATTTGCTCTTCTACCACCGCGACCTGCAATGTCTGGTGGCGTTTGAACTGAAAGCCGGGCCGTTTGAGCCGGAGTACCTGGGTAAGCTCAATTTTTACCTCGAAGCCTTGGACCGCGACGTGCGGAAACCCCACGAAAACCCCAGCATTGGCGTGCTGCTCTGTGCCAGCACCGATCAGGCCGTGGTGGAATATGCCCTGAGCCGAACCCTCTCGCCAACCCTCGTGGCCGACTATACCCGGCAGCTACCCGACAAGCACCTGCTGGAAGCCAAACTGGCTGAATTCTACCAACTCAACCAGCCCGACAATGAGCCTGACTGAATCCGGTTGCGTTTCCTTTGCATTTTCGGTTGCAGTAAATGGCTTTTTGCAAAGGGATTGCAAACGCAACGTATTGATAATCAATTGATAAAATTCTTTCTCGTTTGCAGATTCGTTTGCAAACGTCCAAACTTAACTTCCACTCCACATGACTTCACAACACCCACACACACTGCCCGACGGATGGGAAATAAAACGACTGGGAGAGGTATGTATCAAAATTTTAGACGGTACGCATTTCTCTCCTCAAAGTAAGGATGGTAAATTCTTATATATCACGTCGAAGAATATTCGGGATGACGGTTTGGATCTAAACGATGTAGTTTTCATCTCAGAAAAAGAGCATAATGACATTTATCGCCGATGTCCGGTTGTGTATGGAGACGTTTTGTTGACGAAAGACGGAGCTAGTACCGGAGCAAGCTGTATGAATACGTTGAGGGAGCCATTTAGTCTACTTTCAAGTGTCGCTCTATTAAGGGGTGTTCCAGATAAACTGACAAATTATTTTCTGCTGAACCTCATAAAAAGTCCACACGGTCAAACGGAAATAAAAAATGCTATTTCGGGTCAAGCCATTACGAGAATTACATTAGAGAAGATAAAGAAATTCAAATTTCCCCTTCCACCCCTCCCCGAACAACGCCGAATCGCTGCTGTGCTGGGTACGTGGGACCGGGCCATTGAGCAACATACCGACCTGCTTAAAGCCCTTCGTATTCGACACCGGGCACTGACGCATTGTCTGCTCACAGGTAAAGCACGGTTGCCGGGGTATGCAGGTGAGTGGCAGCACGTTGAGTTTAGTGAGGTGTTTGACCGGGTGAACCGCCGGAATAGCGAAGGCAACACCAACGTTTTAACCATTTCAGCACAGCAGGGGCTAGTAGGGCAGGGGCGTTATTTCAACAAAAACATTGCCAGCGAAAACGTAGCAAACTATTTCCTGCTTCATCGGGGCGAGTTTGCTTACAACAAAAGCTACTCAGCCGGGTATCCGATGGGGGCTATCAAGCGGCTTGACCAGTATGACAAGGGCATTTTATCGCCGCTATACATCTGCTTCCGGCTGCGAAACGAGGCTGACTACGAGGCCTCGTTCTTCACTCACTTCTTTGAAGCTGGTTGCCTGAATCAGGCACTTGGTGAAATCGCCCAGGAAGGTGCCCGCAATCACGGTTTGCTGAATGTGGGTGTTTCTGATTTCTTCGGCCTCAAGCTGATAGCTCCAACCGTCGATGAGCAACGTGCCATTGCCCATGTGCTGGATGCGTCGCTGGTGGAGATTCGGCAACACGAGAGCAAACTGGCGGCGTTGCGGGAGCAAAAGCGGGGGCTGATGCAGTGCCTGCTCACGGGTCGGTTACGGGTGCCGGAAGCGGCGGTGGCGTAAACAGTACGCAGGTTTCCATTGAAAAAGCAGCGAAAAGGCTGCTTTTTTGCTATATTAGAATTTCGTACTGGTTCTACAAAAAATTATTTAGACAAAATTGAATCTTTGTTCTTTGTACGTAGTTTCAAAAGTAAAGGCTATTCCTCCTTCCTCTTTGCCTATGAATACTCTGATCCAAGTTTTACCGATTGACATCAGTCAGGCCGACCTGCTTGACTTTGTACTCACCACCGGCACGGGACAACAAAAGATTGTCCGCGAGATCAAGTACCGCCCACCCTACGACCCCCGCAACGATTACTGGAAACGCCTGCGCGACCGCATTTCCCGAATGCACCAACAGGCCGAGCCACTCACTGTACTCGATGACCTCTGTGGGCAAGTGCCACCCAAAAAGCAACCCAACTACACCAACGCCGTAGCGGTCTACAAACGATTTCTACGCAACAAGCAGGTCGACTGGTTCAAGCCCATCCGCCGCACCTGGAAGCACGACGAGCTACAGGTACGTATCAACCCCGAATTGGGGCTGGTCATCAACGGTACGCCACACGTGATCAAACTATATTTCCGCGAAGAAGCCCTGACGAAGGATAAGGCACTGGGAATTATTCAGTTGATGCAGGCCACATTGCGCGGTTATCATCCGGCAGAAACCGTCTACAGTATCCTCGACGTACCCCGCAATAAGCTACGGACGGCACAAAACGCCAAGCAAAATATGCTCCTGACGATGGAAGCCCAGGCACGGGCGTTTATCTATCTCTGGAACAGGCTGTAAGTGATATTCCCCTAAACGCTCTTCTCTTCTCAGCCTATGGAAACGCCTTCTCTACTCGAAAACGATGCCAGCAAACTGCCCGCCCTGCACCTGCTGGTGCAGATGGGCTACGTGCCGCTAACACCCACGCAGGCCCGAATGGAGCGGGGCGAACGCAGCAGTTCGGTCTTGCTGGAGGGTATTTTGCGCCAGCAGTTGGTGGCCCTGAACCGCATCAACTACCGGGGGCGCGACCACGGCTTTTCCGATACCAACCTCAGCGCGGCCATTGTGGCCCTGCGCGACTTGCCCGTGCAAAACGGCTTCACCCACGCCAACAAGGCCTTTTATGACCTCGTTACGCTGGGTAAAAGTTTTGAACAGGTAATCGAGGGCGACCGCAAAAGCTATTCGCTCAACTACGTCGACTGGGAAAACCCCGCCAATAACGTCTACCATGTGGTGCCGGAGTTTGCCGTTCTGCGCACCGAACGAACCGACACCTACCGGCCCGATTTGGTGCTGTTTGTCAACGGCATTCCGATGGGGATCATCGAATGCAAAGGTCCGACGGTGAAAGAGGCCATACCGAAGGCGATCCGGCAACACCTGGATTACCAGAAAACAGACGGGATTCGGTCGCTCTACCACTATTCAAACCTGCTGCTGTCGCTGGCTGTGAACGAAGCCCGCTACGCCACCACCGAAACCACCCCCGAATTCTGGGCGGGGTGGCGCGAACAAACCCCACCCGACGAGCAGGTCCGCAACATGGCCCGGCTGGAAGCACTGGTCAATAGCCCCGTGGCCACGGACCATCAGGGTGCCCTGCGCGGGTGCATGAACGAAGCGTCGTGGCAGTTTTACCACAACCGGCTGGCTGGCCCCGTGCCGCTCACCGAACAGGATCACCTCCTGTTCAACCTTTGCCGCCCCGAACGCCTGCTCGACCTGATGCTCAATTACATCGTCTTCGATGCCAACGTAAAAAAAATTGCCCGCTATCAGCAGTACTTCACCGTTGGGCAAACCCTGAAGCGGGTAAGCCGCATCGACCCGGCCACCAACAAGCGGGCGGGCGGGGTAATCTGGCACACGCAGGGCAGCGGAAAGTCGCTCACAATGGTGATGCTGGCGCAGTTGCTGGCCAAACACCCCGACATTCCGAACCCCAAAATCCTACTCGTCACCGACCGCGTTGACCTCGACGATCAGCTCACCGACACCTTCCGCAAGTGCCAGAAAGCGGTTGTGCAGGCCACCACGGGCGCGTCAGAGAAGATACGGAGGAAACTCGCCGCCGATGGCACTGACGAGCCACAAAGCACCCCGACCGATGAGGGTAGAAAACCCAAACGGCCCCCGCGCGACACGAGTTTGCTGGCCCTGCTGCACGAAAAATCGGACGATATTGTCACCACGGTCATCAACAAGTTTGAGGTGGCCCTGAAGAGTAGCGCCGAGCCGGTCACGTCGCCCAACCTGTTTATTCTGGTCGATGAGGCCCACCGCACTCAGCATGGCACGTTCCACGTGAGTATGCGGCGGCTATTTCCGAATGCCTGTTTTTTGGGCTTCACGGGTACGCCCCTAATGAAGCGGGAGAAAAACACGGCAGAGAAATTCGGTGGCCTGATCGAACCCGCCTACACCATCCGCGATGCTGAAGCCGACGGGGCCGTGGTGCCACTGCTCTACGAAGGCCGCCACCACAAGCTGGAAGTAAACGCGGGGCCAATCAACCGCTATTTCGATAAAGTCACCGAACCCCTTACCGACTACGGAAAATCACAGGCCAAGCGGAAGTTCAGTGGGCTGGAAATCCTCAACGAGGCCGATGAGGTCATTTGCGCCCGCGCCTGGGATATTGTCGAGCATTTCACCCAAAACATCCAGGGTACCAACCAGAAAGGGCAGGTGGTGGTGAGCAAAAAATGGCAGGCCGTGCGGTACAAAAAGTACATCGACGACATCGGCAGGCTCAACGAACATCGGCGCGTTTCGTGTGAGGTGATTATCTCGCCCCCCGATGTTCATGAAGGCGACGACACCGACGATGACGGCTACGACGGTGCCGTGCGTGCATTCTGGAAACAGCAGATGGACCGCCACGGCAATCCCGATAAGTACGAAAAAACCCTGATTGGGGCGTTTAAAAAGCAGGAGGTTCCTGAATTGCTGATCGTGGTGGATAAGCTATTGACAGGATTCGACGCCCCGGCCAACGCAGTGTTATACCTGACCCGGCAACTCAAAGACCACACGCTGCTGCAAGCCATTGCGCGGGTGAACCGGGTATTTCCGGGCAAAGACTATGGCCTCATCATCGACTACTACGGCAACCTGGGCAACCTCGATCAGGCACTGAACCTCTACGCGGGTCTAAAAAACTTCGATCCGCAGGATTTGCAGGGTGCCCTAACCAGTCTGAGCACCAAAGCCGATGAACTGCCACAAGCCCACGCCGACTTGTGGGCCATGTTTGGCAGTGTCGCCAACAAGCGTGATGCCAAGGCCTACCAGGAGTTGTTGTTTGACGAGGAGAAGCGGGACGATTTTTACAAGCACCTGTCGCTCTATGCCCGCCTGCTGAAATTGGCCTTGTCGAGTGTGGTGTTCATGGATAAAACGCCCGCCAGCGACATAGACACTTATAAGCAGGATGCGAAGTTCTTTATCAACCTGCGCGACATGATACGGTGGCGGTATTCCGACCAGCTCGATTTTGCCGCCTATGAGCCGCAACTCCGCAAATTGATTGACAAGTACATCACCACAGAAGGCGACACGCTGGTTGTGACTCCCCAGTTTGCGTTGCTCGATGCTGACCAGCGCCAAACCGAAATGGCCCGGCTGGCAGGACAGGCCGCCCAGGCCGACCACATCACCAGCAACACGGCAAGATCCATTGACGTCAGCCCACACCGTGATGAACTGGTGTATCGCCAGTTGGCCGACATGATTCAGGAAACGATTGATGCCTACCACGCACAGCGTTTGTCGGAAGGAGATTATTTGCAAAAGGCTATCGAGTTGGAAGAAAGCTTCCACAATGGGCGGCTGGAAGGCACCCCCGATTCACTACAGCAAAACCCCACCGCAATGGCATTCTATGGCGTACTGAAAACGCTGCTCACCAAAGCCGACCTGACCATGCCTGAAATTGGCTCAGTGAGCATGGCGTTGGGCATTGACCAACACATCCGGTCTGTCATCATGGAAAACGGACGGCTGCTGGTAGACTGGCAGAACAACATTGATCTGGCGGGGCGCATTGCCATTTGTTTGGACGATTATCTCTACGAACAGGGCTACGATCAGGGAATAACCATGTCAGGAGTATTGATCAACGAACTTGTTGACGGATGCCTGAACATTGCCAAAATTCGCTACCCATGACCCACAACGAGCCGCACAGCGTTTCGTATGGGCAACACACGTTGGTGTATACCTTGACACGTTCAGCCCGAAAGACGGTACGTATACAGGTCCAGCCCGATAGTACGGTGCGGGTTATAGCCCCTCCAGACCTTGACGAGACGCAAATAGCCATGGTGGTGAAAAAGAAGGCTGCATGGATTGTGAAGCAAATCCGCTTTTTCGAGCAGTTCCGGCCTCTTACGCCGATCAGGCAGTATAAGGGGGGTGAAACACATCGGTATCTGGGAAGGCAGTATCGGCTAAAACTGGTAGAGGGAAAAAAGTTGATCCGGTTAGCCGCTGGCTATCTGGACGTGACTTTACCCGACCCAACGCCGGAAGCAGTGGAACAGGCGTTGACGCAATGGTATCGGGAGAAAGCCGATATTTATTTTCGTCGAATGCTGGCACAGGTTATTAAGCGGTTTGAGTTGTATAAGTTGCCCCATTTACAATTGAAGATCCGGCATATGCCGACCCGGTGGGGTAGTTGTACGCCCGCAGGCATAATTTATCTAAACCCTGATTTGATTAAAGCAGCCGGTAGTTGTATCGAATACGTACTTATTCACGAGCTATGCCATCTGGTCTATCGTTACCACGACCGAACCTTCTACGAGTTACTCGGGCGGATGCTCCCAGATTGGCAACGACGCAAGCAAACGCTGGAACGCATGATGGCGTAAACGTCGTACCGGGTCTGGCTGGTCGTGGTCATTATAAGTCAGGTAATAGACTAGTTTAAGTTTTGGCCAGACTTAAACAAGTAGGTTCTGGCTGAGTTTAACTACGTTAACCACTCACTTGTAAACCATTCGCTTTATGACTACAGCAGACCTTGCTGCCCTTTTTCCGGCTTCGATGGAAGCCGTTCCCACCGACTATCGTATTGAACCACTCCATCAGCGCGAGTACCTGATCAACGGCGAACTACACCAGTGGGATGGCCCCACCGCCGAGGTGACCTCCCCCGTGCGGATGCGCCAACCCGACGGCACCCTAACCCCTTTTGTGGTGGGCAGCTACCCCATCACCACCGAAGTAGAAGCCATGCAGTCGCTCGATGCGGCGGTGGCGGCCTATGACCACGGGCGGGGCGAATGGCCGTCTATGAGCCTCGAAGACCGCATTGCCTGCATGCACACGTTTGTGGGCAAGATGCTGGAACAAAAGGCCACCGTCGTGAACCTGCTCATGTGGGAGATCGGCAAGTCGCTGGGTGATTCAAACAAGGAGTTCGACCGGACGGTGCAGTACATCTACGATACCATCGACGCCCTGAAAGATATTGACCGGGCCGGGTCGCGGTTCAAGATTACGGAGGGCATCATCGGCCAAATCCGCCGGTCGCCATTAGGTGTGGTATTGTGCATGGGGCCGTTCAATTACCCCCTCAACGAGACCTATACCACGCTGATTCCGGCTATTCTGATGGGTAACACCATTCTTTTCAAGCCGCCCAAGCACGGTACGCTCCTGCACTACCCGTTGCTTGAAGCGTTCCGGACTAGCTTCCCCAAAGGCGTGGTCAATACCATTTATGGGCGGGGTGCCAACGTGGTGCCGGCGCTGATGCAGTCGGGGAAAGTAGACGTGCTGACGTTGATCGGATCGAGCCGGGTGGCCGACAGTTTGAAGAAAATGCACCCCAAAAGCAACCGGCTCCGGGCGGTACTGGGCCTCGACGCCAAAAACGCGGGCATCGTGCTGGCCAATGCCGACATTGACCTCGCCGTGAAAGAATGTCTGCTGGGGTCGCTCTCGTTCAACGGGCAGCGGTGTACGGCTATCAAGATTGTTTTTGTCCACGAATCGGTCGCCGACGCGTTTCTGACCAAGTTTACGGCGCAGGTGAACCAGCTTAAGCCTGGTATGCCCTGGACGCCTGGCGCGCAGATTACGCCTTTGCCCGAACCCAACAAACCAGGTTATCTGGCCGAATGCCTGGCCGATGCCAAGGCGCAGGGTGGACACGTAGTCAATGCCAATGGTGGTGCTCAGGTGGAGTCATTTGTGTTTCCGGCGGTGGTCTATCCGGTCAAAAACGGGATGAAATTATACCGCGAAGAGCAGTTTGGGCCGGTGGTGCCAGTGGTGCCGTTTCATAGTATCGAGGAAACCATTGAGTATATCATCAGCTCTGACTATGGGCAGCAGGTGAGCTTGTTTGGCACAAACCATGAACAACTCGCTGATCTCATCGACGCTATGGTCAATCAGGTGAGCCGGGTCAACATCAACGCCCAGTGTCAGCGCGGGCCGGACTCTTTCCCCTTCACAGGCCGCAAAGATTCGGCAGAAGGGACGCTCTCAGTAGAAGATGCCCTGCGCTCGTTCTCCATCCGTACGGTGGTAGCCACCAAAGACACGGAGCCCAACAAAGCGATCCTGAACGAGATCATCGGTCAGCACGAGTCGCAGTTCCTGAGCACGAATTTTATCTTTTAAGTGAAGAGTTATTAACCACAGAGACGGTCCGCCGCGGCGGCGGACCGTCTCTGTGGTTAATAACTCTTCACTTAGATATGATCTTCACGTTGATCTTGCGCATGGGTTGTTTGCCTAGTTCGCCCACTTTTACACCCGTGCCCAGGCCGATGGCGTCGACGCGGAGGTAGTTGATCCCCGCCGTGACGAGTCGTTGTTTGATTTCGTTGACCCGCTTGAACGACAGGGCTTTGTTGGTCATGCCGCTACCCACAACAGCATCGTCGGCATAACCCTGAAACTGCACCTGCATGGTAGGGCGGGCTTTCAGCAGGGTGATCAACTCGTTTACCTGCCCCTGCGAGGCTGGCGTCATCGTTAGCGAGCCGGGGGCAAACGAAACCGCCGTAAGCCCAAAAATGCGACCTTTGGGCTGTATGGGATCAGTCAAATAAGCGGTCAGGGCCGTGTTTAATGGGGCATCGGTGGCACTAGAAACGCCCGGATTGGCCATCGCTACACCCGTAGCCGTAGTCGCCGATGTGCCCGATGTAGCTACCGGACGCGTAGGGATCATTTCGGTCGGTACGGCCAACGAGCGGTTCACTGTGTCGGCGGCGGCAGAGTCACTTGAGTTGAGTGGCAATTCCGACGAAACGGCTTCGTTGGGGTTATCGCTGTTTTTGGTGCTGTTTTGGTAGATGAAAAAACCACCCACACCCAGGGCTGTCAGCAGGGCCAGACCAATGAGCCATTTGCCCGCCGAGCCGTCTGACCCGCTGTCGGGTTCGGGTTCAAACGACACCGTCGAGGCGGGAATAGGTCGTGTTGCCGAAGCCGGCCGGATGCTGGCCGAAGGGGCATTGCTCCGGGCGGGAGCCGCTACACCGGCCACAATTTGCTGGATGCCTACTTTCTCGACTAACTGTTGAAATAGCCCTTCGGGTACGGCATTGATGAAGGCTTCGCGTTGATCGAACAGCGATGCGGCCAGACCGTCGGCGGTTAGTTTTTTCTCCTTCACCTGCTTGCCCAATACGTCGAGCACCACGGCAGCGGTAAGCCCCAGTAACGAGATGGACGATGAGTTTCGGATGCCGGCATACGACGAAATCATGCCCGCAATGGAGCTTTTCATAGCCGGCAACAACCGACTGATAGCCTCGTTGCCGTTGGTGATGACCGTGTGCGTTTGGGTGGCGTCTTTCAAAACCGCCGACAAATCGTTGGTCAGTGAACCGTCATACCCGCTTTTCTGAAGTTGGCTGAACAACTGGTTCACGCCGATTTCGGTGGTGGTTCGTTTCAGCAATCCGCCAAAAACGGTGTGGACCAGCCCTTCCACCGCTTTCGTGGTTTTCTCGGCGGGTTCATCTTCGTAAGAAGCAATTTTGGCCAGTATGTCGGGGGTCAAAACCTCATTAAAAGCACCAAATAATGTCATAATTAACGTAGTCAGATACGGTGTCAATACGGCGGCACAATGGTCACTTTTGTTACTACCTGTGCCGTATTGGGTGGTTAACAAATTTTTAGAGAAGGTTAAAAGTAAACACACTTTCCCAATGGCAGCCCATGCGCCATTTATTAATGTTTAGCTACTGTCTTTTCTGCAATTGAATCACCGCTTGTTGATAGTCGTCGTCAACGGCCCTTAGTCGCTGCTGACAGAACGCAATGAGTTCAGTGGCTAGTCTGATCTTGCCCGGTAACTCATCGAGCGGCACGGTATCGTTTTCAATTTCGTCAACCAGCGTCGTGAGTTGGTCGTAAGCGTCCTGGTAGGTCATCGGGGTAGTTTGATTACGCCGTCCGCCAACTGCACTTCCACAGGTAAATCGAGCTGAAATTGAGCGGCGCGGGTGATAATTTTGCCGTTTTGGCTGAGCATGGCGTACCCCCGTTTCAGAATGTTCATGGGGTCGAGGTGGCGCACGGTGGTGGCTTTTTCGGTCAGCTCTACCTGCCGGTTGCGGAGGTACATCTGAGTCCCATAACGGAATCGGTCCGTAATCTGGTCAATTTCTTCGCGGGCTTCCAGCAACGCCGTCCGGCCCGATTCGGCCACGCGAAAGGCCAGTTGCAGGCAGGTTTCCTCGAACGTCCGGTTGTGTTCGATCAAAAAAGCGGCGGCTTTGGTGGGCGTTTTTACGCTTTGGTGGCACATCATGTCGGTAATGCTCACGTTGCGGTCGTGGCCAATACCGGCAATGATGGGGTAGGGGAACGAGGCCACCGCCACGCCCATGCGCAGGGTGTCGAACGCGCCAAAATCGAGCTGCGAACCGCCGCCGCGCACCATCATGACCACGTCATAAGGTACGCCGCCGGTAGCAATCTGCTCCAGTTGGGCGCAGATGGCTTTGTCGGCACCCACGCCCTGCACCTGCGTAGCGTAGTCGTCGATCATGAACCGGTAGCCCCAGGGATTATTGGCCAACTCCTGCCGAAAGTCGCGCCAGCCGTCGGAGTTGGGCGCACCGATGAGGGCAATGCGCTGACAAACCGGGGGCCGGTCGAGCATCTGATTACTGGTGATGTACTGCCCCTGGTCGAGCCACACAAACTGCGAATAATCACGGACGAGGCTATCCAAAACGGCCTGCCGTTCGCGTTCAAGGTTGCCCAGCGTGTAGGCATGGTCGATCTGATGCACTTCCAGCCGCAGCCCATAAACGGCATGGTAACTGACCGAGACCAGCATCAGTAACTGAATATTGCGGGCGAACGCCACCTGCGTAGCCGCCTCGAATTGCTTGATGATGGGGTAGTTTTTCCGCCAGATCGCCGCCTCCAGTTTGGCCACGGTCTGGTTGCCCTCGCGCTCTACGAGGGTCATGAAACAGTACTGCCGGTCGGGGTAATTTTTGATGTCGCTGGTTTCGGCCACCACCCACATGGCCTTCCCCCCGAAGTTCTCGTCGAGAACGGCATCAATCGTGTAAGCAAGGTCGGAAAGGCGAATGGGGGACATAATGGATTTACGATGTACGAATGACGAATTACGATTTTTGCTGACGCAAGCGTACCCTTGCTATGGCTGGTCTACTAATCCAGTAAACTGACGCGAAAGCCTGCTCTGGCGTCAGCAAAAATCGTAAATCATCCCGTAGCGTCGAGCATCTTTTTGGGCATACTCAGGCCTGGCAGTTGCCACACGGGGTTAATGGTGCAGCACAGCCCAACGTCAGGCGTTTCGGCAGCCTGTTTGTAGACGTCGATGGTAGCGTCCAGGTAGGACATAGGCGAGATTGGAGTTTAGATTACTAGGCTGTGGCTCCCCCGCAACTCGAACCGGCCCCCGCCGTGCAGGCATAGCAATGTTCGTTTACGATGATGGCGCGTTGGGTGAGGAGGTCGGCGTTAAAGTCGCGGATGTGGGTGATGGGGCTGGCTACGTTTAGGTCGAGCATCTGGTTGAAGTCGCAATCGTAGAGTTGCCCGTCCCAGCCAATAGAGATCGTATTTCGGCACATGACGCCCGCCGCCGCACCCGGATTAAACGCGTTGACGAGCTTTTCCATGTAGCCGTCGTAGTTGCCCGACCGGAGCAGGTAATCCAGAAAACGGCTGACGGGAATGTTGGTGATGGCGAATAAGTCGTTGAACGTCAGGCTAAATTCCTCCAAAAGCACGCGCTTGAACTGCCGCTTCAGGCTTTCCTGACTGCCGGGCAAAAAGGCTCCGTTGGGGTTATAGACCAGGTTCAGCGTCAGGCCCGACCCTTCCACGCCATAGCCCACGGCGTTGAGCATTTTCATGGCCTTGATCGAGTCGGCGAAGACTCCTTTGCCCCGCTGGCGGTCGGTTTTGTCGGCGTTGTAGAACGGCAGCGAACTGACCACTTCGATGTTATTGTCGCGGAAAAATTCGGGCAGGTCGTGGTACTTCGGGTTGGCCACGATGATGGTCAGGTTGCAGCGCACAATCACATGCCGACCCAGCTTGGTTAGCTCCGTCACAAACCACCGGAAATCGGGGTTCATTTCGGGCGCGCCACCCGTGAGGTCAACGGTGCCGATGGTGGTTTTGGCCAGCGCATCGAGGCATTGCTGCATCGTATCGCGGGTCATAATTTCCTTCCGATCCGGCCCTGCATCGACATGGCAGTGCTGGCACACCTGATTGCACATCTTGCCCATGTTGACCTGAAAACTGTCGATCTGCGTGGGTTTGAGCGGAAACAGGCCAATTTGGCTCAACTGCGCATGGAAATTGGGCAAGCCCAGTTTACCGAAATTATCACCTTCAATCAGGTCAAGTTGCGCCGCCGAACTGGACAACGCGTGCCCGGAGGCTTTAAGGGATTTCATAGGGATCTTGAGCATTTACATGCTCAACTCTTTGGCTTTGTTCATCATCTGTACGCCGTGAACGAGCGTGGCACCACCCCGGATAGCGGCGGCTACGTGGACAGCCTCCATCATCTCCTGTTCAGAACAGCCTTTTTCGAGGGTATCTGACGTGTAGGCATCAATGCAATAGGGGCACTGCACAGTATGCGACACGGCCAGAGCAATAAGCGATTTTTCGCGGGCGGTGAGCGCACCTTCGGTGAAAACGGCCCCGTAATACGCAAAGAATTTGTCGGCAAATTCTTTTTGGAACTCACCGATTTTGCCAAACTTCTTCAGATCGGCCGGGTCATAGTACGTCTGCATAGGTGGTAGGTAGTTATAATCCTTCAAATTGTCGTAAAAAGCGCACGTCATTTTCAAAATAGAGTCGCAGATCGCGGACCTGGTATTTCAGCATCGTGATGCGCTCGATACCCATGCCGAAGGCAAAACCCGTGAATTTATCGGGGTCTATGCCGCAGTTAATCAGCACGTTAGGGTCAACCATTCCTGAACCCGCAATTTCTACCCAACCCGTGTATTTGCAGACGTTGCACCCGCTGCCGCCGCAGATCTGGCACGAAATATCGATCTCGGCACTCGGTTCGGTGAAGGGGAAATAGGAGGGACGAAAACGGATTTTAGTGTCTTTGGTAAATAGCTCTTTTACAAAGTGATAGAGCGTGTCTTTTAAATCCTTGAAGCCCACATTCCGATCAATGTAAATGCCTTCGACCTGGTGAAACTGGCAGTGCGCCCGCGCCGAAATAGCCTCGTTCCGATACACCCGCCCTGGCATGATCGACCGAATAGGTTTGAACCCGCCGGGCGAGTTGCGCACCTGCTCCATCAGCCGAATCTGCACGTTTGATGTGTGCGTCCGTAAGAGTACGTCCTGTGAGGGCGTGTCCGTTTTTTCGACGAAAAACGTGTCCTGCATCTCGCGGGCGGGGTGGTTGTCGGCGAAGTTAAGCGCACCGAAATTGTACCAGTCTGTTTCGATTTCGGGACCGTCGGCTACGTTGAACCCGATACGCTCAAAAATCTGGATAATACGCTGACGGACAATGCTCAGCGGGTGTTGCGTGCCCATCAGGTTGGGCACCGTGGGTAAGGTCAGATCAAACGCGGGCTGAGCCGGTGCCGTTTGCTCCTGCGATTCTACGGCTTCCTGAAATGCCTGAAAGCGTTCCTGCGCCCGGTTTTTCAGGCCATTGAGTTGTTGCCCCAACGCCCGGCGGTCGTCTGCGGCGGCGGTTTTCAGTCCCTCAAACAGTTCGGTTACGGCTCCTTTTTTGCTCAGGTAGCGCAGCCGGTACTGCTCCAATTGGTCTTTGTTGGCTACGGTTGCCGCGTCGATTTCGGCGTGTAGCAGGGCAATGGATTCGGTCATGGGAGGAACCCCACCCCCCACCCCTCCCGGAATGCCGGGCCACCGTTGGGGAGGGGAGCTACTCTGGCGTAGGCTCCGTGTGGCGAAGCTGCTTCAGAAAAGCTCCCCTCCCCAACGGTGGTCCGGCATTCCGGGAGGGGTGGGGGGTGGATATTTTTCTGTTAAAGATACAGCAAATAGCCTTTTCGCATTTGTTTGTAACGGGTCAGGGCGGTTTTCCAGCTTTGACGAATGGCTTTTTCAGGAACGCCCGCGATGATTTGTTTGCGGAGTTGGTCGCCGCCCGCTAGTTTGTCGATGAAGTTACCTTTCAGGAAAAACGCGTCCTTATCGGGTGTTTTCTGGTAGAAATCGAGGAGGTATTTTAGCGAAAAGCCGAGTTTCTGGGCGTTGATTTTGGTGAGGTCATAGCCGTAGCAAAGTTTGCCTTTGTTGGGTGGGTTCACCGCGCCGGGTTTGTCTGTGGGCGTAAACGTGTAGGGCCCGCCGGGGTACGTGGGCGAACCAATGACCTGAAACTGCGTGTCGGTGCCACGGCCCAGACTCACGTTGGTCCCCTCGAAAAAGCACAGCGACGGGTAGAGCAATACCGCCTGCCGGTTGGGCAGGTTGGGCGAGGGCGCAATGGGTAGCACATAAGGCATAGCGTGGGTATAGTGCGCCACGGGCACCACCGTGAGGGCGCATTGTACGCCCCCGGCCAGCCACTTTTCCCCGTTGATCATCCGGGCCAGTTCGCCCACCGTAAGGCCATGTACCACCGGAATGGGGTGCATACCGACGAATGATTTAAACGCCGGGTCGAGCACGGGGCCGTCAACGTAATGGCCGTTGGGGTTGGGCCTATCGAGCACCACGAGCGGCTTTTTGGCTTCGGCGCAGGCTTCCATCACGTAGTGGAGTGTGCTGATATAGGTGTAAAATCGGGCGCCAACGTCCTGAATATCAAACACAACCACGTCGAGCGAATCAAGCTGGGCGAGGGCGGGCTTGTAATTTTTACCGTACAGCGATACGATACTCAAGCCCGATTTGGGGTCGCGCCCATTGCCAATTTTCTCGCCCGCGCTGGCCGTGCCGCGAAAGCCGTGTTCGGGCGCAAAAATGGTTTTGATCGTAATCCCCAGGGCCAGCAAACTATCGACCACGTGCGTTTGCCGAATCATCGATGTCTGGTTCACGACCATGCCCACACGTTTACCTTTCAGGCTGTTGACATACAAATTGGTCTGTTCCGCTCCGCTCTGGATAGGGGCTTTCGGGGCTTTTTGGGCAGCGGCTGGCAGCGTAAGGATGAGGAGAAGAAGGAGTGTTTTCATGGCGGTCCGCCGCTGCGGGTGGGGTCAGGCGGGTAGCCTGATAATAAACGTGGTGAACTGGCCGGGGCAGGTGTCTACGGTGAGGCTGCCGTTGTGGCCTTTGGTAATCATGTCGAAGCTGAGCGACAGGCCCAGGCCGGTGCCTTCGCCGGTAGGTTTGGTGGTGAAAAAGGGTTGGAAAATCTTGCGTTGCAGGGCCAGTGGAATGCCGTTGCCGTTGTCCGCCACCCGGATTTCAACGCCCACGTCGGTTTGTTTAGTACTGACCGATACCGTGGGTGTATAGCTTTCCGGGGCGGTTTTGGTTTTTTCCTGCACAGCGTAAAACGCATTATTGAACAGGTTAAGCAGCACCCGGCCAATGTCCTGACTTACCACACTGACGGGGGCAAGGCCGGGGTCGAACTCGGTAATGAGCGTGGCGTTGAAGCGCTTATCCTTAGCGCGTAGGCCATGATAACTGAGCCGCAAATATTCGTCGGCCAAGGCGTTAAGGTCGGTGGGCTGGCGCTCGCCGGTGCTGGTGCGGGCGTGTTCCAGCATACCGCGTACGATGTTGGCCGCGCGCCCGCCGTGGTGGCCTATCTTGACCACATTCTGTTCAATATCGGTGAGCAAATCGGCTTCTAGCGTGGGGTCACGGTCGGGGCGGGTTTGTTCCTGCCGGAGTTCGGCAATCAACTCACCCGATACGTCGGCGAAGTTGTTGACGAAGTTGAGGGGGTTCTGAATTTCGTGGGCAATACCTGCCGTCAACTCACCCAGTGAGGCCATTTTTTCGCGCTGCACCAATTGCGTTTGCGTAGTGCGCAGGTCTTGCAACGACCGGTTGAGGGTGGCCGTGCGCTGAGCCACCTCTCTTTCCAGGGTAGCCTTCTGTTGTGTCAGAATAGATTCTTTTTCTTCGGAAAGCTTCTCCACGTCGTTCAACCGGGCTTTCAGGTCGCGGTTGATCTGAGCGTTCTCGCGGGCTAATATCACGGCTAGCGTAAGCGGAATGGTGAGGTTGATGATCAGCGCGGCGGCGTTGCCTGCTAGCTGAAGCGTCACCGAATCGTGGCCTCGCAGGATGATGGCCACAATCATCATCGTAATCATCACCCCGATCATGATCAAAAGAGGCGTCAGCACAAGTCGGGCGTTGGCATGGTGGGTGCGCAGGGCCGTGACGCTGGCCACTAGTAAGTCAATGAACAGGCCGCCCAGCCCCGCCATTAGCAGCAGGAGGGGCAGGATTTCCTGTTCGGTGAAATGGTCAGCGAAAAAAGCCAGTAATATAGTGGCAGTCAGCACCTGGAACAGCCAGGTAATGCGCTTGTTGAGGAACACGTAGAACGTGGCGCAGAGATAGATGCAATAGAGCATGTAGCTCAGGCCACTCAGAAACGCCAACCAACTGGATGCCACCAGATTGGTTTGGAACGGGCGAATGATGTCACAACCCCGCGCCAGCGCAAAAAACAGGCTGGTGAGGCCAAAATGGAGGTTTACCCGCCGCCGTCGGTATAAGTAATACAGGAACTGTACGGTGCTCAACATCAGGAAAATCCCCACGATCAATGGGGCGAATACACTCTTCGCCCTGGGCAGTGCCACCGCCTGCATCAACGTGTCGGCGGGACGGAGCGTAAGCTCAAACATGGACTGGTTAGCGGCCCGGTCGAAAGGAATGTACCAGGCGGGTTTATGGTAGGCCCACCGCACCGCCAGCACATGCGGACCAGGGGTATTGACCGGAAATGGATACCATTCGTAGATGGTGGGCGAGTAACCCGTCTGGACCCGGGTGTTGGCGCTAACCGTGCCAAAACGCCGGATCAGTTTACCGTCGAGGTAAATTTCGGAGGCACCCGCCTGGTTGGCATTGAATTGCAAATTCCTGACTGTCAACGCGCTGTCGATGCTTAGGTGGAGCCTTAACCACCCAATGCCTGCTGCCAGGGGTTTTCCCTGGGTGTCTAACGTGCGGGTGGGGCGGAGGCTATCCCACCGGCTATCGTCGAAAGTGGGGCTGGCCCATGCCTGATTGTCGCCGACCTGCCACCGCCACCCTTTCTCCAGCGTGATATTACCCGATTTGGTGAGTGTGTCGAGCACGATTACCCGCTGCTGCGCCTGAACGCAGTGGGTTAGCGTAAGGACTATGAAAAAGATAAGTAGGCGCATACGCTTCGGTTAACCACCCCGGTGAGGCCCGCAAGTTACTCCACGCTAACGGTTTGCTGGGCCAATGCCTGCCCAAACTGCTCAATGTGGTCGTCGGTGAGGTCCAGGTGCGTCACAAACCGAACGAGTTGCGGGCCAAACGTTACGGCCAGAATACCGCGATCCCTTAGCTGCGCCACATAATCGGTGTTGGTGATGCCGTTGTGGAGGCGAACAATCACAATGTTGGTATCGACCGGCAGCACCGACTGAACCTCCGGTTGTGAGGCCATGATTTGGCCAATGCGGCGGGCGCGGGAATGGTCGTGTTTCAATCTTCCCACGTGGTGATCGAGGGCGTAAATACCCGCTGCGGCCAGAAATCCGGCCTGCCGCCAGCCGCCGCCCATAAGTTTGCGGAACCGTTTTGCCTGCGCGATAAAGGCCGCTGACCCCAGCAAAAGCGACCCCACGGGGCATCCCAGGCCTTTTGAGAGACAAATACTAATTGAATCGAACAGCCGCCCGTAGGCTTCAGGGGCATCGCCGGTTTCGGCCAGGGCGTTGAACAGCCGCGCCCCGTCGAGGTGCAGGGCCAAACCGCGTTCAGTGCAGAGTTGGCGGATGGCCGCTAGTTCGGGTAGGGTATAGTAGCTACCACCGCCCTTGTTGACGGTGTTTTCCAGCGACACCAGCCGCGACAACGGACGGTGCGGGTCGGTGGGGTTATTGATGGCGGGGATGATCAGTTCGGGCGTGAGCTTGCCGCGTTCGCCCGCCAGCAACGCCACGGAGGCCAGCGCATTGACGGCAATGCCCCCGCCTTCGTACAGATAAATGTGCGAGAGCTGATCGCAAATGACCTCGTCGCCGGGGCGGACGTGGGTGCGAATGGCGAGTTGGTTGGTCATGGTGCCGGACGGGCAAAATAGGGCTGCTTCCATGCCAAACATAAGGGCGGCTTTTTGCTCCAGGGCATTCACGGTGGGGTCTTCGCCAAACACATCGTCGCCAACAGGTGCCGCCATCATGGCAGCCATCATGGCGGGGGTGGGGCGGGTTACGGTATCGCTACGGAGATCGATCATATAGAGGAACGCGGATCGAACGGATCAACGCGAATTTTTTAGAAAGAAACAGATTAAGTAGATTGAACGGATTAGCGCATAACCGGCACCATCAGTACGGTTGTAAAGGTAAAATCCGCGTCGATCTGCTCAAGCAGTCCAATCCGCGTTCCCTTAAATAAATCCTTTATCTATGACTACTTCCCGTCGCCATTTTCTTCGCCAGTCTTCCCAGCTCGCTGCCGCCGGGGCACTGCTACCGGTTGAACTGTCGGCAGTCACACCCGCACCGGTTGCTGCCGCCGACACCATCTCAGTGGCCCTCATTGGGGGCAACAGCATGGGTTGGGCCGACCTGACGTCCATGCTCAAAAATCCGGGTGTGCGCTGCGTAGCCCTTTGCGACGTGGACCAGAACGTGCTAAACAAACGGGCGGCTGAACTGGCCAACCGGCCTGATGCCACCGCCGGGAGCAAACCTATCCTTTATAACGATTTTCGTAAACTGCTGGAAAACAAGGCTATACAGGCCGTTGTGATCGGAACGCCCGACCATTGGCACTGCCTGCCAACGATTATGGCCTGCGAAGCCGGGAAGGACGTTTACGTGGAAAAACCGCTGGCCACCACCATCGAAGAGTGCAACCTGATGGTGGCCGCCGCCCGCAAACACAGCCGGATTGTGCAGGTGGGGCAGTGGCAACGCAGCGGTGACCACTGGAAAACGGCCATCGACTTTGTCCGTTCGGGGAAACTGGGTACGGTACGGATGGTGAAAACGTGGGCCTACATGCCCTATGGCAAAACGTTTCCTGTGCTACCCGACGAACCCGTTCCGGCGGGCGTGGACTACGCTATGTGGCTGGGTCCGGCCCCGAAACGGCCCTTCAATCGGAACCGGTTCCACGGTAGTTTCCGCTACTTCTGGGACTATGCCGGGGGCCTCATGACCGACTGGGGTGCCCACATGATCGATATGGCCTTGTGGGGCATGAACGCCACCGCGCCCAAATCAGTAGTAGCGTCGGGTGGTCGCTTTGGCTTTCCAGACCATGCTGGCGAAACCCCCGACACCATGCAGGTAGTTTATGAGTATGACCACTTTACGCTGCTGTGGGAACAGGCCATCGGTATTGGGCGCGGCCCGTACAACCGCGAACATGGCGTGGCGTTTGTCGGCAACCTCGGCACCCTGGTGGTTGACCGTGACGGCTGGGAACTGCTACCCGAAATCGACAACGGACAGTACTTGCTCCCCGCCCAGCCCCCACACCGGATGTACGGCAATGACCTGGACCGCCACACCCGTAATTTTATCGAGTGCGTTCGTAGTCGGCAGCAACCCAACGCGCCGGTTGAGGTGGGCCGAAATGTGGCTCTGCACGCCCACTTGGGTAATATGGCGTACCGATCAGGCCATAAACTTGTCTGGAACGAAGCGACCCAAACGGTTGAAGGCGATGCCAACGCCAACAATATGGTGAAAGCGCACTACAACAGCCCGTGGCAATTGCCGACGGTTTAACCTATTCGTTTCCCTTCCTCAACCAACTGACTGCCATAGATGCCCTGGTGGCCAGAGCAGAGGTAAGCCCCTACGCAGGCCATAGCGGCGTAGGGGCCGCAGGGGGTGCCGAAGAGTTCGAGGGCCAGCACAATACAGGCGAGCGGGGTGTTGGCGGCACCGGCAAAAACGGCCACGAAACCCATGCCCGCCAATAAGCCCGTGGGGAGCGGAAGCCAGTAGGAGAGCGCGTTACCCAGCGTGGCTCCGATGAAAAACAGCGGCGTTACTTCGCCGCCTTTGAACCCCATGCCCAACGTGATAGCCGTGAGGAACAGTTTGATAGCAAACTCGTAGGGCGGAAGCTGACTACCGAACGATTCGATGATAACGGGAATGCCCAGGCCGACATACCGGGTGTTGCCCAGCGCCCAAACGGCTCCTGCCACCACGATACCGCCCACCACGGGACGCAACGGCGCGTAGGAAATCCAGCGTTTGGCCAAGTCTGAAATTAGGTGGGTGAGTTGGGTGAAAAACAGGGCGCAACCGCCAAACGCAGCCCCGGCCAGCAGGGCGTAAACGGCAAATAGCGGCGTGATGGGCGGCACCGCCGCGATGGCGTAGTGGGTATGGCCCACGCCCCACCAGCGCGTCACGTAGTCGGCACCGAGCGCGGCGATGAACACCGGAAAAATGGCCTGGTAGCTCATACGACCAATAACGAGCACTTCCAACCCAAACACGGCCCCGGCCAGCGGCGTACCAAACACCGACCCAAACCCCGCGCTGATGCCCGCCATGAGCACCAGCCGCCGGTCGGTGGGAGAGAGGCGGAAGGGACGGGTGAGTTGGTCGGCGAAGGAGCCGCCCAGTTGTAGGGCCGTACCTTCGCGCCCGGCTGAGCCGCCAAACAGGTGCGTGCCGAGCGTGCCGATGAGCACCAGCGGAAACATGCGAAACGGCACCCGCGCCGGATTCTGCCCACCCGACTGGTGGATGGTGTCGATGAGCAGATTAGTACCCCCCACCACTGAGTTACCCACGGTTGAGTACAGCCAGCCGATGAAAAACCCAGCCACCGGCAGTAGCGCAATGAGCCAGCTATGTGCTTCGCGGTAGTTCGTAACCCAATCCAGCGACACCAGAAACAGCGCCGACGCCGACCCCGCGCCAATGGCCAGGATGCCGCCCAGAAAGAGCCATTTCAGGATATAGAGAAGGATTGGGAAGCGGGTGGGCATTGGGGCTGTTTATCTTTACCACAAAACTACCCCCAATGCGCACCCTTTTCTTCACGGCACTGATGTTTTATACCCGCTTGCCGGTGCCCAAACACATGGACCATTCCGACGACCTGCTCAACCGCTCGACTATGTTCTTCCCGCTCATCGGCTGGATTGTCGGCGGCGTCGGGTTTGGGGTGTTTTGGCTCTGTAGCTACTTGTTTCCGCCCGAACTGGCCGTTTTGTTCAGCATGATCGCCACGGTCTGGGTCACGGGCGCTTTCCACGAAGATGGCTTCGCCGATATGTGTGACGGCTTCGGTGGTGGCTGGAGCAAAGAGCAGATTCTGACCATTATGAAAGACAGCCGCCTGGGCACCTACGGAACCATTGGGCTGGGGCTGTTGCTGGCGGTGAAGTTTTTTGCGCTCCTGAAACTGTTCACCATCGAACAACTCAATTGGCCGGTGGCGTTGACGTTTATTTCGGCCCACAGCCTGAGCCGGTGGGTAGCCACGACCGTCATTGCGGCCATGCCCTACGCCCGCGACGACGAACAATCGAAGGCCAAGCCCATTGCCAAAGGCGGCATATCGGGCTGGCCGCTGGCGGTGGCTACGTTGTTCGGCTTGTTCCCGTTGTTGGTGTTAATAACCATTTCGGGCCTTTGGGTATACGGTACTTTCCTGATTCCGCTCTGGCTGGTGCGCTGGCGGCTGATGGCTTTCTTCCGCAAATGGCTCGGCGGCTACACCGGCGACTGCCTCGGCGCCACCCAGCAACTCACCGAAGTCATCGTGTATTTATCCTACGTTTCCATCACGCATATCAGCCTCATGGCCCTATGACCATCTACCTCATCCGCCACACCGAAGTTGCCGTGGGCCGGTCTGTCTGCTACGGCGGCTCCGACGTTGACCTGGCCGATAATTACCCCGACCAACTGGCTCGCATACAAACCAACCTCCTAGCCCCACCCGACCTGACCTGGTCGAGTCCGCTGAATCGTTGCCGGAAACTGGCCCAGGATTTAGCTCCTGCCGACGCGGGTATCCAGTTCGATGACCGCCTCCGCGAGTACCATTTCGGCGACTGGGAAATGCTGCCCTGGGCTAACATTCCCCGTGAGGCGCTCGACGGCTGGATGGCTGATTTCGTGACCATCGCCCCGCCGGGTGGCGAGTCTTTTCAGGCCCTGGCCGACCGGGTCGGGGCTTTCTGGCATGAACAGATTTTGCCTCTGGCGGCGCACGACGGCCCCAAAACGGTGTACGTCGTGGCGCATGGCGGGGTGATCCGTACGTTGCTTTGTCTGTTCTTAGACCTATCTTTGCGTAACGCTTACCGCCTCAATCTTGACTATGCCGCCGTGTCGAAAGTGGTTATCCAGCAAGGGACTTATCAGGTAGCATACATCAATCGTTAACACAAAACAGACGTTTTTTTGCGTCATCGAACGTCACTTCCATCAATGAAACCGCTCCAGATTCGCCTCACCACGGCTGCCTCGCTTGTTCTGCTCGTTGCCCTGTCGCGCTTTTTGCCCCACCCACCCAACGCCGCCCCCGTGATGGCCATGGCCCTTTTCGGCGGTGCTATGTTCGACAAAAAATGGGTTGGTCTGGTGGTGCCTGCCGTGGCTATGCTCATCAGCGATGCCGTCATTGGGTTCCACGGCACGATGGGCGCTGTCTATGGCTCATTTGCGCTAGCATGGCTCATCGGGGTGGTGGCGCTGCGTCAACCCACGTTCGCCAAAGTCGTGGCGGGTTCGCTGGTGGCGTCGGTGCTGTTTTTTCTGATCACTAACTTCGCCGTTTGGTTCGGCAGCAGCTTCTACCCACAAACGGGTGCGGGCCTGTTGGGTTGCTACGCGGCGGGTGCAGCGTTCTATAATAACCAGTCGTTTTTCGTGAATGCCCTCCTCGGCGACCTGTTCTTCAGCGGTCTCCTGTTCGGTGGTTACGCCCTGCTCCAGCGGCGTTATTCGGTGTTGAAAGTGGCCTAATTGATTCACGATAATTTTGCAAAATAGGCCTCTGGGGATTCCAGAGGCTTATTTTTTTGTGGTGCCGTGTTGTCAGGTTAGGAACCTGACAACACGGCACCAACCCCTCTCAGCAGGAGAGGGCGGTTCCGCGTCCGGGCCGGGGATAGTCCGCCGCTGCGGTGAGGTAAGCTACAAAAAAAGCCCGAACCTCGCGGTCCGGGCAACATCTCACAGGTTGTTGGTACGTGTTATTTCGGCATCAACACCCTGTCGATCACGTGGATTACGCCGTTAGACTGGTTCACGTCGGCGATGGTAACGGTCGATTTACCACCTTTTTCGTCAGTCAGCACAACTTTTTTGCCTTTCAGCATAGCTTTCAGCGAGCCACCAGCTACTGTCTTCAGGGTCGCCGTGCCGTTTCCAGCTTTGATGGCCTTCACCAGTTCCGTCGCGCTCATCTTGCCCGATACCACGTGGTAGGTCAAAATACCCGCCAACGTTGCTTTGTTTTCTGGCTTCAACAGTGTTTCTACGGTGCCTTTAGGCAACTTGTTAAACGCTTCGTTAGTAGGAGCAAACACCGTGAATGGACCGGCACCTGACAAGGTCTCAACCAAACCGGCGGCTTTCAGGGCGGCTACGAGCGTGGTGTGATCTTTCGAGTTTACCGCGTTTTCAACGATGTTTTTCGATGGATACATCGCAGCACCACCTACCATTACTGTTTTCTCCTGAGCGAAGGCTGATTGACCGATGGCCAAAAGGGCCACTGCACCGAGAATGAATTTAATAGAAGTCATGTGTTTTGCAGGGAACCCTGCGTTTGTTAGTGAATATTGTAGAGATTAACTTTCAAATAAACCTACGGCAATCAACTTATGTTCAGATTGCTACCCCACAAAAAATAATAAAAAAGGTTCTGAACACGCGTTCAGAACCTTTTTCTGGGTGAGATCGAATCTACGCCAATGGCTTATCGACCACCCGGCGGGCAGTTTTTCTTCAGAAAACTGGTGTATAAACTGTTCAGGTGTTGCCGGGTACCAGCCCCCTCATAAATTCCGTGCGACCGGTTGGGATAGGCCATAAACTGAAACTGTTTGTTGTATTTAACTAGCTCATTGACCAACATTTCGGCATTGGCGTAGTGGACGTTATCATCGCCAGTGCCGTGGATGTAAAGCAGGTTGCCGCGCAGGTTTTTGGCGTGCGTGATGGGCGATCCAGCCACGAAATCGTCGCGGTTTTCCTGCGGAAGGCCCATGTACCGCTCCTGGTAAATGTTGTCGTAGGTGAGCTGATTGGCCACCGCCGCCACGGCGATCCCCGTTTTGTAGATGTCGGGATACTGAAACAGCAGGTTCAGCGTAGACGACCCGCCGCCGCTCCAGCCCCAAACGGCTACCCGGCTCGTGTCGATGTAGCTGTGGCGGCTGAACAACGCTTTAGCACCCATGGCCTGATCGCGGATGTTGATCCGGCCAATCTGTTTGTAGATGCTCTTACGCCAGGTGGCTCCCTTCAGCGTGGGCGTGCCCCGGTTGTCAAGGGCGGCATAGATATAGCCCGCTTTAGCCAGCCCCCCGGTAAACATGTTATTCTCGCCGATACCAAACACGTCGTTGGTGGTGGTGGCAGCGGGTTCGCCGTAGACGTAGAAAACGATGGGGTACTTTTTCGTACTATCAAAATCAGTCGGCAACGCCATCCAGCCATCCAACGTCACGTCGTCGGCGGTTTTGACGGTGAAAAACCGGACGTTGCGGCCCATCTCTGCCGAGGGGCGCGGGTTGGTGCCGGGGCGCAGGGGCTTGTGATCGGCGAGGGTCACAAACTCGCGGGTGGGCGGGGTGGTGTGGCTCGAAAACGAATGAAAAGCCAGTTGCCCGTTCGGCGACACGTCGTAGCTGTGTGTACCCACCTGCTCGGCGGGCGAGAGGCGTTCGGCCATTGGTGGCCCCGCCTTGCTACCCCCGGCCAGCGGTACCCGGAACAGATAGCGTTGCGTGGCGTTGTTGGGCGAAGCGGTGAAATACACGAAGCCGCCGCGCTCGTCGATTCGTTCGAGTTCCGCCATGTCATAATTGCCGGGCGTAAGCAGAACCTGCTGTTTGCCATCGCGGCTGAGCTTGTAGATATGTCGCCAGCCATCTTTTTCCGATACCCACAAAAATGATTTGCCCCCGTCGACCCACTCCCAGCCGGTCGGGTCGTCGCGGTCCCAGCGGGCTTTGATGTCGATCCAGGCCTTGTCGGTTTCGGTGAAAATGGGCTTCACGGTATTCTTCGCCGCATCGCCAACGAAGATGATCGACTCGTTTTGTTTGCGGTTTAACTGCTGTATGATCAAGTCGTTACTGGTTCCGCTCGTTGTCGGAAACCACTCGGCCCGCACCAGGTAATGCTGCGCCGCATCGCCAGGGAGAGGTAGCCAACGCGTGTTGCCACCCGTGGCCGACACCAGCCCAATGCGGGTAGGAGAGGGTGACTCGCCCACCTTCGGGTATTCGACCGGGATGGTAAAGGAATAGATCGAATCGGTGTTGTCGATCATTAGAAAATCGCGGATTTTGCTCGCGTCTACCTGCCAATAGAGCAACTGCTTGCTGTCGGGACTCCACCGGAACCCGTCGCGGCAACCGAACTCTTCTTCGTAGGCCCAATCGAACGTGCCGTTGATGCGCTGCCGGGTGCCATCGGTGGTGAGTTGGGTCACTTTGCCGGTGGCGATTTCCTCCGAAAAGAGATTGCTTTTGCTTACGTAGCCCACGCGCTTGCCGTCGGGCGAGAGCTTGGCGTAAAGCAGCGACTGGCCTGGTTGTTTAGCCCCTACCTGCTTCAGTTGGCCCTTTTGGTGGTCCAGTACGTAGTAATCGCCCCGCGTGTTGTACCGCCAGACGCGGGCCGTATTGGTGAAAATGAGCACCTGCGACGAGTCTTGACTAAAGGCAAAATCGGCCACGGTGATGGGGCTTTTGCCACCCGTTGGGGTGAGTTGGGCGGCGGTGACAAGGGTTGTTTCCTGGCCGGTGCGGACATCGGTTCGGGTGATACCACCTTTGGCAGCTTGAACAGTGGCGTTGCCGTCGGCGCTCCAGCGCAGGTTGCGCGAACGGAACTGAGCCGTTGCCGAGAGCGAAACGCCTAACAGCAACAGCAGACTGATTTTTTGTGAAAAATGCATTGAGTGATTGGATGAATGTATTTCTGCCGTGAAGTTAAATCGCATACCGTAAATCGTAAGCCGTAAATACCTTTACGCTACCTATGCACCTATTTTATCAACCCGCACTTTCCCCAACTGATACCGCCGGTTCGCTCACCGACGATGAGGCCCGGCACGCCACCCGCACCCTGCGCCTTGGCCCCGGCGAGGCCATTGCCGTGACTGATGGGCGCGGAAATCGCTTCCTGAACGTTATTACAAAGGCCGATAATAAAGGCTGTGTGTTCCGAATCGAGACAGTAGAAACAGTCGCGCCGAGGCCATTTTCCGTACGTATCTGCGTGGCCCCGACTAAGAATATGGACCGAATGGAGTGGTTCGTGGAAAAGGCCGTTGAACTGGGTATCGAGCGAATCAGTTTCTTTTTCGGCCAGCATTCCGAACGGCGCGTGTTGAAGCTGGAACGGATCGAAAAAATTGCCGTGGCGGCCATGAAACAGTCGCTGCAATCGTGGGTGCCCCAACTGGACGAAGCTATTTCACTGACACAACTATTGAAGCAATCGACTGATGGTCAACGGTTTGTTGCCCATTTACCCGAAGACGGACAGGCCCCGCATTTGTTCCATGCTGCCAGTCCCAAGTCAACATATACCGTGCTGATTGGCCCGGAAGGTGATTTTTCGGCACAGGAAGTGCAGCAGGCTACAGGGGCGGGTTTCCAGTTAGTAACCCTCGGCCCCAACCGCCTCCGCACCGAAACCGCCGCGTTGGCCGCTTGCCAGAGTTTGAATTTGTTAAATGTCATTTAACCGCAGAACAATGTTCACACAAAGGCACAGAGTACTCACAGAGAATATAGAGATTTTTCAACGTATATGCTCTATGTTCTCCGTGAGTGTTCTGTGCCTTTGTGTGAAACCTTTACAACCGATGAAACACCTCCTTATCGCCTCTATATTGTACATTGTACATTGTTCATTGTACATTAATAAAGCTCAGGCTCAGCCCTACGGCTTCAAGATCGCCAAGCTGAAATACAACGGTGGGGGCGACTGGTATGCCAACAAAACGTCGCTACCCAACCTGATCAAGTTCGCTAATGTGCAGTTACGGATGGCCATTTTCCCCGAAGAAGATATCGTGGAACCGGGTAGCCCGGACATATTTTCGTACCCATTCGTGCACATGACCGGCCACGGTAACGTCTCATTCTCAGACGGCGAAGTCGAGAATCTGCGGAAGTATTTGCAGTCGGGTGGATTCTTGCACGTCGACGATAATTATGGCCTCGACAAGTTCATCCGGCGCGAAATGAAGCGCGTTTTTCCCGATCTGTCGTTTATCGAGTTGCCTTTTTCGCACCCTATTTATAACCAGAAATTTAAGTTTCCGAACGGTTTGCCGAAGGTACATGAGCACGATGGCAAGGCACCACAGGGATTTGGCCTGATTTATCAGGGACGATTAGTCTGCTTTTATAGTTATGAGTGTGACCTCGGCAACGGCTGGGAAGATCAGATCATCTACGGCGACCCCGAATCCGTTCGGCAGGCCGCCCTGCGCATGGGGGCCAACTTGTTACAGTATGCCACTACGGTAGCCAATTAACCAGAATACCCAATTAAATGGCCCAATCTGTTGTGCATTGGCCTTGTAGTCCCCGAAAAATCTTATTTTTGTTAAGATATTCAATTTTGTATCCGCTCAATTAAACTGTTAAACACTGTGATCGTTATCGCCGCCTTTGCCGCGCACTGGTACCTCTCGTTGTTCTGCCAAACGTTCTTTTTGCACCGTTATTCGGCGCATAAGATGTTTTCGATGAGCAAATTCTGGGAGCGCTTTTTCTACGCCCTGACCTACATCTCACAGGGGTCGTCTTACCTAAGCCCAAGGGCCTACGCGGTGTTACACCGGATGCACCACGCCTTCAGCGATACGCCCCGCGACCCGCACTCGCCGCACCACACCAAAAATGTGTTTACGATGATGTGGCAGACAAAAAACATTTATAATGCCGTCTTGCACCGCAAGCAGGTGATCGAGCGGCAGTTTGACCGCAACTACCCGGAGTGGAACCTGATCGAAAAACTCGGCGATTCATGGGTGTCGCGGGCGGGTTGGGGTGTGGCCTATAGCCTGTTCTACATCTTTGCGTTCATCTACCTCGACATGCACTGGGCGTTTTTCTTCCTGCTGCCCGTCCACTTCGTGATGGGACCCGTTCATGGCGCGATCATCAACTGGAGCGGCCACAAATACGGTTACGCTAACTTTGATAACCACGACAAATCGAAGAATTCGCTGATGCTCGACGTGGTGATGATGGGCGAGTTATTCCAGAACAACCACCACAAACTGCCCAATTCGGCCAATTTCGGAGCCAAGTGGTTTGAGTTTGACCCGACCTACCCCATGATCCGGGTATTGTCGAAATTGCGCATTATCAAGATGCGCCCCGCCAAAACCACCGCCGAATTTGAAACTGGCCACGAGCGCCGGGTAGAGGAGAAGGTTTAATGGACAATGTATAATGCACAATGGGCTGACCGGTCCGCCGGTGCGGCACAATCACTTGCGTCAGCCCATTGTGCATTAAACCTTCATTGCTCATTCCAAAATACATACAACCCATCTTTCCCCGCCACCACAATGTCTTTGCGGCCGGTGTTGCGGAGGTCGGCGAGGGCGAAGTAGATGCCGGTACCTTTGGCTTCGCCCGCCGGGCCGTAGCTGATGATGTGCTTGTCGAAGGCTTTGCCGTTGAACGTGAAGTAGTAGATACCCACGGGGTCGTTCGAGCCGGGGTCGTTGTCGTTGTGGGCGCGGAAGCGTTTGCCCGTGATCAGCTCGGGTTTGCCGTCGCCGGTGATGTCGGCCCATTCCATGACGTGATATTGTGAATTTTTCTCGTCGATGACGTGCTTCGTCCAGGTGCGTTGGCCGTTGGTTTGGCCCTGTTCATACCAGTGCAGCCCATAGCCGTGGCCCTGCCCCACAATCAGGTCGGCCCGTTTGTCGCCGTTCACGTCGGTCACGATCATGGGTACGCTGGCCGTGCCGAGGGCGAATTCCTTATGCAGTGTCCAGGTCGGCATATCGGTTGGCCCGCCTGCCTCTAGCCATCCTTCGCTCACAATAAAATCGCCCCGTCCGTCGCCGTTGACATCGCCGAAGCCGAGGCCGTGACCCTGCGTGGGGTGTACGTCGACCACGCGAAAATTCTTTTCGGCAGACTGGTATTTCAGGTACTTAAGGGACTTGCCGGGATTGTTGGGGCATATTTCGGGCGTACCATCGCCGTCTACGTCCCAAACGCGGGTGGTCTCCACGTTGCCCACGCTGGCGATTTCATGTACGGGCCAATCACCTTTGGGTACGTTTTCGAGCCAGCGGAGAGTGCCGCTCCACCACCCGCCCGTGATGACATCCATTCGCCCGTCGGCATTCACGTCGAAGGGGATCGTCGAAAAGTCATCGTAATACTGGTCTTCCCGTTTTTGGTGACCAATGAGGTGCCGCCAGCGAAAAGTTGGTTTGCCATTTGGCGACTTGCTTCCCTCGTTTTCGTACCAAAAGTCACCGGACACAATATCGAGCGTACCATTGCCGTCCACATCCATGACCCCGGCTGATTCGTAGCTTTCAGCGGCTACAAAATATTTCTCGAAACGCGGCGGCGCGGCTGACTGCGAGAGCGTAAACCCGCAAAAAAGTACGCTGGCGAAGGCTAGGGCGATTTTCATAAAAAGGGGAACGTAGATCGGGCCGGTCCGCCGGTGCGGGATTAAGCTGATCTGCGCAGATTTTTGGTATAAACGGATAAGAACTTTTCCCGAAAGAAATCCTTATACGGCCCCAAAAAATCCGCGCAGATCAGTTTAATCCCGCACCGGCGGACCGGCCCGATCCGCGTTCTCAAGGAAAACCTTACAGCTTACAATCGTCCAGGATTTTCTCGTTGTTTTTGATGTAGGCGTCGTCACCCGCTTTCTTTGACAGGTCGAGTGACATCTGCGCGTCGGCGCGGGCGGCTTTGCAGTTGCCAGAACGGGCCAGAATCTTTGCCCGGAGGTGGTAATCGTAGTACTCGGTGCTTTTTTCGAGCACTTTGTTTGCCCAAATGAGTGCCTGCTTTGGATCGCGGTTCGTATCGAGGTAATAATTGGCGGCACTGTAGTAGGTCTCTGTCGTGATGGTGGCGGCACTGGTTTTAGCCTTAATCTGCGCCATCACGTGCGAGTCGGCATCGTCGGAAATTGTGAGCCGGGCGAGGGTATTTTCCCAACGCATTTGCAGCACGGCTGAGGCAGGTGTAAGATCGACAAACTCGAAGGTCAGCGTCTCGGTCTTGGTGGTCGTCTTCTCTGTTTTCACCAGCAACCGCAGCACATCGTTTGCTTCTTTGTAATCGTAGGCCCCCCAGGCGTTGGCGTCTTTGTTGATGATAAACGTAAACGAATCGGCTGTTGGGATCGAATAGAGGCCATATTTACCCGTAGCCACGGTTTTGCCCTCGATGGTCATCGGCTCTGAGAGAGTCAGGTCGGTGATTTTGTTTGCCCCGGTGCGCCACACCTTACCGTAAGGAATACGGTCGCCAAACATGGCGCGGCCCTTCAGCGATGGACGGCCATAATCGACGGTGACGGTACCCAGACCTACTTGCTGGGCAACGGTGCTGGCGGGGCTGGCGGCAGGGAGGGTAATCTGGGCATGGCCCGCTGTCAGGCAGGCCGACAGGCATAGGGTGATGATGAATTTAGACATCTGTAGTGGTCTTAAATAGGTAGCAAGTTTACGACTCAATGACGAAAGAACAGCCCGGATGGCCATCCGGGCTGTTTGACAAAATAGAGGTAGGGTGGGTTTAATGGCTTTGGTAATTTCAACCCTGCGTTGCCTACCTCCTGGCTCGCCAACCACCACCACTATGGAGAATCTAACCGCCGCCGTATCGTCAACAGCACAAAAAACTGGCTGGCGAACCGCCCATTTCGCGTCCGGGCTATTGCTGACTGTTTTCGTAGGTATGCACCTGACTAATCATCTGGTAGTACTCATCAGTCCGGCAACACACATCGCCTTTATGAAAGCAGCGCGGGTGGTGTACCGCAACCCCGTGGTGGAAGCGCTGTTGCTGGGGGCCGTGCTGCTTCAGATTATCACGGGCTTGCGACTGGCGTTGGGCACACGGCGGATACAAAAGAACACCTGGGAGCGTCTACACGTCGTTTCTGGCTTGTACCTAGCCTTTTTTCTGCTGCTCCACATCGCGACGGTACTGTCGGGGCGCTATCTTTTCCACCTCGATACTAACCTGTATTTCGGGGCGGGTGGGTTGAATCAGTTTCCGCTGTTGCTCTTTTTCGTGCCTTGTTATAGTCTGGCGGTAGTCGCCTTTTTCGCCCATATAGCCTCTATTCACCGGAAGAAAATGACCTTGCGAGTGGCAACGCTTTCTGTTGAGCAACAAAGTTGGATCATCATATTGGCGGGTTTTCTGCTCACTATCACGCTGATGTATGGCCTGACGAATGGATTTCGTGGGCTTCCCGTACCAGCAGCCTCTTCACTGATTACCCGATGATGCCAGTTGCCTACATTTTAGAGCTTATTGAATTCGACGCGCCGGTTTTGGGCCTTACCCTCGAAGCTGGCGTTGTCGGCAATGGGCTTGGTTTTGCCATAGCCTTTGGCCGTAAGCCGACCAGCCTCTACGCCCATCGAAACGAGTTGGGCTTTCACGGCGTCGGCGCGTTTTTGCGAGAGCGTCAGGTTGCTGACATCCGACCCGTCGGCGTCGGTATGGCCACCAATTTCAAATTTCGAGCCGCCGTTTTCGGCCAAAAATCGCTGGATGGCTGTTAGCTCACCCATGCTTTCGGGTTTGATAATGGCCTTGTTGACGTCGAAATTGATGCCGTGCGAGATGTATTTGCCCTCCCCGAATTTGGCCGCAATCATATTGGCCCCACCGCCTTCGGCGATGCGCAAGTTTTTGAAAATCAGCGGATCAGTCTGCGAAGCGATGCCCCCAAAGGTGACGCGCACGGGCACGGCGGTGTTCTGCGGCACGTTCAGCACCCGGAACTGGTCAATATAGAGTTTGATGCTGCGCCCTTTCAGAATGAAGGCCACGTGGTGCCAGCGGTCGTTGAAATTCTCGCCTTGCAGCTCTTCCGGCATGGTTCCGGCCAGCGAGCGTTCTTCTCCGTTGACCTGAAAATCTACCGATGCACCACCGCGCGAGGCCCGGCACTTGATGACTTCGCCACCGTCGGCATCAGTGAACCAGAACTGAAGATCGTAGGCACCGGGCGTTTGGTAGTAGTCGTATTCCAACGTAAATTCTTTAGGTAGATAGGCCTTCTCTTTCATCAGCGGGGCCACTTTGCCATAGTTGCCGTCCGTGATTTTCATCACCAGCCCATCGCCGAATTTGTTCAGCACAGCCTGCCCGTAAACCAAATCCCAGTGTTCGCCAAATTCGCCGTCCTGGTCGGCGTGGAAATCGTCTTCAAAAATGATTTTGTTGCCCGCCACAAAATCATAGTTCGCGTATGATTTCATAGAGGGTGGCGTGGCTTTCGCCGGTTCGGTATTTCCTGAAGCGTCGGCGTTGTTGGTTTGGCCAGTCGGCTGCTGGTCATCGGTGGTAGAAGTGGGCGCTGTCTTGCTGCCTGCTGGTTTTTTCGAGCCGTTTTTTACTCCGTCTTCTACTTTATCCAGACCCTTGTTTATACCCTGGTCGATCTTCTGATTGGCACGGTTGGTAGCCGCATTATTCACTCGGTCAACGATGTTACCGAACTGAGCGGCGGCAGGTTGGGCCATCAACAATAGGCAGATGAGGGCAGCAGATAAAGAGGCAGTTTTCATGGAAAGAGCGTAGTTTGGTTTGTGCTGGCAAACCTACGCACCCCAAAAAAAGCCCGTTAACGCCCCTGTAACATTGTTTTGCTGCGATGTAACATGAGCAAATAGGCTGTTTATATTAGCTATCATCGCAGAATAGTATGTATCAAAAAAATGCCATAATTTTTATTTAATTGAATTATAAGCCCTTAACGCTCGCTTGGGTTTGCGTATAGCTCTACATTTAGCCTATATATTCACTATAACTCAACAAACTCATGGTCAAAACACTAGTACTCTTCCAATTTAGTGATTAGAATAAAATGGTTAGCTTTGGGGCATGGGCCAAATCGTAACTCCGTTTGTCTTGTCTGAAGCGGACTTGACAACACTCAACAACTTTATCCGCAAAGGAAAAGAATCAGTTCGT
>JBBRMP010000010.1:0-55052 GCA_038230755.1 Cytophagales bacterium | reverse complement strand
GTAGTCCACTGAACTGATAATCAAGCACTTGCAAAGTTAAAAATCGCAAAAGTATTTAATGTCTAAAAGTCAAGTAGTTGATTATCATAACATTAAGATTTTTGCTTAGTTTAACTCATAAATTAGAAAAATTAGTAACTTTCTGATTGTCAGATAATTGGCTTGAATTTGCCTACCTAAACAGTTACAAAACGACTATGCAAACGAACAATAATAACCTGATTACACTCGATCAATTTAAAGATGAGCAATATGGTAAACGCGGTACGGCTGAACGTGATCAATTAGAAACTGGTTATGAGCAATTTAAGCTTGGTGCCATGCTGCATCAGGCTCGAATTGATAAAGGACTAACGCAGGCTGAACTGGCTGAACGTGTGGGTACTACGAAGTCGTATATTTCTAAAATTGAGAATAATATAAAAGAGGTCCGCTTATCCACATTGCAGCGAATTGTTGAGATTGGTTTTGGCGGCGAATTGCAATTGTTAATTAAATTATAAATCAATCTTCGCTCATCAATTTTTCCGCTAGTCCCTTTATCGTTTCCCAAGAAAAGGGGAGCCAACGGTCATTGGTGGCGTCGAGGACCCCGGTGGCTGATTCGGCGGCGAAGAGTTTGTAATCGAATTTAGGATAGTAGCTCACCACGTAGCCGGGGTAATAATAGGTGTAGCGCTGCTGTTGGGCGTAATTGATTTTCAAGAGCATCAGGTACTTGCCGAGGCTGTATTTGCGGTAATCGGGGTCGTAGAAATTCATAATGCCCGCCATCGTCCGCAGCCCTTTGTCGAAAATACCCGCCGCAATCAGCCGGTCTCCGTCGCGGACGTAAATCACGTGGGTATCAAACACACTGACGGTCGTGGGTGCCCCGTCGAAGAGGCTGGCCTCGATGGTTTCGGGCGCGTCGAAGTCAATGCTGGCGCGGTATTTGGCGTAGAGGCCGGTGAGTTCGGGAGTTAGCGAAAGTGGCCCTACCGACACTGAAAAGGCTTTATTGCGGCCTATCAACTGCCGCTGACTCTTACCAAGTTGTACGCGGTGCAGATCAATCCGTAGCCAATGCGTAGGGCAAATGGCATCATCCAGTACCAGATACTGGCACGTAAACAGGTACTGGTGCATCCGAAAATACCCCCGTTCCAGCGCAATGTCGAGATGGCGACCAGTCATAGGCCCTAAATGACTTTATGACGTTTGAATTCTGCTTCGCGGTCAAACAAATACCGGTATGTGATGTGTCGTTTGCTGATTTTACCGCCCAGCATCTTCGAGAAACGGATCATCCGCACGTTGAAATCGCCGATCCAGTTAAGCTCCAACGCGTTAAATTGGTGGCTCTTACCGCCCCATACCTCGCGCGAGGGATACGCAATGGCAATGGCCGATTCGATGCCTTTCCCCTGAAAATCTGGTACCACGCCGAAGATTACGCCGAAGGCTTTGTTGGTGGGTTTCAGCAGCTTATGGTACAAAAACGTCAGTTTGCCCAGTAAATCCATCTTGCCGTTAACGTGCTTGAAATACTGGTTCAGTTCGGGTAGCATGATGAAAAACGCTACTGGTTTGCGGTTGGTACCGCTGCCGTGGTAGCCAAACCAGACCAGGTTTTCTTCCATCACTGGCTTCATTTTCTGCATCAGCACCAGTGCCTTCTCGGTGGTCATGTCGGGCGTACCCAGAATTTTGGCCCAGGCTTTGGTGTAGATTTCGGCGAAATCGGCAGCGTACTGGGGCAGCTTGTTTTTCTGAATATGCTCGAAGGTGTATTCGGGGTTGTCGAGGATGGCCTGCGCCCGGTCCAGCACTTTTTGTTGCATCCCGTTTGCCATCAATTCGTCATAGTTGATGGCCAATGAAAATGTGTGCTGCTGGAAGTATTCGCGGAAACCATACGCCTCAAAAAACGGCACGTAATAAGGCTTGGTGTAGGGCATTCCGTAGTTCGGTTCTTTGTCGCACCCCTCCACCAGCAGCCCCCACCATCGGTCGCGGTCGCCGAAATTGATCGGACCGTCCATCGCGTCCATGCCCCGCGCCGCCAGCCATTCCCGGCAGGTGTCGAAGAGAAAAAAGGCGGTTTTTTGGTCGTCGATGCACTCAAAAAAGCCCATTCCGCCCGTTGGCTGTTCTTTCTCGGCTTTCAGCGTCTTGCCATTGACAAACGCCGCCACCCGCCCAATGGCCTGCCCAGCATCGTCTTTCAGCACCCACCGGATGCACTCGCCGGTCTCAAATAGCTTGTTTCGTTTAGGGTCGAAGACGCTTTCGAGGTCATCATCAAGCGGACGAATCCAGCAGGGATCATTTTTATAGAGCCGAACGGGTAGTTCGAGAAATTCACGGCGGAGAGTGGCATCGGTGCCCACGTCAATTAATTGCATAGTACAAAAATAGTCTTCTGTTTACTGTCTTCTGTCTCCCGTTGCTTCGCCAACCGGCTTAGAGGACTATTTTTGTACTATGCAACCGCTCGTTATCTACAATACACTTTCTCGCCAAAAAGAAACGTTTCAGCCCATCAGTGCACCCAACGTGGGCCTGTATGTCTGCGGACCAACCGTTTATAACTACGTGCATTTGGGTAATCTCCGCACGTTTCTCACCTTCGACACGCTCTCTCGCTACCTGACGTTCATCGGCTACAAAGTCCGCTACGTGCGCAATATCACCGACGTGGGCCACCTCGTGGGCGACGGCGATGAGGGCGAAGACAAAATTGGCCGCATGGCGAAGCTGGAAAAGCTGGAGCCGATGGAGATCGTGCAACGCTACACCAACGATTTCCACGACGTACTACTCACCTTTAATATGCGTCCGCCAAGCATCGAGCCCACTGCTACGGGCCACATGGTCGAACAAATTGAAGCCGTGAAAGTATTGATTGATAAGGGGTTGGCTTATGAATCGAATGGGTCGGTGTATTTCGACATTGACCGATACAACCGCGAAGGCGGCCAATATGGTAAGCTGTCGGGCCGGATTCTGGACGATTTATTGAACGAAACCCGCGACCTCGACGGGCAGTCGGAGAAGCACAACCCGTTGGATTTTGCGATCTGGAAAAACGCCTCACCTGAACACCTCATGCGGTGGCCATCGCCGTGGGGCATGGGCTTCCCGGGTTGGCACCTGGAGTGTACCTGCATGAGTACCAAGTATTTGGGCACCCAGTTCGATATTCACGGCGGGGGGATGGACCTAAAATTTCCGCACCACGAATGCGAGATTGCGCAGGGCCACGGCCTCAACGGCCACGACCCCGTGCGTTACTGGATGCACTCGAACATGCTGACGGTGAACGGCCAGAAAATGAGCAAGTCGCTGGGCAACTCGTTCCTGCCGTCGGAGTTGTTTGCAGGTACGCATAAGCTGCTCGATCAGGCATACAGCCCCATGACGGTGCGGTTTTTTATGCTGCAATCCCACTACCGCAGCACACTCGATTTCTCGAACGAAGCCCTCAAAGCAGCCCAAAAAGGCTACCGGCGGCTGGTGAATGGCCTTCGTCTGCTGAAGTCGATGACGTTTGAAGCTGAGGAAGATGCAACCGTTGACCCTAAACAAGGCGAAGAAATAACCCGTGACAGCCAAGCCCTTTACGACGCCATGAACGACGACCTGAACACCGCCGTAACGATTGGGCACCTGTTTAGCCTGCTCAAAAAAATCAACCAACTAGACACCCGGCAGGTTATGATGGGGCAGTTAGGCGAAGCCGCGTTCACGCAGTTGCAGAGTAGCTTCGTCCAGTTTTTTGAGGACGTACTGGGCCTCAAGGAAGAAACGAATCGTGACCAAACCGCGATGGTGGGGGGTATGCTTGACCTATACCGCGAGTATAAAAGCCAACGGTTATACGACAAAGTAGATCAGGTACGTACCTATTTCAAAAGCCAGGGCCTGGTCATCCGCGACATGAAACACCGCATCGACTGGGCGTATGAAGAGTAAATTGCCTCATTGATAACCAAAATATGACAAAATACATCCTTGCCGCCGCGATGGCAGCCCTCATCGTTGCCTGTGGCGATAACGGCAAAAAATCAGCCGAATCAACAGCGTCATCCCCGGTCATGGTAGCAGCACCCACGTTTTCGGGCGATTCGGCCTACCGTAGCATCGAACAGCAACTGGCGTTCGGTCCACGTGTGCCCAACACGCCCGCCCATGAGCGCGGGGGCGACTACATTGCCGCTAAGCTGAAGGCATATGGTGTGGACGTGGTTGAGCAACCGTTTACGGCCAAAGGCTGGGATGGTACCATCATCAAAGGCCGCAACATCATCGGCGTCATCAACCCGAAGGCCACCAAGCGTATTTTCTTCTCGTCGCACTGGGATAGCCGCCCCCATGCTAATGCTGATTCGGTGGTGGCCAACCAGAGCAAGCCCGTTCCCGCTGCCAACGACGGAGCTAGCGGCGTGGCCGTTTTGCTTGAAATGGCCCGGACCATTCATCTGGCCAAAACCAAGCCCACCGTGGGTGTCGATCTGATTTTTTTTGATGCCGAAGACTGGGGCAATGGCGAAAAAGCCGTGGGCGATACCGAACCCGCCAGCGGCCAATTCGATTACATCGGTTTTTGCCTCGGTTCGCGGCATTGGGCTAAAAATCCGCACATACCGGGCTACACGGCCTATTACGGCGTATTACTGGATATGGTGGGTGCCAAAGGGGCAACGTTCCCCAAAGAAGGCTATTCGATGCAATATGCCCCCAGCGTGGTGCAAACGATATGGAATACCGCCAGTCAGCTTGGCTACAGTCAATATTTCCAGGATGCAAACGGCAGCCCCATCACCGACGACCATATTGCCCCCAACCTGATTGCCAAAATCCCGACCGTCGATATCATTCACCTCAGCCCACTCACCAGCTCGTTCTTCCCCGACTGGCACACCGCCGGAGACGATATGCACAACATCGACAGGAACACGCTGAAAGCGGTAGGCCAAACGCTAATGCAAACTGTTTACAACGAACGGCCGTAAAGTTGAGTCAAGAGGTTAACAAGACAAATTTCGGTTATCAACCTTAACCTCTGCTGTTGTTTTTTGCTGTTTGCTGGTAATGTATTGGCGCAACAACCCGATTCAACAAACTATTCGGAAGCTATCCAGGCATTCAACCGCGAGCAAGGTCCCGCCGAATACGTGTTCTCATTTGGGCCTACTCCCCCCCCTACCGATTCAATTCAGGTGTGTATAGGGTGACGAGTCCTGATTTTCCATTGCTTAGCTCACCCGATTCGCTGATAGCGCAATCTGCCTGCAAAGCTTATAAACGAGGACGAATAGCCCGAATTGCCTCCATAATCACACTGGTACCAATGTCCTTGTTTACTTATTCGGCTGTGCGGCTTGTGTTTACTATTGGCAACGTAGCTACCAGCAAAGCGGGCTCAGTTCAACCTGGTGCTGATTTCTTTCGGGCTACAGGCTACACGATGATAGCTGGTATAACAGTCAGTGCTACGTTCAACATACTATCTTTCAATAACAGTATCAGAGCCGTGAAGCAATACAACAAACAATTTGGTCGCAGAATGCCAACAATGTTTAATCCGAGAGGACTATAGTTTCATGCTATTACTTCGTTCATTTTACATCATCAATATGTTTATAAAACAAATTCTACTGGTGGCATTGCTGCTTTGTTTGGGATGCGCTGGTCCAGATAAACTGGGTAGCCTGGACTTGAAAGCCTGGCGTAATGACCGGGGAGCCTGTAAAGGAGATAGGCAACGGTTGTTTGTTGATTTTCAGCAGGTTAAGGATCAGTTTAAGGGCATGCATTCTAATGATCTGGGTAAATACCTGGGGCGTCCTGACCTGAATGAAATTGCTGATCGTAACCAGAAATACTACGTCTATTACGTAGAAAAAGGCCCCCAATGTGGTGATAATACCGGGGCTAAATCAACCGCCAAAACCGTGGCTTTGCGCATCGGTGCGGTGGGTATAGTCACCGAAATCAGTGTACAGGCGGGGGTACCGTGAGCGAATGGCGAAAGCGTGGATGGTGGAAACAACTTTCGCTCTTTCGTCATTCACTCTTTCGCTCTTTCACAAATAGTATTTCTTCCGCGCAATTAGCTCATCCACCACGTCGGGCACCATATACCGGATGGACCGATTAGCGCGAATGGCCTCCCGAATAAACGTGGCCGAAATGTCGAGTAAGGGGGCAGGTACCAGCCGCACGTTGGCGTCGGTGAGCAAGGGAGAAGGCGTGGCGTTAGGCTCACGTGCGGGGCGGGGGTACACGTACAGGCCAATTTCGGTCAGGATACGGTCGGGTTCTTTCCAGTTAGCAAATTGCGCCAAATTGTCTTCACCCATAATGAGCCGGAACGTGTGTTGCGGAAACTTCTCGCGTAACCGGTCCAGCGTATCAATCGTATAGCTGGGTTTGGGCATCGAAAACTCAACGTCGGTGGCTTTCAGGTGACTATTATCGGCAATGGCCCGTTCCACCATATCGAGCCGGTCGAATTCGTGTAACAGGCCCCTGGCCTTCTTGAAGGGATTTTGCGGTGACACCACAAACCACACCTGATCCAGATCAGTGGTGGTAGCCATGGTATTGGCAATGATCAAATGCCCAACGTGAATGGGATTGAAGGACCCGAAAAAAAGACCGATTTGCATACGCTTACATCACCGTTGCTTTGGCCGGTACAATGTCGTGCCGAATAAAATCATCGATAAGTTTCTGCGCCTTAACGTATGAATCGTCAAGTTGATCATTCACCAGCACCACGTCGAAACGATCCTGAAACGACATCTCAAAGTGGACTTTAAAAAGGCGTTTCGATAGGCTGTCTTCCGTTTCGGTGCCCCGGCCAATGAGCCGCTTCCGCAGTGTTTCCTCGTCAGGCACCTTCACAAAAACCGACAGGGCTTGCTCGCCGTAATATTCTTTCAGTTTCAGACCACCCTGCACGTCAACATCAAACAGCACATGTTTACCCGAATCCCAAAGGCGCTGAATTTCAGCCTTTAATGTGCCGTAGAACGCCCCCACATAAACCTCTTCCCATTCCACAAACTCATTGTCATCTATCTTCTGCTTAAATTCTTCGGGCGTCAGGAAATAGTAATCCTTGCCGTTTTGTTCGTCGCGGCCCCGGCGGTCGCGCGTACAGGCCGAGATCGAGAAGCCCAGATTGGCGTTGGTGTTCAGCAGGTGGTGAACAATAGTAGTTTTGCCCGAACCCGACGGAGCCGAGAAGATGACGAGTTTACCTTTCAAAGCCTATTTTTTGGTCAAAAGTACAAAAACGAATCGGGGTAAGTGAATGGGCTGACAAAGTCAACCTACTCACTTACCCCGATTTTATGCCAATTAAGGCGACTTAGCTAAACGTGGCGATACGCGTTCGGATCGATTCGATCAACTGCTCTGGGCAGCAGTGTTTTTCCATTCGGTTCTGTAGTAGTGCTTTCACCTCTTTTTCAAGATGGTACATTTGAATGCACGGTTGGCAAGATTCCAGATTACGTTGAAGTTGGTCGATATCCTTCTCTGTTGCAGCCCCGTCTAGAACCATCTGCATAAATTTCAGACAGTCACTCTGGTGCTCGCACGTGTGTTTCATACTCTTCGGGATTTCCGACGGCGGTTGTGGCAATGACGTTTGCATTGGAAAAATGTTATTTATTCCAAGATTAGTTATATTGTTGCTACTAGTCTAACCAAATCATCTGCTGTAAAAGTTCTCTTTACTCGTCAATATTTCCGTTGTAGCCCATTGATGCCGCATAATCGCGCAGCTTTTCTTTCAATAGGTTCCGTGCTCTGTGCAACCGCGACCGGACTGTACCGATGGGAATGTCCAATATCTTGGCCATTTCTTCGTAGGTAAACCCTTCAATGTCGCACAGAATAATGACGGTACGGAAGTCAACCGGCAATGAGTTGAGGGCCGTTGCCACTTCATCACCAATCAGGTCTGAAACAGTCTCGGCCCGCAGGTCGACGGTATGTTCGGTTTCTGAATCTTCGGAGTTGTAGGTCGTCTCAACGTCCTGGTAATCAACCTTTGCGGGTTCTTTACTTTTCTTCCGATAGTCGTTGATGAAGCTATTCTTCAGGATTCTGAACAGCCATGCTTTGGCGTTAGTTCCTTGTTCAAATGACGAGATAAAGCGGAAAGCCTTCAAATACGTGTCCTGCACGAGGTCGTTGGCGTCGTCTTCATCCATCGTCAAACGGAACGCGAAATTATACATGGAGTCGATGTGGGGCATGAACTCCTTGTTGAAGATCTGATATTTCTGATCGTCGGTATATCCGCGTGTGGGCGTAGTGTCTGACATGGTTTCGGGCATTGTCGACATGAAAGTAGGCGTTAAAAAACGTTCAGCCTCGACTACCGATTGAATTGTGAAAAGCACACCAACCGTTCTATTGGGGGAGTCGCCGACAGAGACTATACCGCAAAAACCAAACCTTTGTTTAACAAAACAACGAATCGGCCAAAATGGCAGAACCAACCCCATTCTGTTTATGTTGTTGACCGTTTTTGCCGGACGAGCCGGGCTTAATTTCGGGTAAAAAATTGGATCAATACAATGCTCAGCGTGGTAAATAAGGCACTAGCCCCGATGCGGAAAAGCGTTGGAACGAGCAGGCTGAGGCTACCCGCTTCGATTAGAAACAGGGCGCTGTGGTGGATGAACACCAGCACGATCACGTACCTGAAAAACTCAGCGAAGCCTAACTCCTGGAGAGTAAACAGCACCCGCGCTTCCTGAATACGTTGGGCCATCTGTACCCGCACTACCAACGGACGAACGTAGGCCATAAGTACCGTGGCAGCGGCATGCATTCCCAGGGTATTGTAGAATGTGTCGACGATGACGCCCGTAGCAAAGGCTATGAGCAATGCCACGGTTTGGCTTAACTCATTGGGCAACAGTAGTATACAGGCCACATAGAGAAAACAAAAACCGTAATCGAACAGGACCAGGTTTCTGACGATCAGGATTTGAAGCGTCAGAAACAGCACAAAAAGTAGAATGGTGGAAATGATTTCGCGTAAAGTCATGGGGCGGGGACAACAACGGCGGGCTTAGCGTTCGCTGTCAACTTGCTGCTCAACTTGCTCTTGCTGAGCACGTAACTGATTATCGACCACATAGACAAACGAAAGACTACCAAAGTTAGTCGACAGATCGATGGTCAGGTCGTGAAAGGGTTGATTGGGTTGATTGCCAATAGTGCGTACACGGCCAATGAGGATACCTGCCGGAAACACCCTGTTTCGACTCGATATAACGACCGAATCATGTATGGCTACGGGTTTGTAACGCGGAATTTCGAGCAGGCTCATGCGCGTGGGGTCTTCGCCCATCCATTTGGCCGTGCCAATTTCGTTGGCCTTAACCAGACTGGCCGAAACAGTGAAGCGGGAGTGCAAAATAGATGTGATGACTGAGAAGTGCTCGTTGCAGGATTTCACGCTGCCTACAATGCCCGTGGGTGAAATAACACCCATGCCGGGCTTAATGCCGTCGGCGCTACCCTTATCAATGGTGAGGTAGTTGTTGGCCAGCGTAGTCGTGTTATTGATCACCTTGGCCACGGTAAACTTGAACCGGTTAGCAAAGGCAGAATCGGCGCGGTAAGCTGCCGGGGCACTCGGCGAGCCCTCCTGTAACCGGGTGAGCTGCTGACGAAGCTGGTTATTTTCAGATGCCAGATCGGCGTTGACCTTCCGCAGGTTTGTGTACTCCTGCGCCATGTTCGACCAGGCCAGCATCTGGGCGGCGTAGCGGTTGGAGGTGTTAAAAAAACTCGCGCTCCAATAATTGTTGGTGTTGACAATAAAGTAAAAGCAAAGCACCTCCAGCAACACAAATAGGATGAAGTTGCGGCTTTGGGCAATAAAGGCAAAGAGCTGTTCCACTTATGCAAAAGACGCAAGAAAAAAGACGACAGACACAAGACAGGGTTAATTATGTCTTGTGTCTGTCGTCTTTTTTCTTGCGTCTACCGGCTTGTTTATTTTAAGAAATCAGGATCGATTTGTATAGGTCGAGGTTCTTGATCACCTCGCCGGTTCCCTTTACCACAGCCTTAAGTGGATCGTCGGCCACGTGGATGGGTAGTTTGGTTTTGCTGGCCAGGCGTTTGTCGAGGCCATGCAACAAAGCGCCACCACCCGTGAGGTGAATGCCGTTGGTGTAAATGTCGGCCGAGAGTTCGGGGGGCGACACTTCCAGGGCTTTCATTACCGCCTCTTCAATCTTCGAAATAGATTTGTCGAGGGCGTAGGCGATTTCGCTGTAGGTAACCTTAATTTCTTTGGGAATGCCTGTCATTAAGTCACGTCCCCGGATCTCATAATCGGCAGGTGGGTTGTCGAGTTCGGGCAGGGCCGAGCCTACTTCCATTTTAATCTGTTCGGCCGAGCGCTCACCGATGAGCAGGTTGTGCTCACGGCGCATGTAGTCAACAATGTCGCGGGTAAATACATCGCCGGCAATACGGATCGACTGTTCGCAAACGATGCCTGACAGGGCAATCACGGCGATTTCGGTAGTACCACCTCCGATGTCGACAATCATAGTGCCGTTGGGCTGGGTAATGTCAATTCCGATACCGATAGCGGCCGCAATGGGTTCGTGCACCATGTATACTTCCTTGGCACCAGCGTGTTCGGCTGAGTCCTTAACAGCGCGTTTCTCTACTTCCGTAATGCCTGACGGAATACAAATCACCATTCGGTGCGAGGGAGAGAACAACCGGTTGCCCGACTCAATCATTTTAATCAGCCCCCGGATCATCAATTCCGCCGCCGTAAAGTCGGCGATCACACCGTCTTTTAGTGGGCGGATGGTTTTGATGTTTTCGTTGGTTTTTTCGTGCATTTGCATCGCTTTATGCCCAATGGCCAGCACCTTGCCGCTAACCTTGTCCATCGCGATAATCGACGGTTCGTCGACCACAATCCGGTCTTTATGAATGATGAGTGTATTGGCGGTGCCCAAGTCAATGGCAATGTCGCTGGTCAAGAAATTAAAAAGTCCCATTTCAGGATTGTTACGTAGTATCGGATGCGTTGTTTGGCTACTAAGAGAGTGAGGCAGGGACCAAGACACTGAAAAGGCTTCCTGTACCCAATAACGGCTTCTAATAGACAGCCATTGGGTCTTGTTTTCTGCATTTTAATTCCTGCCGTCAAAAAGGCACACAAAAGTAGGGATAATTAAAGAGAACTTTAGCCCACTGTTTGCGTCGACTTTGGTTTTCGCTATGATTATCAGCCTTATAAAACACAAAACCCACCCTGCTGATCTAAGCGGGGTGGGTTTTGCAAAAATGGACTGTGGCTACTTTTTTACTGTGCCGGTCGCAGTGGCCGCATTCTTTTTATCCTGAACTTCAGACCGGATGTTCTGTGCCATTGTCTTCAGGTCCTGCATACCTTTCCGTACGCGAGTTCCGGCAGCCTGATTCTCTTTGTCGTAAAATTTGTCGAAGTCACCTTCGAGAGACATGATCAGGTTTTTTACTTCCTCAAAGCGTGTCATACGATTGGGGTTTATGTGTGAAAATGTGCTTAAATACGCTAAAAACGCGGATTTGGGCGAAATATAACTATTCTCACATACACCGCAAGAGAGGTGTCAAAAAAATAGCTGAATAATACAACTAAAGAGACCTAAGATTACTCAGCGGCAGAGTCTGATACGGCTACTTCGGCCAATTCAGCCGAATTTGGCCCATTTTCACTATTGTAGTCCCCGTTTATCAACTTGGCGTAGATCTCGCTGAAGACTTTCAGGGTATACTGCACGTCGTCGAGCGAGTGAGCCGCCGTAGGGATGATACGGAGCATCACCACTTCCTTCGGCACAACGGGGTAATGCACAATGGAGCAGAACACACCGTAGTTTTCGCGCATGTCGCGCACCATGGCCGTAGCCGCTGGCAAACCACCGCTGTGTTGCAACAATACCGGTGTCACCGGTGATTGTGTTTCGCCGATGTTGAAACCCCGTTCACGCAAACCGTCCTGTAGCGCCTTCACGTTTTCCCATAACTTCTCGCGTAGTTCAGGGTGTTTCTTGATCAGCTCAAGGCGTTTCATGGCTCCCACCACAAACGGCATCGGCAAAGCCTTCGCGTAGGTCTGCGACCGCATGTTGTACTTCAGGTACATGATAATGTCGCGGTCGGCGGCAACGAATGCACCAATGGCGGCCATTGATTTGGCGAACGTTGAGAAGTAGACGTCGATGCCATCCTGGCAGTTGAGCATCTCGCCAACGCCCGCGCCGGTGTCGCCCATCGTGCCGAAGCCGTGGGCGTCGTCTACGAACAGACGGAAATTGTATTTCTCTTTGAGGGCCACAATCTGATCCAGACTACCGACTTTGCCCGACATACCGAAAACGCCTTCGGTGATAACGAGGATGCCCCCGTTTTTCTCGGCGGCTTTCTTGGTGGCCCGTTGCAGGTTTTTCTCCAAGCTGGCCATGTCGTTGTGGTTGAACTTATAATATTCACCCATCTTGGCCTTATGCAGCCGAATACCGTCAATCAGGCAGGCGTGGCATTCCGCATCATACACAATTACGTCGCGGTGGTCAACGAGGGCTTCAACCGCCGACATCACGCCCTGGTAGCCGTAGTTAAGCAGGAATGCGTCTTCCTTACCTACAAAATCGGCTAGTTGCTGTTCCAGTTCTTCGTGCATGTCGCTATTACCCGACATCATCCGGGCACCCATTGGGTAGGCAAGGCCCCAATCGGCAGTGCCCTGTGTATCGGCTTCGCGCACTTCGGGGTGGTTGGCCAGGCCGAGGTAGTTGTTCAGGCTCCAGTTCAATACCTGCTTGCCTTTGAACGTCATGTAGGGGCCTAAGTCGCCGGTGAGCTTAGGGAAAACAAAGTAATGGTGGGCGTTGAATTCGACGGAAGTCGATCCAATGGGACCGAGGTTAGTGCGCAGTTTCTCAAATAAATCCACTTTCTAAAGCCGTTTAAGAGCCTAAGGCTCTGTTTCCGATGTATTTAGTGCAAAATTAAGAAATTACAGAGGTATAATGAAAAATGGATAATGAATAATGCAGAATGGCTTCGTAACGAACTAGATAGCGCGAAGCCATTCTGCATTCTGCATTATTCATTATCCATTTTTCATTGAACAACCGGGTGCTTTTTGTGCCAATCGGTGGCGTCCTGATAGGCTTTGGCTACGGTGAGGATCTTGCCTTCGGCGAAGAGCTGACCGTTGAATGTGATGCTGGATGGCGTTTTTTCGGCGTTGAAGCCGTTGGGCAGTACCACACAGGGGTGGCCCGTCAGGTTGGTCAGCGTGAGGTTACCACCCGCGTACGTTGGCGACATATACACGTCTACGTTCGCCTTTCTCAGCACGGCATACATCTGGTTGATCAACTGCGTACGGATGCGGTTGGCCTGCACGTACTCAACGGCGGGGATGAACCGGGCCGAGCGAAATTCGTTAGGCCAAGCCCCTTTGTTCTGCCGCACTAGCTGATCGTCGCGGTTGTCGCGGGTGAGTTCGTCAAAGGCCGCGCCGCCTTCCACGCCGATGATGAGCGTGAGGGCACCATAGCGAAACGCGGGCAGTTCGATGGGTACGAGCGTGGCCCCCAGTTTGCGGAGCGTTTCGAGCGTGGCTTTGTCGTTGGCTTTGTTGGGGTAATCACCATCGAAGGCTTTCTGCACAATGCCCACCCGCACACCTTTGAGCGAGGCCATCGGGGCGTATTGGAACGGCGCTTTCATCACCGTCGGGTCGAGGTTGTCCGGTCCCTGAATGGCGCGAAAGACCAGCGCACAATCTTCGACCGACCGCGTCATTGGTCCTATTTTATCCATCGACCACGATAGGGCCATCGCCCCATGTCGGCTCACGCGCCCGTAGGTGGGGCGCAGTCCCGTGGTGCCGCAAACTGTTGATGGTGAGACGATTGATCCCAGTGTTTCGGTGCCGATGGCAAACGGCAACAGCCCCGCCGCCACCGTACTGCCCGACCCCGCCGACGACCCGCTCGACCCGGTTTCGGATTTCCAGGGGTTGCGGCTTTTTCCGCCAAACCAGACGTCGCCCATCGCCAGTTCGCCCATGGCCAGTTTGGCGCAGAGGATGGCCCCGGCGGCTTCGAGGCGTTGGATTACGGTGGCGTCATAATCAAGCGTTTGGTCCTTATAAGGCACTGACCCCCAGGTAGTTTTGTAGCCTTTTTTGGCTAGCAAATCTTTGGCCCCGTAGGGAATGCCGTGCAGCGGCCCCCGGTACTTACCGGCCCGGATTTCAGCGTCGGCGCGGCGGGCCTGCGTCAGGGCGAGGTCTTCCGTTAGGGTGATAACGTTGAAAAGCTTGGGACTGTGGGTTTTGAGGCGGTCCAGGAAAAATTGGGTTAGCTCTAGTGACGAAATCTGTTTCGTCCGAATCAGTTCGCCGAGTTGGGACACGGTGTAAAAGGCCAGTTCGTCGTGGTTGGCGGGCATGTTGACTATGCCCAAGGCCGAAGCCCGGAAGGCGTCGGGGCCGGTGGGCATGATAAAGCCGGTGGGTAACGGGTTGAAATACAGTGCTGGAGCAACGTCGTTGGTGAGCCTGGCGGCGCGGATGGTCTCGAAATCGCGGCGTTGGTCGGCCAGGTTATCGAGCATGGAATCGCGTTCGGCGGGGGAGAACGAGAGGCCAATAATCCGCGACGCCACGTCGGCCATTTCGGCGGTGAGGGGCTGTTTGGGATCGTCGTGGGCATTGAGAAACGCACCGGCGGTAAAGCTGACGGCGCAAAGCGCAAGGAGGTAAACGGCTTTTTTCATGAAGTAGGTTGATTGGACGCGCACGAAGCGTAGACGACGTAAAAATGAGCAAACTCATTTACGTTGCCTACGCTTCGTGCGTCAGGATTTTACCAGCTCCACAACAAAATTTACTTCCCCGTGCCAGCCACGGGCATGGCAGGCTGGAATTGGTTGACGTAGGTGCCGGTCTTGAAATCGTCGAATTTTTCTTTGGTCTGGAAATCGCCGCCGAAATAGGTGATGACCTGGTGGAACATGCGTGGCTCCAGAAAGCCAGAAATGGGTTGGATTACCTCCATTTTTTCGTTCATGAACACCGTGGTCGGGTAGCCCATCTGGCCCTTCAACAGCGACACGGCCAACTCATGGGCGTTGCCCTGCTTCTTGAACGTGTGGTCGCCGATGGTGACGTCTTCGTTCATTTCGGCGTTGAGCTTCACGGCGTAGTAGTGCGCGTTGACGTAGTCGATGATGGCGGGCTGACTGAAGGTGCGCTGATCCATGACCTTGCACCACCCGCACCAGTCTGTATAGACGTCGATGACGATTTTGCGGGGGGCTTTCTTGTTCAGCTCGTAGGCCTCTTTAAACGACATCCAGTTGATTTTTGGCGCGTTTGGTTTTGGTGCGTTGGTGAGTTTGAAACCAGACAGAACGGTGGCTAGCAAACAGACAACCAGCAGGGGCAGGGCAAATGGAAAACGGCGCATAGCGGTGATTGTGAGGATGAACGACGTAAAGAGACAACGTCAAAAAGTGGGCCGGGAATGTGAGATGGCGGCGGAAAGATGGTGTTTTAGTGCCACTTACATAAAAAATAAGGCCTTGTAGACTGGTTGTCATTACTTTAACGAAGCCTGATCGTCTGAATCTGTTATTAAGTCTATCGGCCTAAACTGGCAATACAGCTACCGGTTGAGCATCAATTAGCAGCGGGTATCCAATTGGTGTACTCATGTTCGTTTATTTACCAAATGATACGTAAGGGAAAATTGGTTATCGTTTTGTTGCTGTTGCTACTGGCGGTTCGCCCTGGCCTGTCTGCGCAGGCAACCGACGTGGTTACGCTGACCCCCACCGACGATCCGCTGCTGGCCTTACCTATCGAGCGTTCGCTGAGCGTATTTATCGACTCGCTCCATCATCGCAGCCTGCGCGATGTGCAGGTGCTGCCGTTTAGTCCCGCTGGCCGGGCGGTACCCAATGCCGGCTACACTAGCGAACAAACCCGCGCCAACCCGATCTGGCTGCGGTTTCGGGTGCAGAACGTAACTGGCAAGCCCGTGCCCTTGTTGGTGCGGGTCAATTTCTGGTGCTTCGATTCGCTACAGCTATTCGTTACGCAAACGCAGGGGAGGCCAAATGGGCAGTCGGGCAGCGGTGCCGTAAGCAGTTTATTGCCTCTACAGGCTGCACAGGCCGGTTTGGTGGCCACCGCCGCGCTACCGGGGTTGTTGTCGGCCTCGCCGGTGGTGGGCTGGCGTACGCCGGTGGCCGCACGGCCTGTCCATAACCGACACTTCTTTTTTCCGTTTACAGTACCCGCCGGAGCCGATTATACCGTCTACCTACGCATGTTGAAGGTGCGGGGTGCTCAGGTGGTGCCCGTGACTTTACTAAGGCAGCAGGCCTACGAAACCTGGATGCAGCGGGATTACTTATTCTGGGGTGGTGTGCTGATGACGCTGCTGTTTGTGACCCTGATGAGCCTGTTTTTCTTCGTCACCACCCGCGACTCCATCTACTCGACGTACTTGTTGTGCGTACTGTGCCTGATTGGGTTTATGGTCATCAACAACGGCTTTCTGAACCAGTTTGCCCCGTCAGTCCAGTTTTGGCTACCCCGACAAAACTGCTATTTCCTGTTTCCGCTGCTGCTTTTCTACTCCAATCTGGTGTTCGTTCGCACATTTTTGCCCCTCAAAAAAACGCCCCTTTGCTGGTTGCACCGACTCAGTGGATATGTACTGCTGGCGGGGTTGTTTTGCGTGTTGATGCTGGTGATTGAAAACTGGATACAGTTGTCGCCCGTGGTAGAAACGGTCTTTCTGCGGCTGTTTACCCTCTTCTACTGGCTACCTATGCCCGTGATGGTTGCCTATGTGGTCATGAGCCTCTACCGCCGCTATTACCGCCGTGCGTCCTGGCTCTATCTGGTGGCCATTACGCCGTTCTACATCCTTAATTTCGGGCAGGTGGTGGCCAATTTCGGGCTTATTCCCACCTACCGCCCGCTGGTTAATTTCGATATTTATGCCGCCACGGCGCTGTTTGAAGTGCTGGCGCTCACCTTCGGGCTGGCGTATCGCTATAAGCTCATGCGCGACCACAGCGACCGGTTGCTCAGCAGTCAGCGCGAACAGGAGCGGACCACGTTTGCTACCGAAGTGGAGTCGCTGGCGCAGAAAAATAGCCTCTTGGAAGAGCGCGAACGCATTGCCCGCGACCTGCACGACAACGTGGGGGCGCAACTGGCGTTTATGATCACGAGCCTGCTGCACATTGGGCGGCAGGTAGAGCAGCAACCCATCGTAAACGGCAAAATCCAGGCCGACCAGCTTCGCACCATCGTGGGCTATGCCCGCGACGCCATCCGCACCCTGCGCGAAACGATCTGGGCCATTCAGCAGGAACGCTTCACGCTGGCCGAATTCGACGAGCGCCTCAATCAGTACGTAAACCGATACGTGCAACAAACCAACGGTCTCGACGTGGTGATCGAGATTGATGGCGATTCGGGGCAGCCGCTTACTTCGGCGCAGGTGCTGAATCTGTTCCGCATCGTCCAGGAAGCGCTTAGTAACGTGGTGCAGCACGCCCGCGCTACGGAGGCTACGGTGCGCCTGCAAACCCAGCCCAATGGCACCTTCTGCCTCACGATTCAGGACAACGGGCAGGGGCTGAATTTCTCGCCCGACGATGCCGATACCGGCGAACGGCATTATGGCATCAGCAACATGAAACGCCGCACCGAAGAACTGGGGGCGAGCTTCCGCATTTATGCCAAAGAAGGCACGGTTGTGGAAGCTCGCCGCGAACTGGAGCGGGTGTAGCGCTAAACGTGTATTCCTAAATCTGCATGTTGCGCTCCAGCACATAGCGAACCAGGGAAGCGGTATTTTTGCAGCCGGTTTTCCCCATAATATGCTTCCGGTGCGTGTCGATGGTCGTGCGCGACAGGCAAAGCTTCCGGGCAATTTGCTCATTGGTGAGGCCGTCGATAATCATCGAAACCACCTCTCGTTCGCGGCGGGTGAGGGGCTCGGCGTAGGCCTGGTAATTGAATGGCCGTTCGGCCACGCCATGTACCAAAATGGGCGATAGGGCCGGCGAGATGAAAATGCGCCCCATACTCACGCTTTCCAGGGCTCGTGCCAACTCGACTTTAGCCGTGTCTTTCAACAAATAACCATCGGCACCCGCCTTCAGCATCTGTTGCACCGTGGGGTAGTCACCCATCATGCTGATGGCCAGTACCCGCACCGAAGGCCATTGTTTTTTGATGAGTTTGGTCGTTTCAATGCCGTTCAATTCAGGCATTTCTGTGTCCACCAGCACACAGTCGACCACATCTTTCGCCAGGAAGTTGAAGACTTCACGGCCATTCTTGGCCTCACCCACCACCTCGCAGGTATCGATCCGGTCGAGGAGCATATGCAGACCATCTAGAAAAAGCTGATGATTGTCGGCAATCAGAATACGCTGGCGTGTAGTCATGGATGTGAGTGAGGTAAAGCCGGATTACTGCTTGATTAATGTACTCGTTTTCTGTTTATTGTCAGTAGTTTGCATATTGAAAATCAGGTGTCCCGCACTTAACTGGCTCAGGTCAACCCCTTCGGTTTCGCGTAGACCCGTGCCCCTGCGTTCGGCTTGCCAGGCTACCTGGCCCAGCAGGGTAATGAGCCGAAGGGTAACGCTAACGCCTGCCGGTGCCTGCCAACTGAGGGTGCAGTGGGTAGTGGCCGGGCTGGGGTAGGGCAGCAGATAAAGCACCGGGCCGGGAGTGGGTTCAGTAGCCAGGGGTTGCTGAATGGTGAGCGTGTAGGTGTTGCCCACGTCGCCGGGGCCGCATTCGTTGCGCAGGGCCTGGAGTTTATAGCTGGCCGTGGGGGCGGTGGGGTTGGGCGTTACCCATTTCACGTAGGGCGTGGTGCTGGTGGTTACGGCCTGCCCGCTCCAGAGGGTCATCGACCACGGCCCGTCGCCGTCGAGTTTGACGCGGATGGCCGTGCTATCGTAGGCATACACGGTATCGTCGCCGGTGAGGAGGGCAACGGCTTTGGCACGAACGCGAACCTGAACCGCCGTGGTAGGGCTTTCGCAGCCGTTTTTCGTTTGGGTTACGTAATAGGTCAGGTTCTGGCTACGGTCGGTGGTGGGGGTGACGGTGAGTTGTGACGCGCCCGTGCGGTCGGTGGTAGTATACCAGCGGAGGGCTTCACCGGAGGCTACGAGGGCCGTGGCGGGGTCGTTGATACAGAAATCTTTGCCCACCGCAGCGGGAGCAGCGGGTACGGCATTGACCGTAGTAAGCAGTTTGGCGCGGGGGCTTTCGCAGGTGCCGAACCGCTGCGACACCCAATATGCTTTGTCGCCCAACGTACCGGTCTGGGGCGTGAGGGCCGTTTGGGAGGTGCCGCCTGTTTCCAGTTCATACCAACTCAGCCCGTCGCCGGTGGCTGTCAATAGCTTGGCTACTTGATTCTGGCAGAGCGATACTGGTGCTACGCCGGGGGTACCGGGCGTATTGCGTACCGACACGAGCAGGTCTACTTTCTGGCTTTCGCAGCCGTTGCTGGTTTGCGACACGCGGTACTTAAAATCGCCGGTTTGGCTGGTGGGAGGCGCGGGCGCGGTGGTGCCAAGGAGAGTGCCGTTGCCATCGAACCATTTGAGACCGGTGCCTCCGGCGGTGAGGGTGGTGGCCTGCTGGTCTTTGCACAAGAGCACCGTGGCGGTGGTAGGGTTAGGCGAGGCAGGGCTGATGGTCTGGTCTAGTTTGAGGCGGGGGCCTTCGCAGTTGTTGACCACCTGGCTCACCCAAAAACTGCTGACACCCGCCGTGGTTGAGGGAGGGATGATGGGACCTTCGGCGGTGCCGCCCGTTTCGGTGCGGTACCATTTCATGCTCTGGCCCGTGGCCGCTAATACTGGTACGTTCAGATATTGGCAAACCGCCGCCGGGGCAGCGGCGGTGGGGGCGGGTGGCAGGGCATTGACCACCACCTTCAGTTTGGCACGGGGGCCTTCGCAGGTGCCAATGGCCTGCGACACCCAATAAAACTGGTCGCCAACCTGGGCCGTGCTGAGGGCCGGGGCGTTGGCCGCACCCGTGCCGCCGGTTTCAACGGCATACCAGCGCAACCCGCTGCCCACTGCCGTCAGGGTGGGGGCGGCGGCGTTGTTGCAGGCGGCTAAATCGGCCACGCCGGGCGCACCGGGCGTGTTTTTGACTGAAACAACCAGGTCTGTTTTTTTGCTTTCGCAGCCGTTGGTGGTCTGCGTTACGCGGTAGGTAAAGTCGCCAAGTTGATTGGTGGGCGGGGTGGGGGCCGTGGTGCCGATGAGTCCGAAACTGCTGTTGTACCATTTCAGGCTGGTGCCGGTGGCGGTGAGGGCGGTGGCCTGCTGGTCTTTGCACAAGAGTACCGGAGCCGTGGTGGGATCGGGTGAGGCGGGGTTGATGGCCTGCTCGATTTTGGCCCGGGCGCTTTCGCAGCCGTTTACGTTCTGGCTCACCCAGTAGGCCGTGGTGCCGGGCTGTGCCGAACTGGGTTTGATCGTGCCGGTACCACTGCCCCCGGTTTCGGCGGTAAACCAGTTGAGGTTCAGTCCGTTGGCCGTCAGGTTGGGTACGTCTGCATACTGGCAAACGGCGGCGGGGGTGGTTACGGCGGGGGCGGCGGGCAGGGCATTGACCGTGACCGTAACGGTGGCTTTGTCGCTGTAGCAACCATCTACCTGCTGGTCTACTTTAAATGTTTGTGGACCCGCGCTGCTGGTGCTGACTACGGGGGTGCTGCCGTTGCCATTCCAGAGGGCATCGGCGTTGTTGAACCACCGTAAATTGCTGCCGCTGGCCTCGACGGTATAGCTGGGGCCGTTCTGGCAAAGGCTTTTCGCAGCCACAGCGGGCGCACCGGGTTTGGGTTTCACTTTCACCGTAATGTCTACTTTGTCACTTTCGCAGGCACCAATCACCTGTTTCACCGAATAGCCGTAGTTGCCGGCATTACCCGTTCCCTGCGTGGGCGTACCGGGCTGGAGGTTACCAGCAAAATCATACCATTTTAACGTACCCGACCCGCTGGCACTGAGCGTGACGCTGGCATCACCCTGGCAAACGGTGGGGTTGGTATTGGCCACAGTGGGCTTATCGGCTTTAGTAATCGTAATGGCTGCCGACCGGGGCGAAATAAGTGTGTTGTATTCGGCGCGGGGCGAAATGATTCGGATGCGATATTTGGCGCTAGCCACCACGTTGGTCGGGATGGTGATGTTAGTGAGGGGCGTGTTGGGTACACCAGTAGCCAGATCAATAGGACTGCCAAAGTCGCCATTGGCATCGGAGAGTTGAATGAGCGGTTTAAAATCGGGCTGAAGACGAATGTTGCTGTTGCCTGTGGCATACTGCGCACCCATCGTTCCTCCGGCGCAGATGCTCGATTTTTCCAGAATAGTGCTCAGTTCCAGCGGCGTTGAGGTGATAAGGGCACCCCCGCTCACGGTGTTTGTCGTAGTACAGCCACTGCCATCGCGGAGGTTACGGACGTAGACATTGTTATAATTTTCGGTCTGCCGGAAAGCGGGCATCCGGGGGGTTACAGTGGTTGTGTAGGCGTTGGTAGTGAGTGTGCGCAGCGATCCAACGCTATTGTATTCAATGGCATAGTCGTTGTAGTCGACGGTAAATGGTGGGGTGCCGGTGAAGGTAAATAAGATGGGCACAGGGGTGCCAACCATGATGGTCTGATTACCCGAAATGGTTAGCGTGGTGAGCGGCCTGATCGTAAATGTAGTGCTCTTGGCAGGGACAGATCTGTCGAAATTCATACCAAACAGTTGTATGTAATAGCCACTGCCCGCCGTGAGATTTCGGGGCATGGTAAACTGTACCCGAATCCTGTTGGTTGCTGAGTTGACGCCTGCCGCCCGCGTGGTGACCGTGCCGATGTACGTACCCACGTTTTCAGCAATGCGAAGGCCATCGGTACCAACAGGATAGAGGGCCACCAAGTATTTGGCGTTTTGCCGACCATCGTCAATCACGGTGGCGTTGAAATCAACGGTAGCACCTTGGCAGATCGTGCTGAACGGCAGTGGGTCGGGTGTGGTAGTAGGGTACAGCTGCGCCACCAGCCTTAAAGGCAGTAGTAGCACAAGGGCGATAAAAGTGATGTAGTTTTTCATGGTGTGTCGCTGTCATGTGTGTGGTTGGTTGTGTTGTTTCGAGCTGGTTATAGCGGGCTTACCGTTGCTTCTTTCTGCTGGCCTTCCCAGCCCGGAACAAGGTTCGTATGCCATTGACGGTGAGGCCAATACCGATTACGCCGCCGCCATAGACGCCGTAGACGGCCGGTGCCCCAAAGGCCGTTATCGACATGGGTTCGGGGGCGGGGGGCACGGGGCGCTGGCTCAGGTCGCGGTAGATCAGGTAGTCGGTGTTGAGGGCGTTGAATTTGGTTTCGTAGGTGTCGTAGTCTTTTTTGATGCCCGAATACACCACGTAGCTACCGCCCAGCGCGGCCAGTCCGCCCACCACCTGTAGCCAGCCCCGCAGCCGCATCCCGGCCACAATGCGCCGTTGTTCGTTGGTCAGCGACTTTTTTAAATCGGGCGAAACAGACATCGCCATGGGCTTTTGTACCACTGGTTTGGGCAGCTTCGGCTCTGGTGCCTTCGCTACCACCACCGGAGCTGGCTTTTCGGCGGGCGGAGCGGTAATGGGCTGAGGTGCAGGCGTTTCTGCTAGTGGCTTTACCTCCGGAACAACGGGCTTAGGTACGTCGGCAACAATCTTTGTTTCAGGTGGTTTGGGTGTTTCGATAACCGGTGTTTTGGCAATGACTTTTGGGGCCTCAGGCTTGAGTTTAGGCGTTTCCGGGGCGGGTTTGGTGGCCACGGCGCGGGTGGTATCGGGTTTGGGTTTGGCCGGTTCCACCCGCGAAAAGCCGAGGAGGTCGCGGTCGCGGTTGGTGAACGTAAACGTATTCTTTCCGTCGAAAACGATGCGGTTGCCGTTCAGCTCATAGGTGCCATTGTCGCGGAGGCGGTACTGCCCCAATGGCAGGCGCGGCGACTCGCTTTTGACCACGTCGAGCGCCTTGCTGTTGTAGCGAATGGTGGCGTTGAACTCGTAATCTTCCTGCCGGAATAGCCCCGTTGGCTCACGAATGTCGATAGGTGGCGGCGGCGGGGCCGTAACGGCAGCTACCGTGGCCACGCTGGGAGTAGTAATGGCCGTTTGCGCCAGTCCCGCGCCCCGTCGTTCAAAGATGATCTGGCGGATAAAGACCTCCCATTTCCGGCCAATCTTGGTGGCCTGGAGCGTGGCTACCCGGCTGACGGTCTGGTAACTATGTCCTTTTTTGTCGTTGCCTTTGAAGGCCGAATTATAAAAAACATTGATCAGTGCTGACGTTGGACTATCGGGGGTTGGGTCGCCCACGCGGACGTTGGTCACCAAAAAACTGGGCCGTTCGGGATCGGGGTTTTTGGGGTAATACGTGACCAGATCATTCAGATACTGCCGCACCGGTTTGTCCATGTTGGCGGCTGGTCCGGTATGCGCCGGGTCCAGGTCGTCTTCCAGAATGACGTCGTCGTTGACAAACAACTGCTGGTCGGCACTGTTGGGTAAATAGCTATTGAGAATCAGGAGTTTAATGTCAGATTCGGTGTTGAAATCAACGACCAGGTTGTTGATTTTTTCGGCCAGTTCTTTGCCAATCCGCTTCTTTGCCTGCTCTTTTATCTCGCGTTTGTCGCTCTCGGTCAACGCCTGTCCCTGCGCCCAAACCGGCCCCGCTGATGCCATCAATAGGCTACCCATGAGCCACCACACTATCCGTAACGTGTATCGGTTTGTCATGGCAGGTCAGGGACAATTGGTGTAATAAAATTTGGCGCGTTCGCCGGTGCTGCTGGCGTAGCCGAGCGCGTAGCCCGAACTGTTGAACGCGTAGCGATACGTGGCCTGTTGGGTGAGCGTGGTTACGTTTTTTACCGACTGATTCAGCGCGTAGGCCGCGATCAACCCCGGTTTACCGCCGCCATCGGGCACGTCGGGGATACCCCGAAACCGCAGTTGGGTGTCGCCGTAATAGCCGGTACTGGCATAGGTGTAGGTGGAACTGGTCAGCTTGCTGAGGGCCGGTTCGTTATACGTTTTCACCAGGTGGTTGCCCTGCGCGTTGACGGTAAACGTCTCCACGACGCCATCGGTATGGGTGTAGGACGTCACGTAGCCCGTGGCGGGGTCAACGGCGTAGTGTTCGCCTGTTTTGGTGCGGCTGGCCAGCCTGCCATCGGCCTGAAAGGTCAGGGTTTCGGTGGTGCCGCCGCCCGTTTTGGTCAGGCTCTTGAGGCGGTCGCCGTCGTAGGCATAGTCAAACATGGTGCCGCTGCCCTGCGTGGGGGCTATTTTGACAATGCGTTTGGGCGAACCCTCGTAGGTGTAGGCGTAGCGCACGGTGCCGCCGGGGGTTTTGTCTTCGCGGCTAACCACGTAGCGGGCGGTGTCGTAGACATACGTCTGGGTGAGGCTCCGCTGCCCGGTCTGGTTCTCTTCATACGCCTGCGTGAGGCTCCCGAAGGCACTGTACAAATACCCCTGCCGACTTACTTTTCCGCCCTCCCGGATCACCTCGACCAGCCCGATCCGGCACCCCTGCGGAATGCCCGCAGCGGTCAGGTCCGGTTCCTGATGACAGCCGGTCAGCAGAAACAAGCAAGGAATACTAAGGCGCAACAGTCGGTTCATGGCGGTGTGGGTACGGGTCAATTTGAACTCGTGGCTGTTTCGGCGAGGGGCCGGGCGGGGATCAACTTCAACGTCACGCGGCGGTTGAGGCCCCGGCTTTCGGTGGTGTTGTCGGCACCGATCAAAAACCGGCTGCCAAACCCTTCCACCTGAAGGCGTTGGTCGTCCACGCCCTGCCAGTGGAGGTAGTTGGCGGCCACTTTGGCCCGGAACTCACCGAGGTATTTGTTCAGTTGCTCGTTGCCGAGGCGGTCGGTATGGCCCACCAGCCGCAGGTGAACAGTAGGATGTTGCTGTAAATAAGCCCCCACCCGTTGCAGCGTGGCGCGGGCGGCATCGGAGAGGGCGTAGCTGCTTTCCTCGAAAAGAAGCACCGGCAGATTATCGGCCAAAACTGGCACCGTCGTCACGGCTTCGGTGGGCAGAACGGGCGTTGCCGTTGCCGAAACGGGGCGATTGACTACCGGCCGCTCAGGACGATTGGCTGGCATAATCGCCGTTGATACAGCTACTTCGGCCCCAGCCACGGCCTGGCCGGGCAGCGTAATGGTTTGTACGTTCAGACCGGGGGTAATGGTGATGGGTTGGCGATACAGTACCGTTTCCCGCCCGTCGATTAGCTGCAATTCGTAGCGGTTGGGCAGCAGATCAGACGCCGTAAATACCCCCGGTTTGCCCGCCACCGACGCCAGCAGCACGGGGGCTTTGCTGCCTTCGCGCTGCAACACGCCCCGCAGCCGTAGCCCCGCGCCAACGGGACCACTCGTTACCGACAGCATAATCAGTTCGCGCAACAGCCGAACTTCGTGCCGCCGCGCCGGGCCGCCCAACTGTTCGACGCTGATGTTGCCCTGATACGTTTGATACCCCGCCGACTGCACTTCCAGGGCTACGATGTCTTTGTCCGAAAAGTCGATGGTACACTGCCCGGCAGCGTCGGTGTCGAGGCCAATTTTTTTGCCCGTTTTCGTGAAAAAGAAGCGCACCTGCGCCCGCAGCGGTGCCCCCGCCAGGGCGTCGGCCACGGCGAAGGTGTTGTGCTGCACTTGCCCGTTGGCGGTGGGCCCGGCGGGCTGGACGTAGTGTTTTTGTTCGGTTTGTAGGTAAGGCCGGTCGGCACCCTGCCGGTCAACGGCCACCAGCGGAATGACCACATACACCTCGCCGGGGGCCGAAAACGTGCCCAGGTTCAGGGGCAGATTCTGAGACCGGTAGCCGCTGCGTTCAATCAGCAGCGTGATTGCCGAACAGGCCACCTCGACGGTAAACTGGCCGGTGCCGTCGGCACTGTTGCCCAGCACCGCCCGCCCGGTGGCCAGCCGCACCGACAGCGTGGCCGACAGCGGCTGGTGGGTGGCAAAATCCTGCACCACGCCCACCAGCCGCAGGCACCCCCCCGCCCAGGTGGGCACTGGTTGCCATAGTATACATGAAAAGAGAAGGAGAGCTAGACGCATAGGTAGGTGAGGCTTGGCGGTTTGCGCCCGTTAATTTGACCCGACGCCGACGTTGCCGAGCAGCACCTGCCAGTTGGTTTCGTTCTGCCCTTCGATCAGTTTTTGGTAGGGTTGCAGTTTCACCCGGACGTTTTTCTGCGTCACGTCGCTGTAGGAGACGGCGTCGGTTTTGCCGTAGCCGGTGAAGGTCTGCTGGCCGGTGATGATGCCGTAATAATTGCCGTCGGGGGCCTGGGTCAGCTCTTTCACATACTGCACTTCCGACCAGCTTACTTTGGTGTAGGTGTAGGGCAGCAGTTTCAGCCGGGTCAGGTACACCTTCACGTCCAGGGTGCGAACGGGGCTGGGTTTGCTGACCGACGTGACGGCAATGGTGGCTCCGGGCATAAATAGTTTAAGCGCCTGCTCGATGGCGCGGTCTTTCTCGTCGCCGGTGAGGCTTTTGTCGGTGATGATATTGACATACGACACAAACTCATCGACGCGCTGCATGGCTTTGGCGCGGTAGGTCACGTAGTCGGATTCGTTGAGCGACAGTTTTGCGCCAGCCGCTGGTGCCGCTGCCGGTGTTGCTGCCACGGGGGCCGGTTCGGGGGCGGGCGTTGGGGTCGGCGCGGGCGCAGGTGGTGCCGAACGGGGGCCCGGTTTGGCGGGGCGGGTGGTGGTAGTTTTGGCCGGACGGGCCGCCACAACCGGTGCGGCTGGCGGTGGCATGGTTTCGGCTACCGGTTCAGATACGGGTACCGGTGCCGGGTCTGGTGGGGTGGTGCCGGGCGCAATCAGTTGTGGCCGCATTTCGCTCAAAATCGGGGCGATTTCGTTGGGGTCGGTCAGAATCTGATGCTTCCCGTCGCGGTACAAAATCATCAGCAGTTCGTTCTTGCTGATCGAGGCGGCACCGCCCGGCGTACCGTTCGTAACGGGCTGGTAGTTGACCACTTCCTGGCTTTCGTAGGAAATCGTGCCGCGCAACACCTCCAGCGGCACCCGCCGAATCAGCAGGTCGGTGGGGGTGCTACGGGCGGGGGCCATCAGAAAATCTTTCAACTGCTGATCGGCCTTGCCCATATCGCTGCTTATATCGCTGATCACCAGATAATTACCTTCCTGGGTGAACGCCAGCAGCACATTGCTGCGCCCATAGGTATAGTTGGTCAGGATATCGCCGCGTTTGACGGTAAACTTGACTTTGTCGGCGGTAACTTCCACCAACTGCGCATTTTTAAAGCGGTCGCCATTGGCGAAATAGATGGCATCACCGGCGGGGCCGTTGGTGGTCTGAGCGTTGGCGGTGCGCAACAGACACAGCCCCGCGAGGGCGAAAAACAGGTATCGGATCATGGTGTGGTGTGGTTTTATTTGCCGAAAAGGTAGCGGATGCCGCCCCCAAACGTGACCTGTGTAATATTGGCTTTGTTCGTTGGTGAGCCATCCATGGTCATGAAGCCGTAGTCGCCCTGGGCATAAACCGTGAAGGCCTGACTAAACCGAACACCCAGTTTTATATCACCGCCTGCATGGATTGCAGTCACTTCGGCGTCTTTAAACGAAGTGCTTTCGCCCGCACCTGTTATGTTGAGGCCATAAGCACCATACACGCCAAGTGAATAAAACAGGTTGATGGGTTTGGCGTCGTTGTAGAGTGGTACAATGGCCAGGGTAACTACGCCGTAATTGAGAGCCGTTGTGACGGTACCCACCGATTGTGAGAATCGGAGGTATTCGACCGAAGGGGCAAAGCCGACGTGTTTGCCTAACGGAATTTCGGCGGTTAGCCCACCGCGTAGTGACAGGCCCATGTCTGAATTTTTGCCCGGTGCCGGAATGAGGAACAGACCACCCCCACCACCGGCGGTGAGGCCAAAGCGCGTTTTAGTGTCTGTTGACGAGGCATTAGGTGCGGGCCGGTCTGGAGCCGTCTGCCGCGCCATGGGCTGGTTGCGGGCGGGCGTGGCTGTCCGGGTGGCAGGGTTGGCTTTTGCGCCTTTTCCGTCAAACCGTTCCACGTCGCCGTTGGCGTAGCGCACGTAGCTGACGTCGGTCTTTTTTACCTGATACACCGGGCCTTGCGGGGCCGCTATTTTGCGGTATGAGACGGCTGTTTCGTTGATCTCGCTGATGAGGGCTTCGATCACCGTATTGTCGTAACGAACGATCTGGTCGGGACGGCGGACGGCCTGGCCAAAACTGGTTAAATGTAACAGTAAGCCACTGATCAATAGACTCAGGGTCAGGAGGGTACGGGTAGGTTTCATGAGCATGAATTGGTTATGGTGTGAACAGAAAAAGCCGATAAAACGGGGTTGGTGCAGGCGGTTTACGGGTCAAAATTCGGCACCTGATCGGGGCCGCAAATCCCATAAAAAGGGGATATGTACGAGCGGTCATTCCGTGGCTATTTCGCCAGGTCGATGCGGATGGGGCGGTTGAGTTTAATGGTGAGCGAACTGCCACCGGGGCCACCAATGTCGAGGCCGGAGGTGTTGGCTTGCACCTGGAAGACAAACAGCCCGTCGGCCACCGAAAACTGGTCGTCCTGTTGGGTGCGATCGGTGTAGTTAATGCGCCAGGGCGTGTTTTGCGGGGCCGAAATAGCCGTGATACGCAGGCCGGGTGGGGCGGCGTAGAGTTCGTAGCGTTCGGTGGTTTTGGCAAAGGTGCTGTTGTCGCTCACTTCGAAATAGACGCTCAGCACCACCCGACTCTCTTCCACCACCACCACCTGCGCCGACGCGTTGACCTGCGGGCTGTTGCCGCCAAACTCGCCCGACCCGCGCACGAGCAGGGGTTTGAACGGCCCGTAATAACCCGTGAAAATGGCCGGGTGCAGGTTTGTTGCCTTGCCCGCCGGGGCCGGTGGTGGGGGAGGAGCGCCGCCGCCACCGCCACCGGCTGCCACAGCAATTGCTTTATTCAGGCTGCCCAGCGCTGTTTGTAGTCCCAATTGCTTGGTTTGCAGTTCGGTACGCTGCGCCGCCAGTTGCTGCAGTTCGGGGTCGCCGTTTTGTTTGCCGTCTTCATATTCGGCCACCAGCCGCCGGTAGCTGAGCGTGGTAGTGCGGAAAGCAGGGTCGGCAAACTGCCCGTCGAGGGCGTCGGCCTGCCCGAAGAAGGTGCGTAGCCACGGCTCGTCGATGGGGGTGCCTGTGCTCAGCGCCGCCAGGTGCAAATCGGTGCGGGTGAGCTGCTTGCGGTAACTGACCAGCCGCCCCGTCGACTGACTTTGTTGCGTGGCAGAGAGGGCGGGGATGGTGCGAAACGACACCCAGCTACACAGGGCCAGCAGCCCCAGCAGGAGTAGATAAGACAGCCCGAAACGGAGTTGTCGGCGGTTACGTTCGGCGTGATTTTCGGGTTTCATGGGCGTTGGCTGGCTTTCATGGCGCGGAGGTTGTCGAGGCTCGATTGTTTCATTAGCAACTGCGTTTGCAGGGCCTGCACGGCGGTGTTCAGCCCATCGACTTGTAGCTTGACCGCTGACTTAGCCACCACGTGACTTTGCCGGTTGGCCGTTTGGAGGGCAATGAGGTCGAGCAGTTTCTGGTAATTCTGGCCCGTGGTGCCCGTTATCTGCCCGAAAAGGCTGTCGGGGCTGTAGCCTTTCCCCAGCCGCCCAATGGTTTCTTCGAGCTGGAACCGGATCGTCGAAAACTCGCTGGCCTTCTCGACGGGATCGGTCTTTTTGAGTTGCCGAACCAGGCTGTCGGCCAGTTGGGCGTCGGTAACGTACTGGATTTCCTGCTCGGTGGTGATCGACTGTCGCCCGGCCGCCCCTTGCCCGGCAATCCAGTAGATACCGCCCACTATGCCCAGGCCTAGCCCCAGCGTAACCAGCAAAAATTTGATAAATGATGCGTTCATGGCGTGTTTATGTTAGCCCCCAATGAGTACCGTGGGACAACCGATCATGATGCTGCCGCCGTGGGCGGTGGGGTCGCCCAGGCGGGCGGCGGGTTTTCCGCCAATCAGCACCGTTGTTGACCCCTTCAGGATTGAGTCGGGTGGGCCAACGCACAGACACATATCGCCCATGCAGGCGGCGGGCATCCCGCCAATGAGCACCGTAGGGGTGCCCGGTGGCAGAATTGGCCCACCCACGTGGGGTATAGGCGGCAGGCCCGGTGTCACCATCGGGCAGAGGTGGTTATCGCCTACTCGGGCGGCTGGTTGTCCCATGTTACTTAGCAGAGAGGTTAGAGCAGAGAGATTAAGAACAGAGAGGGGGTTAGCTTTTTGCTTTAACCTCTCTGCTCTACCCTCTTTGCTATTTGCTCCAGAACCCAACCTTGGCGGGGGCGGGTTTAGGGGCGGTGATGTCTTGCTTTTCGACAAAAAATTCGTCTTTCGATTTTTCCAGGTAATTCAGGTCGCTCAGCTTGGTGAAGAGCTTGATCAGGCACTCGTTAAGTCGGAAAAAAGCGGCCATAACGGGTTGGCAGTCAGCATGTTCGTAGGGCGTGTCGAGCATTTCTTGGATGGCTGTTTCCCACTGTACAGGCGTAACGGGCGTCCAGTTTTTGATGTAGTTGAACATGGCCTCACGCTCCCGGTCGGGGGTACTTTGAATGGCTAGTTGCAGGCTCCGGGCCAGGCGTTTCCCCACTTCGGCCAGCCCCACCGGCGACTCGTGTAGCCCCCGCAACTGGAATGAATCGAGCTGGTCGCCAAGGCTGCGCAAACACGCGTCGGCCACGTAGCCGATGCTGGTGGCCAGTGCGTTGGGTTGGCCCGACCGGGCGTTGGTGCGCACCCGTACCAGAATGGCCGTGGCGTAGTTGAGCAGTTCGCTCAGGCGTTTGCGAAGGCTGTGATACAGGTCGCGGTAGTCGGGCAATGACCCCACCAGGCGGCAGGGCGGCAGGTAATCTTCGGCCAGACTGAAAATGCCGTTGGCCAGCAGCAGCTTGCCCACGGGCAGGTGGTAGGCCGCCGCCAGGGCCGTGTGCAAGTTGGAAACAGGCACGGCACTCAGGCGCAGTGTTGGCCGCACAAATGGGTAGCGCAGCGGCTCCTCGTCGGGGTCGGGTTGTCCGTGGGGTTGCGGGTCGAATGGGTTGGCCTCCACCACCACGTACCCCACCGACTGCCCCAGTTTGGTCCAGGCGTCGCGCACGGCACTCAGGGGCAGATTCAGCGTGTCGGCGGGGTCCGTGCTCAGTTCAATCCGGGCACCCCCCGGCGTGATGGCCCGGCACACCGACACCACCACCGACTGCCCGTCGCAGGTGATGCGCAGGGGCATTTCCTGCCCGGCAACGGGTGGCAGCAGCCCATAGTCGAGGCCCGTGAGCAGGGCACCGGCGGCGTCGCGGGCCATATCGCGGGTGGCATCATCCGTAGCCAGTAGGTGGCTCCGGGTGATTTTCATGCCGTCGGCCCAGTTCACGGGCCAGTGGTTTAGTTGGGGAAGCATCTCTTTACGGTTTTCAGTTTGCTGTTACGCCGAAGCTTTTTCTACGCTGCTTACGTAGCTACGGGCCACGATCACGGTGTCGGATTTAAGTTGGCTACGGTTGAGCGACAGGCTGGGGTCGAGGTATGATTTGAGCAAACCGCGTAGTTTAGGCCGGTAGAAAACCCAGCCCAGCAGGCTCCCTTCCGAGTTTATTTCGTGGTACTGAATGGGGCTTTCGGGGTTCTCTTCGTGGTTGTGCGAATAGATCATGTAGTGAAATAAATCGTGCAGCGTCCGGTCGATGGGCGCTTTCACCGTATACACCGTCAGGGCGGGCTGGTCGGGGGCTTTGCTCACCTGCACGTGCAGCCGGATGGTGTCGACGAGTTCAATCATCGGCACCTCCCGGTCAACGGGGTAGAACCATTTGCGATACACCCGCGCCGGAATGAGCACGAAGGCCTCGTAGGCCAGCATGAATACTGTGGGCAGAAAAAACGGGAGCCAACCCAGCGCCATTGCGGGTAAAAACGGCCCTGTGGTGCGCACAAGGCCATATCCCAGCGATTGGGCCATGGCCATCAGGGCAGCCACCAGCGTGAGCAGCGCCAGTTCGTCGGCGATGGCGGCGCTGTGAAGCCAGGCGAATTGCTTCCGGGCCATCATCAAGTGCGCCACGCCCAGCACCAGCACCATGCCTTCGAGCCAGTAGAACCCCGTGGTCACAGACTCCACCTTCGCCAACGCCGCGCCCAGACCACCGGCAATGACCAGCCCGGCGAGGAGGTAGAGGCCCATTTTTTTGGTCAGCACGTCGGGCTTTCGCCGCAGAATCAGCACCGTCAGCGCGGCCAGCATAATGCTGAGAAGGCTGACAAGGGTAAGAATAAGGTCGGTAGTCATAAGGGAGAAGGAGTTAATCCGGTTGTCATGCCCAGTCGGCCTGACGTGGCACTGCTACCGAGTGAGAAAATGGCCCCGTCAGCTTCAGGGAGGGGCACCACGAGGTAGTCGGCATCGGCGGGGAGAAGGTGCCCTGCCAGCAGCGACACGTAGCGCCAGCCAATGCCGTTGGGCAGGTAGTCGGCCAGTTGATGCGCCGCCAGCGGACCGATAGCTAGCTGCACCACGCCCCCATCGTCGGCCGGGGCCTGGCTGGGCGGTAAAATCCAGTTTACCCCCGCCCGAATGGCTCCCAGCCGTGGTACATAGCCTTTTTTGTCCTTTTGCGACGAACGAACAGGCCGTAGCACGGGGCGTTGAAGGCCATAGGCAATGTGGACGGGCACCTGCAAAAATCGACTGAAATAAGCCGCTGTTTCGGGCCAGTTGCCCACCGTATTGTGGGCGTGGATGATGAGTAAAAACAACGTCAGCTTTTGCTGTAATGTCAGCGAATAGGAACCGGCTTCGGGGGCTACCAGCTTCAGCAGTTCGGTCATCAGCCCGTTGTCATTGCCGCTTAGGGTCTGGGTTTCAAACCGGGCAATGGCCGCTCGCTGATGATTGAACTCACTGTCGAAGGGCAGGAAAAAGTGCCGCGATTCCTGCTCCTGTTTTTCTTCTTCCTGCCGAATGTCGGCCCACTCGTCTTCGTCTTTGGTTCGTTTTTTTGCCCGGTGAAAGAGTTGTTCGGGCAGCGTATCGTAGAAACCATCGCGCGGAATGTCGAACTGCCAGTGCGTTTCGTGTCGGTCATTTGGCCGTTCTTTTACCTCCCGTACGTCGCGCTCAAAATTATAGACCGAGGTGCGCTCCGGGCTGATCACGAGTTGTTCTTTGGTCAGCAAACCTTCGTCAAGCAGTTCGTTCACAATGGTCTCGAACCGGAGCCGCCGGGTAGCGGTCTGGTTGAGCATGGCGTCGATGGTGGCTGGTTGTGTCATGGTCGTTGCCGGTTAGCTGGCCAGCAGAATACGGTAAGGTAGCAATATAAATGACTGGTTTTCAATAAGTTGCTTAATCCGGTGGCAATGGTCGTCCCACTCATCGGCAGTGGTTGGTCTGGCTGGATTGGGCTTCAGATGTACGTCGATGGTGCGCACCAGGCCCTGTGTGGTGGTGGTACCGGTCATCAGCCCCTTCGCCACTTTCACGCCCGCCAGCCGGTCGCCGAGTTCGGCAAAGCAGAGGGCTTTAATGTCTTCTACCGTGACCACCCGGCCCCGCGTGAGCAGCGCCTGCCGGAAAGCCGGGAGGTTCTCGTCGGGTTTTAGCTGTTGCTTTCCCCCCGTCGAGGTGGTGAGCAGCACCGAATCGTCGTCTGAGAAAGCGAGCTGCCCCCGGTCTTTGCTCATTTTGGTGCCAAATGGAATCCGGTTGGCCAGGTCGCCTTTGGTACTCCAGAACTGCACGGTGAGCCGCCCGGTTTTTTCGGTCGTTTTCACCGTCAACAGTGTGCGTTGTTCGCCCCCCTCGCCAATAGCCGCGTTGATTTTTTCGAGCCGTTTCCTAATTTCCTCCACTTCGCTTTCCAGTTCGCTACGGCCCAACGACATGAACATGGCGCTTTCGTCGCGCAGGAGCGTGATCAGGTACGTGACCATATCGTAGCTGTCGCGCTCGTCGAAACGGGTTACGCCGCCCTGTCGCAACACGTACTGATGCTGCCCGTCGCGGGTGATCTGTTGTGCCGGGCCGATGGTTTGCCCACTGGCCGTTTCCACGTCGATCATCTCCAGAAATACGTCCTGCGCCTCCAGCCGAACGGGAAAAATGTTGAACAGTGGGCGCAGGTCGTGCGTGTCCACGCACCGTTTGCGGTTCACCACCGGAAACGCGTTTATGTCTACCTGAATTCGGTAGGTTACGTCTTCGGGCAAACCCACCGGAAACTGGAGTTTAAACCAGGTCAGATCGGTCGTAAACAGCTTGGCAATCTCTTCCGTAGTGAGGCAATCGCGCAGTTCGTCGGGCATTTTCTGGCGTGAATCGGCCAGTGAAATCGGTTGTCCGTCGGCTTTGGCGCGGCTGCTGACTGACAGAAAATGCCGCCCGTAGTAGCGCCGTACCTGCTGATGAAGGTTGCCCGACAGGCTATAGTCGCCGGGTAAATACAGGTCGGGCAGGCCCGGCTGTGCGTCGATTTCGGTGTTGTTCTGCCACACCCGAATGTTGGCCACCTGCTCCAGATGCCCCGACCGTTGGGGATCGTTGCGCCAATCGAAAAAGAAGAGCAGGTCATCAAAACCGGCCAAATCAGGGTCAATATCAAGTCCCACCCAGCCTACGTTGCCGGGCATCACCTGATTCAGAAACGCCTCTTTCGGGCCCGGGCTGTAGGTTTTCACCTTGTTCTGCACCACCAAGGCCTTGATTTTGGCATTGATGAGCGTGAATGGCCCCGCCGCCGAAAAGTGAACGTCTTTGCCCCCCGTGGTGCATGAAAACGGGTGCGTCGGCAACACCTCAAACGTGGGGTCGATTACGTGCGTCCGCATCACAGCATGGGCCGGTTGCGGGCCAGTCATCACGTCGGGCGTGAGCAGTTGCGCCAGCCGCTGCACGATGCGGGTGCGCGAGTTTTGCAGTTCGTGGTGCAGCCCTTCAATACCCGTTGCGAACGCGCCCAGCAGCAAGCCCACCAGTGGATCGAAGCTCTCCACGGCCATCTCCGACTCGTCGTAATTCCAGAGCTGGGCTACTTCCCGGATCATTTCGCTGCGAATGGCTTCGCGTGATCGTTGGCGTTGCGGTGTCATATCGTGGCTCGTCAGGAATAGCGGATCACCCGGAACTTCATTTCGGGCAGTAGTTCATGGGTTTGACTCATCCGGCAGCGAATCACGATCTGCACGTAGCGGCAAATGCGGGGGTTGCGGCCCTCGATTTTCTCTTCGATGTCGGCCACGTCAATGGCCACCCGGTCTGGCTCGACCCGCCCGTCGAAGGTGCGGAGGTAAGCCTCGATTGAGCGTTTGATCTGGTCTTTGTTGGGCGTTTCGTTCAGTTCGTGGAATTCGTAATTGTGCAGGATACAGCCAAACTGCGGGTCGTAATGATACTGGTTGGGTCGCGTGGCCAGGTACAGCCCAATATGCTGCGCTATCGACTCGGCCAGCGGGAGCTTGTCGAGGGGTTGGCGTTTGGTCAGGGCACCAAAGGAGGGCGGTATGGAGTAGGAGTCGGACATGGGTTGGGATTAGTTAATCATGACCATGGCTCCTTTGAGCGTTAGTTGCGCTCCGGCTTCTACAGAGGCCATCGCATCAGCTTCGACACTCACTTCGGTGCCGACGATCTGGATTTTCTGTACACCCTGAGCAATCGTTTTATTGGTGCCAACCAGTGATAGATCATTGCCGGCAAACACGGTTATATCGCCCGAATCGGTTTCGATATCGGCTTTATTTTTGGCCTTCATCGTAAAGTTGCCACCGGCTTTCATGGTAATATCGCCCCCCGCCTGTAGGTTAATATTGCCGTCGCTTTTGAGGGTAATGTGGGTTCCGTCGAGGGAGAGTTCGAGGCTGTTCTTTTTGTCTTTATTGTAAATTTTTATGCTCTCCTTCCCCGACTCATCATCGATGATAATGTGGTTACCGCTCCGGGTAATAATGCCTTTTATATTATTGTCTTTATTGAACAGCGGGCCGGGTTGTGTTTCGCTCCAGTACAAGCTGCTTTGCACAATCGGTAAATCGGGGCTGTTCCATTGATAATCAACAACCACTTTTTCGCCTTTTTCGGGAATAAAATAAACACCCTGCCCCTTGCCGCTCATTGGGTGCGACACGGGTATCCAGCCGGTAGTAAGGTTATCTTTTTCCTGCCAGGGAAACTGCACTTTCACCAACCCCATGCTGTTGGGGTCATTTATTTCTTTCACAACCGCCAGATCGGGCCGCGTAAGTTGCAGGGGCAGGTTATACTTTACCGGCGGGTGGATACCGTCGCAGGGAACTGCCTCAAACGTGGCCTGATACCCCGCACCATCGGCGTAGTGGCTCAGGCGCGTAACCATAAATTGGCCGTAGTCGATGGTGTCCTGTTTAACGGCCCCCAACGCGGGGTTTATGGCCGCATAGATATCTTCTTTCACCTTGATAATGCTGCCCACCCGGATTTCCATTTCGGGCGTCCGGCCGTGCAAGACCGCCAATTCGCTGGCCTGTTTGGCTTTGTTGCGTTTGGCTATTTCTTTCAGGTTGCTGCTGGTGTGCAAACCGGGGGCAACCTGCATGGGTAAGTCCTTACCAAACAGCTTCTCTGATTTATCAGCGGCAAGTTTGGCGTATGCCTGCAAGCCATCAATTGGGGCCGACGAATCGGCTTCCTGCGTCTTATCTTCTTTATAATTATGCGCCAGCCAGTTGCCATTCAGGGGGGTCACCTTCAACGAATAATCGAGGTCGAAAAGGTTGGTGCCGAGGTTCATCGTCACCGGCGTTGCCGAAGGCCGGGCGTCTTTTCCGAAAATAAACGTCTCGCCATCGTAGTAGGTCCATTCGCCCCAGGAATCAGCCAGCCGTTGAATAAATGTGTAGGTATCTTCCTGATATTGAACGGTATAAGGCAGAGGGGAGGTTTCGGTGGGCTGAATTTTACTCGTCAGCCCCACGGCGCTGGTGAGCTTGCCGACAATGTCTTTCAGGGTCATTTCGGTAAACGACCGTGATGTTTCGCCCGCGCACAGCAGAATGGTGGGGCTAGAACCCGACAGCACAATTGACCGTGTACTCGACTGCGTTTTCGACAGCCGCACCTCCGTAACCACGCCCCGAAACAGTTGCTGCTGCTGCCCGCCAACCACGCCCCCGGTCAGCTCCCCCTGCTTGAATTTAATGGTGATGGGTTCGCCCACAAACTTGTCGGCCAGTTCGTCGAGCCGGATAACAGCCGGGCGATCAGGAAGCATATCGGGCGAGAGACTAATATCGAACGTATGATGACCCTCGAACGGCTGGTTCAGATGGACGCTGCTAAAGCGCGGCAGCGAAGTGCCGTTGATGGAGATGTCGGCGGCAGCAATAAAGCTGGTTGTAGAGAGTGCGGAAGCCATAATTCGGTGTCGAGTGGATTAATAGTCGCGTATCAGGAGGGCGTATCAGGAAGAAATGACGGAAATGCTGCCACCCGGCGGAATCACGCCAATGGCTGCATCGCCAACAATGGTCCAGGCAACCGCGCGGTGGTAAACATCCCAGATGTAGCCGGGCAAGTCGATCAGATCCGATGGTATAGTCGGAAAATTGCCAATGAACACCACATTCAACGATGCCTGCGTGATGGCTCCAATACCCGCATTAACAAAAAACAAGTTTGTTTCTTGACTGAAATCACTCATCCTGAGATTATAGGTGTCCCGTCCGTTCATGCCATACAGCGTGGCATCCAGACTGGTTGACGATTGTAAGGCATCGGCATTTATCCGGCTGAGTAGACTCCTCAAGATTCTCCTTAACGCTGTTTTTGCCAGTGCTGACGCAACAGCTTCGCCAGCCGCTTTCAGTGCTCCTCCTCCGCTTAGTCCTATTGAAAAACCCCCTACGCGCTTTGTTACCATATTCCTGGTTCCCCAGAATCGTTTTTTGTAGGCTAATGGCAACCCGGTATATGTGTTGTCATAAAAAGCCTGATTCGACAGCGGGAGCCGACCATCCAAATAACCGCTCCCGGAGCCTAACACCTCCGCTATTCGTTCGCGGGTAAATTCCAGAGGTACAAAGGGAATCGAGACCGATCCCCATGACCAGCCGACCACTAACACAATTGAGTCCAGTGATGATAAGCTTTCGCCCGGTAGAAAGCCCAGAATGACAGGAGAGGCCATGATCGGGTTGGTTTATATCGAGCTGTCAGCTAATTGTTTTTTCATTTCTTCCAGCACCACGATGGCGTCGCTCACACTTTTCGCCATCTTCTCGATGCGTTGCTTCACGGCGGGGGTTTGAATACAACCCGATGTTAGCACCCGCTGAATATCAGCGTCGGTCATCATTTCTTTGCCTTTGCCCGAATACAATTTGGCCGCCGTGCCATATAGCTTAACAATGGTCGGAATGTTGGTGACAACGCCTTTTGCAATCACTTTAAGGACTTCTACCAGTAGCGTTCTGAACGAGAGTAGGGCCGTCAGGGTGAGGGCAATAGCCGTTCTTTCAGCCGCTTGAATCGCAGCGCCGGGGCCGTCGCCCGCCAGGGCTTTCCCAATGGTTGCCCCCCAATCTGAGGCTTTACCCGCAATCATTTCACCAATAAACTGCTCCCGGTCAATATCTTTCGACTGTCCGCTCATCAACACGGCCACTAATAATTTATAGGACGACGGGCAGTTGTTTTTCAGGAACTGCATGTCTTCAAATATCGACTTGAGGTTCGTAGCGGCGGCTTTTACTTTCTCCTCATTGCGGGCAAAATATTGTGCCAATGCCGCTATCTGAGCCGCACCCGACACTACCGTTATCGCCCAGCCCATAGCCAGAAAACCACCCATAGCGGCCAAACTAAACTCCACAACAGCATGAATAATAGGCACCTGCCAGGCCGCCCGTGATACCCCCAGTTGAAAGGCGTCCATCGAAATGACCTGATCGAACTGCGAATTAGGTACCTGATACAACAGCAACGGGTTTTGTTTCATAAACACGGCACAAGCACCCACCACTCCCACAAAAACGTAATCATTAATCGGCATATAGGGAGTTGCGTACACCTTGCCTTCCCGCCAGAGTGGCCCGATATAGCCCTTTTGCCCCCACAAGGCCAGCGTTTTAGTTACGTCTGGTCCTCGCGCCACCACATTATTAATCTCAAACTGTTTGTGAGCTTCGGCCAGCATTTTCTCCATTTTGGTTGGCTCGGCCAGCTCTCGTTTTAGCTTTTCGTAGAGTTCGCTGAAGTAAGACATAGGGATAAGGAAATAAGTAGAATGGTGTGGTAATCAAATAAACCAGTAGAGGGCTTCGGCCCCAAATCAGGCCCGAAGCCCCGGTCTCGCTACTCGCGCTGTAGTTTCAGCTTCTGGCCATTCACGTCCAGGTCGCGTGAGCAGATCGTGAAACTCTGCGTACCCGTGCCGCTGCCCGACAAGCTGAACGACTCGCTGAAGTTGACAATGGCCGAGTGCGCAAACTTGATCGTGCGCAGCTCTTCGCCTTTCTGGTTTTTCAGCTCTACGCTGCCGCTGATGTCGTCCTTATGGGGGAGCACCATCAGCTCAATGATCTTGGCGTCGGCATTACGGGTTTCAATCGAGATGTCAATGTTGCCACCAAACACCTCCGAGGTGGTTTCGTTGGTGTGGGGGTTCACGTGCTGGTGGAAACTGTAGGAGATATTGAGTACCTCGAACTCTTTACCATCAATTTTGAGGGTGGACTTGTGTGCCATTGGTTTGGTTGGTTTGTATATGGTAAAAAAAGTAGAATGCTTAGTTGAGGTCCGAATCCCACTTGCCTTTGGTGCCGGTGAGGTTGATCTCGAACACCTTAGCCGGGAAGTAAGGCTTCAGTTTCACGTTCACGATCACGTGCGTGGGGTTGGTGGGGTGGCGGCGGATGTCGAGGGCGCTGTAGTCTTCGATGATCTTGCCCGGCCCCCGAATCGTGGCCAGAAACTCGGCCACCTGCGTCTTGATGTCCTGCAACATCGAGTTGTCGATATTCTCGAACGTGCGGCGGTTGAGGAAGTCTTGAAACACCTTGCCGATCCAGTCGAAAACGCGAACCACGCTGTAGGTTTGCAGGCCCACGTTGTCGCCGTTGAAGAGCGTTTTGGCTGAAAACGGAATCACCCGCCCATACTCGTAGACCATGGGAATCAGGCCCTTATCCTCCAGTTGGGCAATTTCGCCTTTGCGCATACTGAACCGCACACCACTCGCCATTTTGAGTTTGCCGTGCTGCACCCCCGCCGACGGCTGGGCAATGTGGCCACCCCAAAGCATACCCGCCAGTGCCATGGCCGGCGACACGTAGAGGTGTTCTTCCTGACCCAGTTCGGTGTGGGCTTCGCGGCCCACAATCCAGTTGCAGGGCATCATCACGTTGGCTTTGTGGGCGTCGGCTCCCGCCAGTTTGTCTCTCTCGAAGGTGGCTTCCACACTATCGGGGTCGTCGAGGTGGCGGTAGTCGGTCAGGAGCATCACCTTGTTTTGGTGAGCCAGCGCGGCCCATTTGTCCAGGATGACGTTTTTCTTGAGCCAGCCCGGCAGCACCAGCAGCGAATAGTTGTCCGAGAGGTCAAGCTTGTCATAACCGTCGCGGAGTTCTTTGGCCACCTGCTCGAAAATACCCGTCGGGTTGCTGAACCCGTCGGCGTCGGTGGTCATGTCGAGGCCCGCGTCGAAGAGGATCAGGTTCTTTACTTTTTCGGCCTCGGCGTTCTCGAAAAACAACGACAGCGACCGGTACGACGCCTCCAGTTCCTCGGTTTCACCCAGCACGTTGACCAGGTTTTTCTTGAGCGAATCGCTGGCGGCGGTAGCTTTTTCGGTCGCCTCGGCCACCATGTCGGCCACGTTGTCATGGGCAGAAAGTAGCTCAGCGAAGTCCAGCAGCCGTTTTTTGAGCTTTATGCGTTCTGATTTATTGTCTTCTTCCGACAGGAAAATCGACTTGCGGGCCTTCTTGGCCGGGTCCAGGTTTTCGGTGCCGTCTACAATGGTCTTGATAAACTCGAAGCCGCCGAATTTCGACAACTGCTGTACACTCTCGGTGAGCGGGCGGGCGGCGGGCGTCACAACCACTTCGCGCTCTTTGAGGCCGAGGGCTGCGCCGGTGGTTTTCTGGTCTTGGTCTGTCATATTGGCGGCAGATAAAAGGGGTTTCGTGTGGGGTGGTGGCCGGGTTAGTTGCTATCGGCGGCGTCGAGTTCTTGGGCCATCGCGTTGAGCGCGTCGATAAAGGCTTTTTTCGCCTGGGGGTCGGCCAGGAGTTTCTGAAACGCCTTGTTGGTCATCAGGCGTTTAATCAGCGTCTGGTAGTTGTCTTCCTGCTGCTGGAGGGCCTGCAAAAACGCGCTTTGGTCCACAATGCCCTGCTTGCTGAAGGCGGTCAGGTTCTGAAAAAACAGCGTCTCGCTCACGTCCTGCCCGTCTTCGGTCTGGTGAGTTACGTCTACCTGGGGCTGGAACGTATCGAAGGCTTCCTGCAATTTCTGGACTCCCTGCACGGGGGCCTGCGTCATGGAATCGGCGGTGAATTTGCCGACCATTGCCGTTTTGTTTTCCTGGAGGAATTTGATCGCCTCGCTGGTTTCTTCGGGGATAATGACTCCACCGATTTGTGGTTTATTGACTGCCATGCGTGTTGGTGTAGTTAAGTAGTGGGTATCTTATTTTTTGTTTGTGTTTATCGCTGGCTGCTGACACCTGCGTTCACGGTTTGGCAATGGGCCGGTAGAATTTAAACTTCCCGGTGATGGTAATGCCTGGCGCGTGTTTGTCGAAATAGAGGGTGTTTTGCTCAACCGGGCCGCCGTCGACATTCTGTTCATAGACCGACACCTCCCCATTTGTACCCACCGAGGCTACGATGGACGTGTGGCGGGGTTGCGATGAGCTACCCCGCTCGCCCCAATCGCCTTCTGGCTGCCGGGAGAATTTGTATATATGAAACTGGATAATATCGCCTGGCTGGAGTTGGGCTAACCTCACCTCCCGTCCCCAGATGTAATCTTCTTTTGAATTGACCCGTTTCGCCCCCATGATGTCGTTGGAGGTCTTGGCGTGTGCAAAATCAAGGGCACGTTCGGCCAATGTCCAGCATTCGCCATCCTCAATGCGCTGGCCCATTTGCCGGGCCGTCCATTCTACAATTATCTGGTTGACTGCCATTTTCGTTAAGATTAGATGAGTCAAATCGTCCCCCAAACCAATTCGCCAGCCTCACTAATGCCCAAATTCAATACACTCCCTTTGGTGATTTCGCCGGAGATGATCATGCGGGAGAGGGGGCGGCGGAGGCGGTTGCGGATCACGCCGCGCAGGGGCCGGGCACCGTATTTTGGCGTGTAGCCTTCCAACGCCAGTTGCTTGCGGGCATCGTCGGAGATGGTGAGCGTAATGCCTTGCTTGGTTAGCGCCGTGAGCAGCGGTTTCAATTGGATGTTGAAAATGCTGATCACCGCCGCCTCCGAAATGGGCAGGAACGGGACGATCTCCGTGAGCCGACCCAGAAATTCAGGCCGGAAAAAACGGCCCATAATGTCCAGTAATTCGCCCGACGTAGCCAGCTCCCCTTTCGCGGCTTTTTCCACTACCCAGTCCGAGCCGATGTTGGACGTGAAGAGGATGATGGCGTTGGAAAAATCACCTTCGCGGCCCAAGCGGTCGTGCAGCAGCCCTTCGTCCAGAATTTGCAGGAAAATATCGAACACCGAGGGGTGCGCTTTCTCGATTTCGTCGAAGAGGACCACGGCGAAGGGTTGCTGCCGGATTTTGGTTACCAGCAAACCGCCTTCTTCATAACCCACGTAGCCGGGAGGGGCACCGTAGAGCAGGGCGGCGGAGTGTTCTTCCTTATACTCTGACATGTCGAACCGGATGAGGGCACGTTCGTCGTTGAACAAAAAATCGGCGATGGACTTGGCCAGTTCAGTTTTGCCGGTGCCGGTGGGGCCGCTGAAAAAGAACGACCCAATGGGTTGCCCCGGACGACTGAGGCCGGAGCGGTTTTCCAGGATGGCGTCGGCAATGACGGTGGTGGCGTGGTCTTGCCCCACCACGCGCTGCCGCAGGTGTTCGGCCAGGACCAGCAGTTTCTCCCGCTCTTTCGACTGTATTTTTCCCAGCGGAATACCCGTTCGGCGGGCCACCACGGCGGCAATCTCCGATGGGCCAACCGTAGTGCCCAATTCCGTGCTGAGGCCATCGAGGCGGGTTAAAAGTGCTTTCAAATGCTCAGAGAGGGCATCGGGCAAGACAAAGTCGGCCGTATCCGTTTCGTCTTCGATCTTGCCCAGCAGCACCGGGCTGAGGCGGGCGTTGAGTTGCCGTTCAAACCAGCGCAGGTCGGCCAGGGCCAGTTCGGGCAGGGCTTCTGTCTGTTGTTCGGTCAGGCTTTGCAGCTCGGCGCGGAGGCGTTCCAGTTCGGGCGCGGTGGTGGCGTTGGCCAGTTTTAGGGCCGACATTGTCCGGTCAATCAGGTCGATGGCGGCGTCGGGCAGGCGGCGGTCTTTGAGGTAACGCCGGGCCAGCCGCACGGTTTCGGCCACCGTGCCGGGGGCCAGCGAAACGCCGTGGTGCGCCTCGAAAATGGGCACCACCTTGCTCACCATCCGGGTGGCGGTGGGCTCGTCGGGTTCCTCCACCACCAGCACCTCGAACCGCCGGGCAAAGGCCTCGTCTTTCTCGATGTACTTGCGGTATTCGTCCAGCGTGGTGGCGCCAATCAGGGTCAGTTCACCCCGGGCCAGTTCGGGTTTCAGCAGGTTAACGGTGCCCATTGCCCCGCCGTTGGGGTCCATGAGGGTGTGGACTTCGTCGATGAAGAGCAGCGCTTTGTCGAACGTTTTCAGATCGGCCAGGATACTCTTGAGCCGGTCTTCTACTTCGCCTTTGTACGATGCTCCGGCCACCAGCGAACCCACGTCGAGTTGCAACAACGTAGCTCCCTGAAGCTGTGGGGGTACATTGCCGGCCACAATCTGCTGGGCCAGGCCTTCTACCAGCGCCGTTTTGCCTACGCCCGGTTCGCCCACAATGAGTACGTTTGGCTTGAGTCTGCGGCCCAGAATTTCCAGCAATTGTCCGGTTTCGCGGTCGCGGCCTACAATGGGGTCTAGTTTGCCTTCGCGGGCGGCGGCGGTGCGGTCGGTGCAGTATTTAAAGAGTGTTTTCGCGCCAGTGGCTGTTCCGGTAGCTGTGGCTGTGCCGGGTTGGGCCGTGCCGTTTCCACCCACGGCCTGCTGCAAAACGGCATCGCGGAGGGCATATTCCAGTAGTTGATTTTCGGTGAGGGGAAACGATTTAAGTTGATCGGCAGAAAAGGCGAGGTTGGGTTTGGTCATCGCCGTGAGCACCGCCAGGGGACTCAGGCTCATTTCGCCCAGTTTCATCCGCACCACGTCGGCCACTTCCAGCAGGGCGCGGGTGGTGCCATCGGCGCGAGGCTCTTCCGAAACGCGGGCCGACTTTGGGGCGGCTTCGATCCTGATGTCGGCCCAGTCGCGGAGATACGCCACGTCAACATCCCACAGCACCAGTTGCGAGGCCAGCCCCACATCATTGTGCAGCATACCGGCCAGCAAATGCCCCGGTGCCAGGGCTGGGTGCTGATTTTCGCGGGCCATCGCCTGTGCTATCTGCACAGCCTGACGCAGTTCGTCGGTATAGGAAAGAGACAACATAGACAGGTGATCGTGTGGATGTGATACTGGAGTAAAGGGCGCTAAGTGCTTAGCTGATGACAAACGTAGCGGGTTTGGGTACGTGCCCGCATCCCATAAAAGGGGGATAAAGTGCTACCGGTCACCCTGTGCAGGCAAGCCCTGATTAGGCTGCTTAGCCATACCAAAAGTCGTTTTGTGGGGTAGCTGACGCATCCCCTGAACAGGGTATTTTTGGCACTACCCCTTACCGTTCACATAGTTATGTTTGTCATGGGGTCACGGCGTGGTTTGATTAAGTTGTCGAATCAAACCTAGGCCGGTCGTAGAGGCTGTGCAAAAGGCACTGGGTGAGTGGGCGGTTTTTTTGAGTGAGTGGTAGCAATAACTAGGTGAGTGAGTAAACGGTAAGGCTCAGAGCCAAGAGAGCACCACAGGAAAAGCCTGGGTCTGCCCGTCGAAGAATCAAACTTCGACGGGCAAACCCAGGCTTTTCCTGTGGTGCTCTCTTGGCTCTATGCGCTAAGCTTACTGTTCGTTCAGTGCCCAGTCATATTTCTGGTACGAAATCTTGGTGTCGTCGGTGATTTTGGTTTTCGAGAATTTGTTCACCACCTCTTTGATCGACATATTCTTCATTTTCTTGAAATCACCGCCGTACCAGTCCAGGATCTTAGACAGGCTGGCCTGCTTGGCTGTGATCGAGTTTTTGGCGGGGTTATTCATAAAGTCGCTGCCCTGGTCATCCAGTTGGGCATCGAGGCTTTTGCCTTCGAACGCCTCATTCCGCAGGCGGGGGCACGATTTGGCGGCGCACACCAGCGCAAAGTGAATACGAGGCTCATCGAATTTCTTGCGGATGATGCCGTGTTCGAGGTTGTTGAGGTCATACGTTTCACCGCCAATTTTGATGAATTTGACATCCCAGGGCGTATTTACGAATGGGATTTTGATCTTGGCGCCAATGTCTTTGATGCTCTTTACGGGGTAATGGTCCAGAATGAGCTGGATCGTGAAAGCATTGTAGGCGTTGATCCAGTAGGCCAGTTGGTCGTCTTTACTCCAGCTATCGGCGGGCGCATTTTTGCTCAGCAAGTCGAGGTAGCTTTTCAGTTCGGCTTTGTCTTTAGCGAAGCCTTTATAGTCGACCATGCCTTTGTTGTCGACGTGCTCTTTGAGCAACTTATTGAACATGGCGTGGCTGGGCGGTGCCGCTGACGTACCCGTAGGTAGTGTCACGTTGGTTTTGTAGGAAACGAAGCCAAAGCACAGGCTGACAGCCAGGCCCAGGGCGAGTAGGATCTTCATAAGTAGTGATCGTTTTAGGAAGATATACGCCATTAAGGTGGAGAAAGTTTTCAGCATTGGTTTACAAGAAACTGAAGCATTGTTGATCCTATTCAACATAATAATCTGCATATGTATCCATAAGGCATATATTATTTTAAATTTGGGGTAAACTAACCATCGTTTCTTATGTATTCTTCATCTACTGCAAGAGCAGGCAGCCTCTTTTTGGCTGCCTGTTTGCTCACTATCTCGTCGCTACTGGCCTAGGGAATTCGGGGGCGGGTAACCGACAAAGCCAGCGGCGCGGCCATTCCCGGCGCTACCATCGTGGTGGTCGGCACATCGACTGGTGCCACCACCGACGCCAACGGCAATTACCAGATTAAGCTCGCCCCGGGCAATTATTCTACCGCCACCAGTTTCGTCGGTTACAAAACCAATACGCAGTCCGCCGTGGTTCCGGCCAGCGGCGACGTGGAAATCAACACCAGCCTGGCCGAATCGAGCGACAACCTGAGCGAGGTAGTCATCATTGGCTCACGGGCCGCTACGGCACGCACCAACGTACAGACGGTAGCCCCGGTGGACGTGATTACGGCCAAAGAGATGAAAAGCTTCTCGCAGATCGACGTGGGGCAGATTCTGAACTTTGTGGCTCCCTCGTTCAACTCGAACCGCCAAACCGTAGCCGACGGCACCGACCACGTTGACCCGGCGTCGTTGCGCGGCCTCGGCCCCGACCAGGTGCTGGTGCTGGTGAACGGCAAACGCCGCCACACCTCGGCACTGCTCAACATCAACGGCACGGTGGGCCGGGGTTCGGTGGGTACCGACATGAACGTGATTCCGGTGGCAGCCATCGAGCGCATCGAAGTCCTGCGCGACGGGGCAGCGGCTCAATACGGCTCCGACGCCATTGCGGGCGTGATCAACGTGGTACTCAAGAAAGACTATACGGGCCTGACGGCCTCGCTCACGGGTGGGCAGAACGTGACCATGCTTAACTATGCGTCGCCGGTGTTAGGTGGTGGCACGAAAAATTACAGCCAGAGCCTGACCGACGGACAGGTGCTGCAATTCGATATTTCGAAAGGCTTCCGGCTGGGCCAGAAAGGCTACCTCACCGTGAGCGGGCAGTATAACGACCGGGGCCGGAGCAACCGCAGCGGCTACGACAATGCGCCCACGATCTACCTCGGCGCGTCGGGTGGTTTTCCAAACACACCAGCGGGGCAGGTAGTGACTGATTTTCGCACTAAACTCATTGCCGACGATGCTACGCTGGTGCAGCAACGCAACTACAATCGGCAGAACATGATTATCGGCAACTCGGCGTCGCAGAACGCGGGTGTGTTCATAAACGGCTCATTGCCAGTAGGTAAGCAAAGCGAGGTTTACGCAGCGGGGGGCATCACCTACCGTAAAGGCACGGGTTACGGCAACAATCGGATACCGGTGTCGCGGGCGCAGCAGCCACTCAGCGGCGACGGTGGGTTGCTGTATCCCGACGGTTTTTTGCCGGGCATCGGCTCAACGGTGCAGGATCAGTCGCTGATTGCCGGGTTTAAAACCAGGCTTGGCGCACTCACTATGGACCTGAGCAACACCTACGGCCACAACTCGTTTGCGTTCGACGTGTTCAATTCGGGCAATGCGTCGCTGCCCAACAGCAGCAGCCAACAAACCACGTTTGATGCGGGTAAGTTGAGTTTCACCCAGAATACGGTCAACCTCGACTTCTCGCGGCTGTTTGTGAAACTGGGCGCGTTCTCGTCGGTCAACCTGGCCTTCGGGGCCGAAGCGCGGTTCGAGAACTACGCCATTTCGGAAGGTGAAGCCAACTCCTATATTGGTGGTGATCTGAAAAAAGTGGTTCCGGCGGCCCCATTGCTCATCAGCGGCCCCGCCAACGGCACGGCCCTCGCGCTGCCTGGTTCGCAGGTATTTCCCGGCTTCCAGAAATCAGATGCTATCGACAAGTCACGCACCAGCCAGTCGCTCTACGTGGACGTGGAAAGCGAGATTGGCCGGTTGCTGGTTGACCTGGCCGGGCGGTTTGAAAACTACAGCGATTTTGGTTCGACGATCAACGGCAAAGTGGCCGCCCGCCTTGGTATCATCGAGGGTATCAACCTGCGCGGGGCCATCAGCACGGGTTTCCGGGCACCAAGCCTGCACCAGCGCTATTTCCAGAACACCAGCACCCAGTTTGTGAGCGGCAACCCCTCGAACACACTGACGGTGAATAACGAGAACGACATTGCCCGGAAATTCATTGGCGTGGATGCCCTCAAGCCTGAAACGTCGGTGAACATGACGGCTGGTGTCACGGCTAAATTCGGCAGGTTCTCGGCCACCATCGATGCCTACCAGATCGATATCACCAACCGGATTGTGTATTCGGGGGCGTTCTCGCGGGCGTTGCTGGGCTTTGGAGCCAACGAATATGTCGGCGTAAACAACGTCAACTTTTTCGCCAACGCGGCCAACACCCGCACCCGTGGCGTAGACATTGTACTGAACCAACGGCTGAACATCGGTAAGGGCTTGCTGACGTTGACGGGAGCCGTAAACTTCAACAAAAACGAAGTGACGGGCATCAACTCGACCCCGCTGATCGACGATCCGAAGCAGAATGAAAACAGTGGCCGCAGCCCGGATCAGTGGTTCCGCACCCTGTTGTTCGACCGGCAGCAGCGGTCACGCATCGAGGTGTTTCAACCCCAGAACAAGCTGAACCTAAGCGCGAGCTACAGCATCGGTAAGTTCGATATTACGGCCCGGACGGTGCGTTTTGGTGAAATCAAATATATCCACAATGTGGACCCGACCGTGAAAAAAGCCGATGGCACGTATTGGAATACGCAGTTTGCCCGCGACGCTGACGGCAATGCGTTCATCGACCAGACGTCTGCGCCAGTCTGGATTTCTGACCTGGTGCTCAGCTACCGCCTCAACAAGTTGCTGAACATCTCGGTGGGTGCCAACAACATCTTCGACGTGTATCCCGACCAGATTTACATCGACCCCCGCAACGCCACGGGTTCGGTTGATTACAATTCGGGCCGCGACGCCTCCAACCGGGATCGGTTGCTCTACCAGCCCAATCAGGGCGGCTATAATGGCCGCTTCGTCTTTGGCCGCGTAACAGTGTCGCTGTAGAAAGTCATAAGTTGCTGAGAAGTCGTAGGTCGTAAATATAAAAAAGGCCCTCCTGATGATCAGGAGGGCCTTTTTTATGTGCAAACGGTATATGTTTCAACACTTCCGCCCCTTTTTTTAACCGTTCGGCGTTTTCGGCGATGCGGAACTGCTCGATGGGGTCATTTTTTTTGCGTAGTAATGAAGTCCCTAAATTTGTTAACTACCTCGCCAAGTCTGGGATGGTCTGTTCGTAGAATCATAGCCGTGAAATACGTCTGCCCGCTAGTATCCTGGCCCAATTGCATATCTATTTTCAGGAATTTCGTACCCTTGTACCAGTCGAACCACTGATTGAATTTTCGGTTTCGGACAGATGCCCGCCCGTCGGCGGTGTCGCAGATGTACACGACAGAAAAATCACTTTGCCGGAAGAAATCAACAAAAATCCCGGAAATGGTTGCCGGGATAAGGGCATCACCTGGTGGCGCTTTGCCCGTATTGTTTTCAGCAACCAGAACAGAAAATTCAAATGTGTTCTCGCCCAGAAGCGTGTTTTCGCCAAATAGATAGCCACTAGGTTTGAACGTTACCTCGTAAACAATCCCCTGTTTTGTCTGAAAAAAGTATGAATTAAAGGGGCCTCCCAAACAGGCAAAATCGTACTTAGGAAATGATGGGAGTGCCTCTTTGCTCATTGCGCTCAATTAATTCCTGTACAAGTCGCTTGACTTCTGGGTTGGTCTGGTATTCTTTGAGCGCATCGCGCTGTGTCTGACGCTTACTCTCCAGCATCCTCTTTGCTAGCTGGACACCGGCCGTTTCCTGAATCTGTTTTTACATTATCAATCGCCTTTAAATCTGATTAACAACTAATTACCGTTGAATGTCTCAGTCAAACCTATACCGTTTTGAAAACGGTATAGGTCTCTACGCCGAAGCCCCTTCCTTCAACCGTTCGGCGTTTTCGGCGATGCGGAGTTGCTCGATGAACTGGGTGATGTCGCCTTCCATCACGGCAGGAAGGTTGTACACCGTGAGGCCGATGCGGTGGTCGGTGACGCGGCTTTGGGGGTAGTTGTAGGTACGTATTTTGTCGGACCGGTCGCCGCTGCCTACCATCGTTTTGCGCTGCGAGGCAATGGCGTCGTTGTGCGCTTTCAGCTTGATCTCATACAGCCGCGAGCGTAATACGCCCAGGGCTTTGTCGAAGTTTTTGAGCTGCGACCGCTCGTCCTGGCACTGCACCACCAACCCCGTGGGGATGTGCGTAAGCCGCACCGCCGAATAGGTGGTGTTGACCGACTGACCACCCGCCCCCGACGAACAGAAGGTGTCTTTGCGGATGTCGTTCATGTTTATGTCCACGTCAACTTCCTCCGCCTCAGGCAATACGGCTACGCTGGCCGCCGATGTATGAATACGGCCCTGGGTCTCGGTGGCCGGTACGCGCTGCACCCGATGCACGCCCGACTCAAACTTCATTTTGCCGTAGACGTCTTCGCCTTCCACTTCCACCACAATTTCTTTATATCCCCCCGATGAGCCTTCGGTGAAATCGACGAGGGTCACTTTCCAGCCCATTTTCTCGAAGAAACGCTGGTACATCCGGAAAATGTCGCCCGCAAAAATGGCGGCCTCGTCGCCGCCGGTACCGCCTCGTACTTCCAGAACAATGTTCCGGCTGTCGTTGGGGTCTTTGGGCATCAGCATCTCTTTCAGAACGGCCTCTAGTTCATTGCGGCGGGGCACCAGTTCGTCGAGTTCACCTTTGGCCATGTCGCGGAATTCTTCGTCTTTTTCCGTGGCGACTACCTGCCGGGCATTCTCGATTTCGGTCAGCGTTTGGCTGTAGGCCATGTACTGCTGCACAATTTTTTCGAGGTCTTTATATTCTTTGCTCAGCTTCATGAAGCGTTTAGGGTCTGCCGACACCTCAGGCTGCACAATCTGCTGGGCCACTTCATCAAAGCGTTCGCGTATCGATTCCAATTGCTCAATCATAAGACAAAGATAAGGCTTTGGCAAAGCCTTATCTTTGTACGACCGCCGCTCGTCTCGAACGATTTCAGGCTTTGGCGGCGTTACCCTAGTGCTTTTGTACACTTTCAACTGCGCTGGTTTGCGCCGGTGCCAAACGGGTAAAGCTTCCTTATGAGCGACGCCATTAAACACGAGTGCGGCATTGTGCTGCTACGTCTCCGCAAACCCTATCAATACTACATCGACAAGTACGGAACCCCCCTCTACGCTGCCAATAAGCTGTTTTTGCTGATGGAAAAGCAGGTAAACCGGGGTCAGGATGGGGCAGGCGTGGCTAATATCAAGCTCGACGTGCCGCCCGGACATCGCTACATCAGCCGGTATCGGTCGGTCGAAAGTCAGCCCGTGGCGGATGTGTTTGGCAAGATCAATAAGAAGTTTGCCAAGGCCCTCAAGAAAAATAAAGACCGCGCTACTGATGCCAAATGGCTCCAGGAAAACGTAGCCTTCACTGGCGAAGTCTGGATGGGTCACCTGCGCTACGGCACCCACGGCAACAACGACATTGAAAACTGCCACCCCATGCTCCGCCAAAGCAACTGGCGCAGTCGCAACCTGGTCATGGCGGGTAATTTCAACATGACCAACGTCGATGAGCTGTTCGACAAACTGGTTTCGCTGGGGCAGCACCCCAAAGATTTTGTGGACACGGTGACGGTGATGGAGAAAATCGGGCACTTTCTGGACGAAGAAAATCAGCGCGTGTTCGACCGGTTCAAGGGCATCTACGAAAACCCCGAACTCTCGAACATCATTGAAGATAACCTCGATTTGCAGCGCGTACTCTACCGCTCATGCCGCGACTTCGACGGGGGCTACGCGATGGTGGGCATGACTGGTTATGGTGCCTCATTTGTGGCCCGCGACCCTGCCGGTATCCGCCCCGCCTACTACTACGCCGATGATGAAGTGGTAGTGGTAGCCTCGGAAAAGCCCGCCATCAAGACGGCATTCAATATTGACTACTCTGAAATTCAGGAAGTTAAGCCCGGTCATGCGCTGATCATCGACAAGTACGGCGAGTACGGCGAGTATGAGTTTATCAAGCCCATCGAGAAGCGGTCGTGCAGTTTCGAGCGGATTTATTTCTCCCGCGCTACCGACCCCGATATCTATAACGAGCGCAAGAAACTAGGCCGATTGCTGGTGCCGCAGATTCTGGAGGAAGTGAACTACGACCTCGAAAACACGGTCTTCAGCTACATTCCGAACACCGCCGAAACCGCCTTTTTCGGCATGGTGGAAGGCATTGAAGAATACCTGGCCAAGCAGCGCAAAAAGGCGATTATGGAAGGTATTCTGTTCGAGCAGGATCTGGAACGGGTGCTTTCGTTTCGCCCCCGCATTGAAAAGCTCGTTTCCAAAGACGTCAAGCTCCGCACGTTCATCACCGACGACGCCCACCGCGACGAGATGGTGGCCAACGTGTATGACACCACCTATGAGGTAATCAAGAAAGGTGTGGACACCCTCGTGGTGGTCGACGATTCCATCGTGCGCGGTACTACGCTGGAAAAGAGCATTTTACGAATGCTGGACCGGCTTGAGCCGAAGAAAATCGTGATCGTGTCGTCGGCCCCGCAGATTCGTTTTCCCGACTGCTACGGCATCGATATGTCGAAGGTGAAGGATTTTGTAGCGTTCCGGGCGGTGTTACAACTGCTGAACGAACGCGGCATGAACTACATCGCCGACGAGGTGTATGCCCAAGCGGTGGCGGCTATCGAGTCGGGCAATTCGACGCAGGAGAACTACGTGAAAGCCCTCTTCGCCCCCTTTACCCACGACGAAATTTCGCGCAAAGTAGCCGACATCATCACCCCCCGCCGCAACGACGTGATCGACTTGAAAGCCGAGGTGTCGGTGATTTACCAAACCGTTGAAAACCTGCACGTTGCCTGCCCCAACCACTCTGGTGACTGGTATTTCACGGGCAACTACCCCACCCCCGGCGGTAACAAAGTGGTCAACAAAGCCTTCGTCAATTTCATGGAGGGTAAAGTGGTTCGGGCGTATTGAGAAACCCAAGAAGGTTTGGCGAAAGCGACCTGCTCAACGGCAGGTCGCTTTTTTTGTAACATTCCGGTTGTGGACGGGTTGACAAAGGGTACTTAAACCGCCCACTTTATGGCCGACCATACCCGTATTCTCTACTGGTTCCGAAATGACCTTCGCCTGCACGATAATGCGGGTTTTGCCGCCGCCTGCGATGATGCCGTGCAGGTGCTTCCCGTTTACGTGTTCGACCCCCGCCAGTTCCGCGAACTGGCCCATATCGGGGTGAAAAAGACGGGCATCTTCCGTACCAATTTCCTGTTCGAATGCGTAGCCGATTTACGCGCCAGCCTCCGCGCCTGTGGGGCCGACCTCATCATCCGTGTGGGTGATCCGGGCCGAATTCTGGCAGATATGGCCGAAGAGATAGACGCGGCGGCTATTTATGCCAGTAAGGAGGTGACGTCGGAGGAAACGGACGTGGAATCGGCGTTGTCGAAACGGCTGAAGCCGCTCAATATCGACATTGAACTGTTCTGGAATAGTACGCTCTATCACGTCCGCGATTTACCGTTTGAGGTTGCCAAACTGCCCGATATTTTCACCCAGTTCAGAAACCGGGTGGAGAAATATGCCGAGGTGCGCGAGCTGATTTCAACGCCCGAAATGGTGAAACTGCCCGGCGGTGTTGACTCCGGCGATATGCCGACACTAGCGACGTTTGGGTTCGACAATGCCCTGAAAAGCGACGTGCGGGCGGCGGTGCCGTTCAAGGGCGGCGAAACGATGTCGTTGGCGCGGCTGGCGCGGTATATCTGGGAAAAGGACCTGATCAAAACGTACAAAGACACCCGCAACGGGATGCTGGGCGAAGACTATTCGAGCAAGTTTTCGGCGTGGCTGGCCCACGGATGCCTCTCGCCCCGTTTTGTTTTCCACGAAGTGAAACGCTACGAACGCGAACGCGTGGCCAACGACTCGACCTACTGGCTGATTTTTGAATTGATCTGGCGCGACTTTTTCCGGTTTGTGGCCCTCAAATTCGGCACACGGTTGTTCAAGCCGAGCGGCATTAAACACGATATGCAGAAGCAGGGACGGCACGATTTCGACTTGTTTCAACGCTGGGCCGAGGGCGAAACGGGCATTCCATTCATCGACGCTAATATGCGCGAACTGAACCACACGGGCTTCATGAGCAACCGGGGTCGGCAAAACGTTGGCAGCTTTCTGGTCAAAGACCTGGGTATCGACTGGACGTGGGGCGCGGCTTATTTCGAGAGCTTACTTGTTGATTACGACCCGTGTAGCAACTGGGGCAACTGGAATTACGTGGCCGGTGTGGGCAACGATCCCCGCGAGGACCGCTATTTCAACATCCTGACCCAGGCCGCCCGCTACGACGAGCGCGGTGAGTACGTGAAACACTGGCTCCCTGAACTCGCTCATGTCCCCGCCGATAAAATTCAGACGGTCTCGACCCTGACCCGGCAGCAACAAGCTGACTATGATGTGGCCCTCGGCGACAATTATCCTATGCCAGTGGTAAACCCGGCGAAATGGCTGAAGAAGTAGCCCCCTAACCCGGACGCGGGACCGCCCCGAAGGGGAAAGTGCTGCCGTATGAGTACGCTGGTTTCAGCATTCCCCCTTTGGGGCGGTCCCGCGT